>JBKQNN010000265.1:0-6704 GCA_052145975.1 Rhodomicrobium sp. | reverse complement strand
ATCGCAGGCCTGAAGCTGGATGCGGATTGGGTGGTTTTATCGGCCTGCAACACGGCGGCTGGTGGCGCGCAGGGCGCGGAGGCGCTATCCGGCCTCGCGCGCGCGTTCATCTACGCGCAGGCGCGTGCGCTGCTTGTCTCGCATTGGGAAGTCGACTCCGCAGCCACCGTGAAGCTCATCACCGGCGCCATGGGCCGCCTCGCCGCCAACAAATCCATGGGCCGCGCCGAAGCCATGCGCCAGTCCATGCTCGCGCTCATCGATGGCGGCGAGCCGCGCGAGGCGCATCCGGCCTTCTGGGCGCCGTTCGTGGTGGTGGGCGAGGGCGGCGCTGGGAGATAGACCGAAGCCAGCCGCACTTAGGTCACGCCCCTCACCCTGTCCCTCTCCCCCTGGGAGAGGGGACGCCCTAACGCCGGCTGCGACGGGACTCCCTCTCCCATGGGGTTAGGGCGGGGGTGAGGGGCGTGACCATTGTGTGGATCGCCGATCTCGGGGCCAGGCGCAAACGCGTATCCCGCAGCCGCCGCGCGCTCCAATCGCTTTGCCGTGGACTTTCGCTGCATCGTGCATCCCCCGCGCCGCCTATTCGTGCTACAACGCGCGCATGAACATTCTTCTCATTGGCGGCGGCGGCCGCGAACATGCGCTGGCTTGGAAGCTCAGGCAAAGCCCGGAGCTTGAGACGCTTTATTGTGCGCCGGGCAACGCGGGGCTTTTGGCGATTGCGAGGCCCGCGCCCATAGACGTGAGCGATCACGCCGGCGTGGCGGCGTTCTGCCGGGAGGCAGGCATCGGCCTCGTAGTGGTGGGGCCGGAAGCGCCGCTGGTGGCAGGCTTGTCCAACGATCTCCGCGCGGCAGGAATTGCCGTCTTCGGCGCGTCGAAAGCGGCGGCGCAGCTTGAAGCGTCCAAGTCCTTCACCAAGGCGATCTGCGGCGAACGCGGCATCCCAACCGCCGCTTACGGGTATTTCACGGGCCGCAGCGAGGCGCTTGCCTATGTGCGGGCGCAAGGTACGCCCCTCGTCGTGAAGGCCGACGGGTTAGCGGCGGGCAAGGGCGTGATCATGTGCGAAACGCCGGCCGAAGCAGAAGACGCCGTCGCGGCCTGTTTCGGCGGCGCTTTCGGCGAAGGCGGCTCTTCGGTCGTGATTGAGGAGAAGCTCTTGGGCGAGGAAGTGAGCTTCTTTGCGTTTTGCGACGGCACGCGCGTGCTGCCGCTGGCGAGCGCCCAGGATTATAAGCGCGCCTTCGATGGCGATACGGGCCTCAACACCGGTGGAATGGGCACCGTCTCGCCCGCGCCTATGATGATTCCGGCGCTGGCCGATCGGATCATGCGCGAAATCGTAACGCCGACGTTCGACGCGATGCGCGAGCGCGGCACGCCATTCCAAGGCGTGCTTTATGCCGGGCTGATGATAACGGCGGAGGGACCGAAGCTGATCGAGTACAACGTGCGCTTCGGCGATCCGGAATGCCAGGTGCTGATGCTGCGGCTCAAATCCGATCTCGTGCCTGTACTCAAGGCAGTGGCGGAGGGCGAACTCTCCGTGACACAGCTGGAGTGGTCGCCGGACGCAGCCCTGACCGTGGTCATGGCCGCCAATGGTTATCCGGGCGAATACCGGAAAGGCTCCGTCATTCGCGGGCTGGACGAAGCTGGCAAACTGGAGGGCGTAACGGTGTTTCACGCCGGCACCGCTTCTGGCAGCGCAGGCGAAGTAATCGCGGCGGGCGGGCGCGTCTTGAACGTTTCGGCAACCGGCAAGGATGCGGAGGAAGCGCGCGCGCGTGCCTACCGCGCCGTTGGCCTTATCGATTGGCCCGGCGGATTTTGCCGCCGCGACATCGGCTGGCGCTCGCTCAACCGGGAGGCCGCGCCATGAGGATCGGGCTAGCGCTTGGCGGCGGCGGGGCGCGCGGACTTGCGCATATCGCCATTCTGGAAGCCTTTGACGAGCTTGGCATCAAACCGGCCATGATCGCGGGCACCAGCATCGGCGCGCTCATTGGGGCCGCCTACGCGTCGGGAATGTCAGCCGGCGAAATCCGGCTCTACTGCAAGGATGCGTTCGCCAGGCGCAGCGCATTGCTCAGGCATTTTTATTTCCGCTGGCGGGGCAAAGTTTGGGATTATTGGCGGCCCGGCTCGCCGGCGCTTTTCAAGGCGGAGCGGATTTTTGAGCTTATGCTGCCGGCCGATCTGCCCAAGACCTTCGAAAGTCTCAAAATTCCGTTCCGCACCGTGGCCGCCGATTTTTTCACGCAAAGCGAATATGTCAGTTCCAGCGGACCGCTCCTTCCGGCGCTTGCCGCAAGTGCTGCTCTGCCCGCGCTCTTGACGCCGGTAAATCTCGACGGCAGGACCTTGATCGATGGCGGATTCGTCAATCCCTTGCCCTTCGACCTACTGACCGCCCATACCGATTTCTCCGTAGCCGTGGATGTCAGCGGTGGGGTGAGCGAACAGAAGCGCAACTTTCCGAAGCCCATCGAGATGCTGCTGGGCGCCCAGCAGCTCGCGCTGCGGTCGATCATCAACGCCAAGCTCAAATTCTCGGCGCCGGACCTTTTGATCCGGCCGGACGTCGGCCTGTTTCAGGCGCTCGAATTCAGGCAGATGGAGGAGATCCTTGCTGCCTCGGCGGAAGCGAAGGAGCAGGTTTTGCGGACTCTTACCGCGCTTCTGGAGCGGCGGCGCCAAATCGCGATGTGACGGCGACTGGGTCCCGAAGAGTAGCAAATGTTGCCGCGCCGCCGCCTATCCCGGCTTGCGTTGCGAGAATGGCATCGACGATCGCCTGCCGTGCAGCAGGCGCATCGATCGCATCTGGATTTTCGTTCAGAGCCGGCAGGCTGCGCAAGTACGCAACAAGCTGCGGCTTCGTCCATCCTTTGCGGGCGGCCAGAGTTGAAGCGTAGCGAATATCGTTCACGGCCTCGCGATTCCCCTCCCATTGAAGCGTGTCAACGACGCCGTTGCTCGTGGGATACGTCCAGTTGTAATGCGCGCCATCAAAGTTATTCCAGATATTTCCGCTACCTCCGCACCCGTCTTGATAAACGTAATTCATGGCGGCATCGTAGTTTTTGTACAGCATCGCGAATCCGAAATGGTTACGTACGCTTTCCGGATTACTAGAATCGGAGAACGGATCTCCGTACATGGATACCTTGCTGTTAGGGCTCATCCTGCGCATCGTCTCGATCGTGCCTGAATGCATTCCCACGCCATAAAGAATGGGCACGTCTATCTTGTAGATGCCCGGCCGTAGCGCGGTCGCGGCATCGGGGATCGAATTGAACACCTTTCCGCCATTCGCATGAATTGCGTCGAACGCCGGCATTTGCGAGTCGAATACCGTACCGCGCACTTCATCAACCCCGAATGTATAGACCTGTCCCCACCCGTGGCTGGCGGCGAAACTATTCCATTTCGCCGTGCGCATCGCAATGTTCGATAAATCTGCCGTGCCACGTTCGCCCAAACCATCGCCAGTCTGATAGATCTTGTCCTTTGGCATTCCAGCTTGTTCCATCAGCGAGAGACGGGCGGCCAGGAGTGAAGATCCTATACTGTCGTAAACCGTTGGATATGAAATACCGTGAGCCATCATATCTGCAAACTCAGCGGCCATTTGAGCTTGGGTCTTGCATTCAGAAGAGAGCGCCGGGCACGAATCCTTGAGAAGCGCGCGATAAAATATTCCCTCTTCAATCAAGGAGGGAGACAAGGTAAAAGGCAGCACCTTTACGGAAAACGCGATGGCCGTATCCGGCTTCCCCGGAACCGAGACGGTGATCGTTCCGCCGTATACTCCGGCAGGGGTAGCGGCGGGAACGGTCATAGTTATCCAGACTTGCTTATTTGTATTTGCGGCCATCGAAAACGGCTGAAGCGTTGCCGCGTCCTGCACAATAGCGCCAGTTGCAATGGGTGCCGCAGGGGTTGTTGTGATATCTAGATATTGCTGGGCCCCATTAACCGAGGTGCGCAAGTAACTTTTCTGTACAGTGAGGCCGGTCTTTATTAATGCATCATCCTTGACCAATAGTTCGGGGATTAATATCAAGACGGAGCCGGAGGAACCTTTTCCCGGGCCTGTTGCCGAGCCCTGATACCACGTTTTGACCAGCCGGAGATCCACGTTGCTCGCCGGTATAACGCTTGGACCGCTCAAGTCTGAAGCTTGAATAGCGATTCCACTCAACGCTTCGCTCGTATGCAAGACAAACGATGCCGATCCGGATTCTCCACCGGCCGCATTCATCGACATTGAATACCCTTCTGGAGCCGGGAGAGGCCAAGCCGTATCGGTAACTTGATTCTGCTTTACCGGCACCGGAAGCGGATACGCCGTGAGGCCAGCAGCGCAGGCCGCGGGCGCAATGAGCCAAAACATCGCCATCGCTACGAGACGGGAGGCCACCGCAGCGGCCAGGCTATTCTTTTCCATAGCGGACATGGATCACAATACGCCCTCATATTATCAAGACACAATCTGCGGTTTTACACAGAAGGATCCGCAATGTGTGGATAGTGACGAGTGCGCCAGGGTGCCGGCCATTTTCAAGCAGATAGCAAAAAGAAAACTGGATAAATATCTTGCCCTGGGGTAATCAAGTCCCGGAAACGCTTCAGGCGTTACACGGGATCGTTACGAATGCCTGGCGTCCACTACGATCCTGGATAGCCGCGAGCGGCTTCCGGGGTGATCGGATCTGGTATGCGTTCCTTCCTGCTTGAATTTGCCGCATCTGGCCTATAAGCCTCAGCTCCGGTTGCCCAATCGCCGCGTTCTGTACCGCTGCGGCGCACATCGGAGCGGCAAGGAATTCTGCCGGCTGGTACTAGACGGGAAAGGATCTGTTTAATGGATGCCGCAGCCGAGCAGGCAGCGGGCAGCAAACGCGGCCTTCTCGCTGCGACCGCTGCCGGCGCCGTCTTCGAATGGTACGATTTCTATCTCTGCATCGTCCTTGCGCCGTATCTCGCCAAGATTTTCTTTCCCGCCGAATACGAGACGGCGAGCTTCCTGTCCGCGTTCACGGCCTACGCCATCGGCTTTATCGTGCGGCCTTTCGGGGGCCTGATATTCGGCCGACTCGGCGATACGCTCGGGCGCAAATACACGTTCCTCATGACCATCGTTTTCATGGGATTTGCGACCTTTACCATCGGCTTGATTCCAGACTTCTCTCAAATAGGCTGGCTTTCGCCCGCGATGCTCGTGTTCTTGCGCATCGTGCAGGGCCTTGCCATCGGCGGCGAATATGCAGGCGCCGCTGTGTATGTGGCGGAGTTCGTGCCGAGCAGCCGGCGCGGCGTCACGACGGGGTGGATCCAGATCACGCCCACCATCGGCTTAGTACTGGCGATAGCGGCCTTCACCCTGATCCGCGGCCATTTGACGGAGGGGGAGTTCTTATTGTGGGGCTGGCGGGCGCCGTTTTTGGCCTCGCTGATCCTTCTGGGGATCACAATGCTGCTGCGCGCGAGTCTGCCCGAGACGCCCGTCTTTAAGCGGATGCGGGCCGCGCACGGCGTGTCCCCAGCGCCGGTGCGGGAGGCACTGCTCACGCCGGCGAATAGGAAAGCGCTTCTGCTTTGCCTCTTCGGCGTGACCGCTGGGCAGGGCGCCGTCGTTTATGTGGGCCACGCCTATGTGCTGTTCTTCCTGACCAACACGCTGCAGCTCGATCTTGCCGCCGCCTCAAAGTTCGCAATGGCGAATGCTTTGTCAACCTTCTTCATCGTTCCGTTGCTGGCCTGGCTCTCGGACAAAACCGGACGCTTGAGGATTATTCTGGCTGGGTTCCTGCTTGCCGCAATCGCCTTGATACCCGCCTTCCGGATGCTTTCGCAGGCGGTGAACCCGGATCTCGTGGCCTTCCGCGCAGAGAACCCAGTGACGATCCGGACGGATCGGGAGCAATGCGGCATGCACCTGTTCGCCGGGCCGTGGTCGAAGATTACGCTTTGCGACGAAGTGCGGGGCCTGGTCGCGAATTATGGGCTGTCCTTCGCTTTCGAGCATTCGCCGGGCCCGCAAACGGTTACGCTATCGATTGGCAATCATTCCGCGGAAATCGCCGGAAACAATGAAGCCCAGATCCGCGAGCGCGTGGAGAAGGCGCTATTCGCGGCCGGCTATCCGGGGATCATTTGGAAATACGTGGACGGCGAGCCGCAAATAGCGAAGAACGGCGAGCCGGTATTGGACAAAACGGGCCCGGATCGGGAGAAGATAGACTACGTTTCCGCGACCTTTGCGTTTCAGCTCATCATCCTGATGGCAGCGCTGGTGTACGCTCCGGGAGCCGCATTCCTCTCGGAATACTTTCACCCCCGCTTGAGATACTTGTCGGTTTCACTAGTCTATCACATCGGGAACGGATGGCTCGGCGGCCTCGTGCCGGTCATCGCCGCGACGATGGTGCTTTCCACCGGAAACCCCTATGCGGGGCTTTGGTACGTTATCGCCGCCGCGGCTTTGTCGCTTGGCACCGCCCTCATTTTTTTGCGCAGCTGGAAATCGAGGCAGGCCTACACCAACCGCCAGAATTTCTGACCCTAAATCCGGCAGTTGACGGGGCCATTTTCGCCTGAGAATCGCGCATTCTCAGGGACATGAGCGACGATACACCCCATGTTCCGGTTCACCCAGCGGGTGAACAACCGCCGATTGTACAAGACGC
>JBKQNN010000264.1:0-6043 GCA_052145975.1 Rhodomicrobium sp. | reverse complement strand
GTGTAGTACTCGAGCGACTCCCCCACCTTCGCAGCCCGGCGCAGCCCGGCGGTATCGACCAGGACCAGCCGGCGACCTTCGAACTCGATTGGCAGATCGATCGCGTCGCGAGTCGTTCCCGCCACCGGCGAGACGATCACCCGCTCGGCGCCGGCGAACTTGTTGACCAGCGAGGACTTCCCGACGTTTGGGCGCCCAATCACCGCGAGGCGCACCGTGTCCTGCGCCTCGTCGTCCTCGTCCTCCGCCGGTGGACCGAGCTCGACGATCCGGTCGAGCAGGTCGCCGGTGCCCAGGCCCTGGGCGGCCGAGACGGCGATCGGCTCGCCCAGCCCGAGGCGGTGAAATTCCGCCGCGAGCGGCACGTCGCGCACGGTGTCGACCTTGTTCGCGGCCACGACCGATGGAACGAGGACCCCGCCCATGCTATTCAGTCCCGGCGCGGGAAAACGTTGCCAGCCGTCGGCGGCTGGCACATGATCGGGATGCTCGAAAAGACGCGCTTCTCCGTTCCGGTACATCCAAAGGCGCGTGTCGCCGATCATCATTGACCTGCCATGAGACCAACGCCCACGAGCGTCGCCCTGATCTCGTTCAAGAGCGTGATGATCGCCGTCGCCTGGGCCTGGCTAAAGCCATAGGGGGTTGCGTTTGTCGGCGCGGTCGTATCGACGGCTGCCTGTACGGCGCCGGAACGCTGGGCCACCGGGTTCATGTTGTAAAATGCGAGGAGATCGCTCGGGCTTTGACCGAGAACGGTGCCGTCGGGATTGCCGTCGGAAATCTGCTTTACGGGCATGGAGGAGGGTCCTTCGATTGAGAGGGGAAGACTCCCTCTCCCCTTGGGGAGAGGGCAGGGTGAGGGGGTCTATGCAAGCTTCGTACTTGCGGCGAGTCCCCCCTCATCCTGTCCTTCTCCCCGAGGGGAGAAGGGACGCCTGAACTTAGCTCGAAGCGCCAGAGAGACGGGTGGCGAGGTCCGGATAAATCGGCTTCACCCCGTAAAGGATGTCGAGGCGCCACATATTGATGTCGTTGATGATGTCGTAGTCGCAGATGACGCGGATCGACAGGCCCTTGTAGCTCTGCCGTGCCTTCTTGATGGCGCCTTCAGGCAGCTCCATCGGCACCATGCAAAGCGCGAATGCGTTTTCATGGAAGACCAGGTTCTGCGGATAGTTCGCCCCAGCCGTACCCAGGAAGGTCAGTGCTGCGTTTTGTGCGGGTGCGGCGCTGACGGTCTGGTACTGGCCGGATACGATGATGGCGGGAGCAATCGTGATCACATCCGCGCTGCCTGTCGCGGTGATAGGGGCGCTTACGACGAATTGCTGGAGGTAGGGCAGCACCTGCTTCGTAACGGGGTTGACCGCAGAGACGCCGGCGATGGTGAACACGTCGCCTGCATTCAGCGTCGCGCCTGCAGTGAGACCATCCACGAGGATCGCGGTCTGGTTCGTGTTCATCGAAGCGAGATAGGTCGTCACGCCGGTATTCGTGACACCGTTAGCCGATGCGGTAGCCGAGATGACCGGCGTGCCGGCGTAGGCTCCAACCGTGTAATTGATAACGTTCTGCGAGGAATAGCAGTCGGTGTTGCCGACCATCGGCAGCTTGGACTTCTCCAACGCGCTCTTGGCGACCTCGGATACGTAAAGGCCGGTGAAGCTCGATGCCATGCCATAGAAGTCGGCAGGCGATAGGCAGGATGCGCGCGGTCCTGGAACGGCCATCTCATCGAGCCGCTGGGGGCCTTTGATAAAGGACTTGTATCCCGAAAGCGTCTGGCCGGGGGTTCCGACCCAGTTCCACACATATTTGTAAAGCGACAAAACATCGAGATCGACCTGGTTCGCCAGCGCGATCATCGGGTGCTTCAGATAGCGCTCGGAGAAGCGGTCGATGGTGAGCGTGAGGTCCTTCGTCGGGAACCGCAGATCCACGCCGCGCTGGGTGTCGATCTTGATCTGCACCTTGCCTTCGGCCGCGTCCTGCATCTGGGCGACGGAGCCGGTGCGCACCGCATACTTTACGGGCCTGCGGATGGTGAGCGTGTCGCCGATCTTGGTCTCGCCGAACTCCGATTCATAGGCGCGGTAGACCATCTTCGCGGCGACAAGATTGTTGTCGAGCTGCATCAGGCCTTCCTTGGCGATGATGCTGGGGGTCAATAGAGTTGAGGCCATGGGGGTGGGTCTCCAGTTAATTGAGAGCTAACGCCCCTCACCCCAGCCCTCTCCCCATGGGAGAGGGAGTCTGGGCGTGCCCGTTGAGAGGGCATCCCCTCTCCCATGGGGAGAAGGACAGGGTGAGGGGAGCGACGGTTGAGAGGTCTTAAAATCCGCGGGTGCGGCGGTATTCCTCGAAGTCCATGTCTTCGAGCGATTTGCCGGCGCTGCCGCCGCGCCCTGTGAGCGTACCCACAGGTTGAGGCGCGCGGCTGACGGAGACGGCGTTTGCGCCGAGGCGGTTTTCAAGCCTGGCAATGGCGGTCGCCTGCGATACGGGCGGCAAGGCCGCAATCTGCGCTGCTTCCGCGGGGTTCTTGCCAAGGTAATAGGCGATTTCGGCACCCCGATTCGACTCGCGGATAGCGTCGGCCATGATGGGCGTTACCGCGAGATTGGGATTGTGCGCCACCGCATCGAAATCCGGCACCCTCTGGCGGAACCCGGCCGTGGTCTCCGACCAGGCATCTTGCGCCGCCCTGGCCGCCAGTTCCTGCGCCTGCTGAGCTTGGCGCGCCAGCACACCGGCGCCCACTTCGCGCGCAGCTTGTTCGGCTATCGCGCGGGTATAGTCCTCGGGCGCGCGGTAGTCCTGCGGCCGGCCGGGGTTCTGAAACCCGCCGCGGAGCGCTGCCGCTTCCGCAGCACTACGGGCCGCTACTGCATCTGCCACCTTCTTTTGATGGATGAGCTCACGAATACGGCCTTCACGTTCGCCGTCCTGCGCCTGAACGGCGGGGGTGCCTGCGCCATCTTCGCTTTGCCCCGGATTTGTCTCTATGCCGGACGCCGAGGCGCCCTCGTCCGCCGAAGCGGTGTCGTCAGGTGCGGTCATGTTCGATCCTGGTTGCTGGTGGAATGAGAGCGCTGAGGACGTTGGTCTGCCGCGCACAAAGCAGGCGGCTTCCGGAATTGGCTCGGGAAACTGTTTTGTGGGTTAATGTGGAGTTCCATTCCAGCGGGGAATTGCGGCTGCCACTGCAGCGTAAGCTTAACATCCCGGCTGTATGCTTGAGTGTATAGCCGGGTCCAGGAAGTCAGTCCGGCCGGTCTTGCATAAGGCCCGCTTGGGCTAACCCTGCCCGGCTAAAGGTGCGCAACGATTGGGTGCATCGATGACATCTGCCGTTACCGGAATGCCGGTTACTTCGACCCAGGCGCCAGCCAATGCCGCCGTGCCAGCGATTGCGGCCGTCAGCATAGAAGCGCCCTCTCAACCCAGGCCGGGCATGTCTCCCGCTGCCCAAGCCAGCGTGCCGGACCCGCCAGGAAACGGCGCGCCGAAGCCCGCGGCCGTCGCCATCCAAGTTTCCCATGCGCTCCTTGGACTTTCCGTGCCGGATACGGCAAACTCCGCCACTGCCCCAGACACCGGACCACCGCCCACGGCGACCCCTATTGTGCTTGGGATGCCCAGCACCGGCTATACCGAATTTGCAGTCAATGCCGCTGCGGCCAGCCAAACCGCTGAGAACGATAGCACCGGTGACGGCTCGGGCGGCTCCACGGATTCAAGCGCCTCGGACTCAAGCGCTTCGCAAGACGATGCGGCCATTATGCCCGGCCAAGGCATCGCCAGCGCAACCGGCACTCCCGGTTCCAGCACAAAGCCCGCGCAAACCCACGGTCATATAGCCTTTTCGCCGCTCCCCGTCATTCCGCAATGGCATATAAGGCCGAAAATGAAAACGGCATAAGGGTGCGCCGCACATCGCCGCAGCAAAAAAGCCCGGGCACGAAAACGGGAGCAGAGTCCGGCTTCGCTCAAAGCTTGTAGGGCGAAGGCTCCGAAAGCTGCGTGCGCTTCGCCTCATTTTCCAAAACCTTCGCCTGCAGCGTCGCCTCGGCGTTGGCCGCGCTGGCCTGCCGCTCGCGCAGAGCCGCTTCCTGCAGTGCGGTTTGCATCGGATCTTGCGGCGCGGCGTAAACGGTGGCCGCGACGGTGGAGAGCGTATGCGCCGCCGAGTCTTGTGCCTGGGCATGCGCCCGCGCCGCTTCGGCCCCGGACTTCAAGGCAAGACCTTGCACGCGGGCCAGTTCAGCCTGTGCGAGCGCGTCCTGGTAAGCTTTCTGCTGGGCTTGAGCGATTTGCGCCCCCAGCGGTGGCGCCTCGCCGGTAATCTGCGGCGGCAGCATGCGCTTGAGCCGGTCCGCGATCTCGTCCGCACCGGGCCAATCCATGTTCCGCGCTACGAGGTCGCCCGCGATACCCGCCGCCTGCGGCACAGCCTGGATGAATTGCAGCATGGCGTCCGCCGCTTCCGCCCGCCGCGTGGCGTAGGAGGGGCCGATTTTCACGCGCACATCGTAGGTGCCTTGGTTCAGGTCGTTGATGAGCATCGGCTTGCCGTTCGCGCCCAACACCGGCACGTTGATGCGCACCGGCAAGTGCGTCTCGTCTTCCTGCAGGATGCGGACGCTGCGCTCGCTGTCGTAGACTTTCGGGATGAGATCGATCAGCACCCGGCCCAGATGGTTCAGCGTGGCCATCAGATTGTCCTGATAATGCAACGCGGAAATGTCGCCCTGGCTCGTGCGTGCGCGAATGGCGATGCCCGAAATCTCGTTCGATTGCGCGCCCAGCGACGCGTCGTAGATGCCGGTAGTCGCCTTCATCTCGTCGGCGGCCATGCCGCTTTCATTCACCAGCGCCGCCGGAATATCGGGCGGGGGCTCGCGCATGGGCCGGCCGCCCGGCACATCGGGATCGGCTTCGTACAGCAGATAAGGCCGCGAAATGACATTTTGCGTGTCCCACTGCCCCTTGAACTTGGCGATCATCGCGGGCGTCGCCAGGAACGGCGCGCGCGGCGCCAGCGCGATGGACTCGGCCGCGGCCGAGCGCCAGAAATTGTAGAGTTGCTGCGAGTCCCGGCTGAAGCGGATAAGCCCGCTGCGGATCACCTTGGTTTCGAGCGACGTTTCGGAGCCAATCACGGGGAAAATCGGAATGAAGCGCCCGGCCCAAATATTCGGGCCTTCGAGCACCTCCTCGCCGCTTAAGAGATAATGCTCGATCTTGTGCGAGCGCACCTTCCTCTCGGCGACGATTTCTAAATCCCGCAGCTCTTTTTCGGCAACGTCGGTGATATCGACGGTCGCACCGCCCGCAAGGCGCACGATGGTGCGCTCATGGGGCCGCTTCACCCAATATTCGCAGACGCGCACCGCATCGCGATTGGCCCAGAACAGGCCGCTCTCGGCGTTAAGGTCCTCCGGCGCCACGAAATCGGTCATCGCAGCACCCGGAAAGCGCTTCTGGAACTCCTTGCGCCCGATCATCTCCGAGACGAGGCAATATTCCGCGTCCGACCGGTCCGGCTCGACAGAGCCCGGCGCCCAGAAGACCGAAAGCGGGTGCTGAATGCGCTTGATGAGGATTTCCTGGTCGAACCCGTCCTCATTCGCATAATCGGTGACGACGCGGAAATGGCCGATGCCGCAAGCAACCGCGTAATAGACCGCGTTCGCGAATACATTCGTGGCGTTCGAGCGGTATTGGATCTGCCGCATCAGCCCCGAATAAATCTCAGCCAGCTCCGCCGTCGCCTCGCCGCCCGCCGGGATCGCCTTGATGGCCGGCGGATTGACGCGCACGGAGTTGGCCACCTGGTTCACGAATTGCGGCAGCCGGTTGATGGTGAGGCACGGCCGGTTTTGCGCCTCGCGCTGCAGCCGGATCTCGTTCGGCCATTGGTCGCCCGCGAGGAACTTCAGGTCCATGAACCCATCCTCGCGGTTCTCGCGATCCTGAATCCATGCGGCTTCGAGGCGCTCTTGCGCCTCTTGAACGATGTCAATTTTGGGCAAGGGAA
>JBKQNN010000263.1:0-8139 GCA_052145975.1 Rhodomicrobium sp. | reverse complement strand
GCCGGTTGAGATCAGCGGAACAGAGATATGAAGAAGCGGGCTGCTGCCTTTAATCCGAAACGAAAATTGGCGGCCGCTGACTATTGGAGCCCGGACGAGCGAACTTCGCGTGCGGACCGCGCTCGATATGGGGGCAATCCGGAACACAAGAGGACGCCGGGCGATTACGGACTGACGCCACCAACGAGCCCGCGCCCAGGAAAGATGCTTTGCGATGCCGATCGGCCACTCCTGAAGGCGGAAGCCGAACAACTATTGAAAGAAGGTCTCCGAAAAGGGATGATAAGCCAGAGGGGAAGCCCTGTCTGGCCACAAAATGTGTGGGCGGTTTCGGATGAGGGGCAAGTTTTCGAAGCGCAACTCGAAAATGAGGTGCAAGGCATCTACCACGGATATCCACTGCAGTCAGATGATGATTTCGGCGTAGTTGTCATGTACGAATGGCGAAAGCGATGAGTAAGAGTTTGTGGATTGACGCAACATGGGAACGGCTGGATGCAGGTTGTCCCGAGGAACGTGCCTGCTTCGCTGCAATTGGCATTTGGTGTTACGATCGATGGCTAACCGAAGCTGAAGATGCCTTCGTTAAAATTGTACGCCAAAAGGTCCACCTTTCAGGCTACTTGCTATCTGAGTGGTTGGCTTGGAATTGGTGGCGCTTACGTTGGGAACCAAGAAGGAAGTCAACGGATTGGTCTATGGCGCATCACATGACCACCATTGGTGGTGGTTATGTATGGCCAAATATCACGATTACCTCAGATGGCGAGCGTGTGGTCATTCAGGCAGAGCCGACCCGGTCGCGCCAAGCGGAACCATTGCGCTATGTTACGACTGCAACGCCAGTGGTTCAAGCGAATGAATTCGATAATGCCATCGATACTTTTGTCGCTCAAGTCTTAGGCAAACTTGACGCCGGCGGTGTTAAAGAAACGAATCTTGAAGCAATCTGGGATACTTTGCTCGAAGATCGCGCCAATCAGGAAAGGACACTCTTCCGAAAGTTCGAAGCACTTCTTGGAAAGGATCCCAATGAAGCGGACAAGGAAATTGTAGCTCAACTGATTGAGGATTCGAAATCGCTTGGAAAAAATGCAATGGCTGAAATTGCTGCTGCAGGCGTTGATACTAACGCGGCCGGGACCGCTACAGAGCTAAGTAATTTAGCGCGTCACGCTGGGGAAAGTGCGAGTCTCAAAGACGTCGTCCAGCTCGATCCTCAGCGCCGGCAGGAGCTTCCCATTCGCGTGGCTGGATGGAAACTTGGCGCGCAGGCGGCCAAGCTCCTTCGCCTACAAGAACGTTTAGATACTCCGATTGAAGACAAGCAATTGTGCGAAATGGCGGGGGTTTCTATGAAAGCCTTAACCGGCCATCGAAGAAATTCGCCCATATCTTTCGCACTGGATGAGGATGACTGCACAAGCAGCATTGTTTTGCGGCCGAAATACCATACAGGCCGTCGTTTTGCCCTTGCGCGCCTAATAGGAGACCGTATTACTCAAAAAGGTGACAAGTTACTACCCGCCACAAGTGCGATAACCTACCGGCAAAAGATTCAGAGGTCCTTTGCTGCGGAACTCCTTTGTCCTTTTGAGACACTGGCGGAGCGCTTAAGTGGAGATTTTACCACGGAAGCAATTGAGGACGCGGCGCAGCATTTTGCAGTTTCTCCGCTCGCGGTCAGAACCATGCTTGTTAATCATGGCTTGCTAGAGCGGGAAGCTTTGAATGAGGAGGATGAACTTGCGGTTGCTTAATTTTGGCGAGGAACGCACCTGAAAAGCGGAACTTGCGCAAGCGCAATGCTCGCGTCAGATAGGCGCTGTGCACTCGCGCATTAAGTCAGCCGGGCGATTCCTCGAATTATCGGGTTGGCGACGTTCGAAAATAGCCATGAAAGCACATTGAGATCGACGCCAAGGCTCTGCCCGATGAGCGGCAGAATGAAGATCAGGCCTATGAGGATCAACATTCCGTAAGGCTCAAGCTCCTGTAGGGGCCTCGCCAACGCAGGGGGAAGAAGTCCAACAGCCACACGGCCCCCGTCAAGCGGGGGCAATGGGATCATATTGAAAACAGCCAGGACCACGTTGATGACGATGGCGTTCACCAAGTTCTCCGCGAGCCATGTGGCGGCGGTGCCGGGAAAGTAGGGGACGGCATGAAACAGCAGTGCCGCCGCAACGGCGAGGGCTATGTTCATCGCGGGCCCGGCAAGAGCGACCAGGACCATGTCGCGCGGCAGATGACGCAGTGCACCGAAATTGACCGGAACCGGCTTCGCGTAGCCAAATAGCACCGGCGAACGCATAATGAGGAGAAAGGCGGGCAAAAGGATCGTGCCAAACGGGTCGATGTGCTTCAAAGGGTTCAGCGTAACCCGCCCCAATCGCCAAGCCGTGCTATCGCCCAGATATCGCGCAGCGAAGCCATGCGCCGCCTCGTGCAGAGTGACAGCGAGGAGGACGGGAATAATCCAGGTAGATGCCGCGTAGAGAGCATGAGGAAATTGCTGATCCATTGACTTCCCAATTGGCGCTGCCCACCCGTACCGCCTTCAAAACAGCTTTCCGCGACAAAGAAACTGCCACGCGCCATTTGCCGCTGCCGGGCCGGCCCCGATCCACTATAACATTTTCGGGCGTGCGGATCATGACGAGTGTGGCGGGCGCTTTCCCCTGAGATAGCGGGAGTCTGTCCACATGATGAAATCGCCAAAAGCGCCGGCCACATCGGACAAGAATTTTTCAAGCTCGTAGGTCACCCCGTGCCGGAAGCCGGGGCCTTCGCGATTGAGCTCGTCCAGGCTGCTCTTAAGCTCATCGTACCGCCGTTCCAATCGCACGATGTCGCCGAGGACCTCGATTTTCTGAATGCCCTCTGCCCTGCTCATCTCATCGGTCAGGGTGCGGATCCGTTGCCTCAACACTTCGAGGCGGAGTTCCAATCCTCGGTGCAGGCTTTCCCGCTTCATAATATTCTCCTTCCAATGCACGCACCGGGCTGCCGCAGTAGCGCCCAGCTATGCCGTGCGATCATGTAACCCGTGGCCCGCCCGGCGGTTCGCGCATCGCCGATCACAAAGCCGGGCTAAGCCGTTTCTTTGACCTTTGCCGGATCGCTGCGATTGCGGCCGGCCTGCTCGACAGCGGATGAGAGGGAACCTCGCGCACTGGCGTTCGTTAATTCAGAAAGCGCTGGGTTTGGCGCACATTCCCGCGAGGGAGAACGCCTCTGAATGGCCCACCGCCAACCCCCCGGCGCGCTTGTTGGGGCCTTCCTTCCAGATCGCTCTTCCACGAGGGGCGCGGTATTATGTCCGACGTTATCGCCGAAACCAAAGACCGGAACTTCACCATCAATTTCGGTCCGCAACACCCTTCCGCACATGGGGTCTTGCGCCTGATCCTGGAGATCGACGGCGAAATCGTCCGGCGCGCCGATCCCCACATCGGCCTTTTGCACCGCGGCACCGAGAAACTCATCGAGCATAAAAACTACCTCCAGGCGCTGCCTTACTTCGACCGGCTCGACTATGTCGCGCCGATGAACCAGGAGCATGCCTTCTGCCTCGCGATCGAACGGCTGCTCGGCATCGATGTGCCAAGGCGCGGCCAGCTTATCCGCGTGCTCTACTGCGAGATCGGCAGGCTGCTGTCGCATCTGTTGAACGTCACAACGCAGGCGCTGGACGTTGGCGCCTTGACGCCAATCCTCTGGGGCTTCGAGGAGCGCGAAAAGCTCATGGTATTCTATGAGCGCGCCTCGGGCTCACGCATGCACGCCAACTATTTCCGCCCTGGCGGCGTGCATCAAGACCTCCCGCCAAAGCTGCTTGACGACATCGGGGCGTTCTGCGACCCGTTCCTTAAGGTGTGCGACGACATCGAAGGGCTTCTCACCTATAACCGCATCTTCAAAGAGCGCAATGTAGATATCGGCGTCATCCATCTCGACGAAGCTTTGGCGTGGGGCTTTTCCGGCGTCATGCTGCGTAGTGCAGGGGCGGCCTGGGACCTGCGCAAGGCACAGCCTTACGAATGCTATCCCGAATTCGAGTTCGATATCCCCATCGGGAAGAACGGCGATTGCTACGATCGTTATCTCATCCGCATGGAAGAGATGCGGCAATCGGTGCGCATCATGAAGCAGTGCCTGCGCCTGTTGGAGGAGGAACACGGGCCCGTCATCGTGAACAACCACAAGATTGCACCGCCGCCCCGCGCGGAAATGAAAAGGTCGATGGAGGCGACCATCGAGCATTTCAAGCTCTATAGCCAAGGCTTTAACGTGCCCAAGGGCGAGGTCTATGCCGCGGTCGAGGCGCCCAAGGGCGAATTCGGCGTTTATCTTGTTTCCGACGGAACCTACCGCCCTTACCGGTGCAAAATCCGCGCACCGTCCTTTGCACACTTGCAGGCCATCGGCTTTATGGGCCGCGGTCACATGCTCGCCGATATGACAGCCATAATTGGAACGCTCGATATCGTTTTCGGCGAAGTGGACCGGTAATTCACGGCCGGGTGCGCGTGGCCGATTCGGGGCTGAGCTTTTCAAGCGCATTTTTTGCCACGCGGCGCGCAATTGCCGTAGCCTTTTCTAAGCGCGCGGCGGTGAATTCATAGGCTAAATATTCGATCTGCTCGAATAAAGCCCCGTTTCGCGACGCCGCGGCAGCCGGATCTTCCTCGCCAGGCGCCACGAAGGAAATCCCCCGGAAATGAGGACTTGCAGAGTTTTCCAGCCGGGCCCGCAGCCTTTTTAGGTCTTGATCGCCTGCAATCATATCGCAAAATGTTACGGCAAGCAGACCGCGGGACCGGATTGCCCGCGGCAATTCCAGCCAGTGAGCCCGCTCCGATTCACGCCAAGCCTGCGTTGCGGCCGTTGTCCAGATGGCGGCATCGATACCATAGGCCGCCGGGTCTTGGCGGCTTATTGGAAGAAGCACGTTGGCGGCGCCAGGAAAATCCAGAATTTCAACCGAACGAAGTAGATTACTGGGTAGGCCTACCTCTAGGCGCTTTAAAATACCCTGTGGATAGCGTTCACTGGCTGAAAGAGCGACCCTCTCACCCGTTTCGTATAGCCCAACGACGAAGGGTGCCCGCGCATACATGAGCAGCGTCGGCAGCCTCGTATTCGCCACCGGGAGCGCGGGCAGCGTCGAAACGCCAACCAGGAGATTAGCCAATGAGGACTTGCCGGAATTCGATTCCCCTAAGATGCCGATCCGCAGAGGCCTGTTCGCCGCCCGCGCTATGCGCCCGAATGCGCGGCTTGGCCGTTGCAAAGCGGGATATGCAACTGCGGCCTTGCTCAAGGCACTTTCTGCGGCGATGAGTTCCTGTGCGGTAAATCGTAGCTTCTCCTCGATGTCCATTTGACGAACTTTCGCGCTATACTCATCGCTCTGCAGAAGGCTGTTAGCCCATGATAGATAGCCAGATCCGCTTCCGCCATCAACGTGTTCGCATGGCACCAGTACGTAGAAAAATCCGAACGCGTTCCCGGCGAAACTGGATTTGGGTTTGTAATTGGCTATTGTGGTCCTCTTGAGGGCAAGGGAGCGCTTGCAATGTTTGTGGCGGCGAATACGCTTTCGGGGTGCATTAATTCGTTGAGAGTTGGCATATGAGGTTTCCGTTTCTGAGGCGAAAGGCCACTCCACGGCTAGAATTCGCCGAGGCCGCGAGTCTGTTTCCGCAATCGGATACAGTAAGCAGAATTTTGAAAGACGTTCTGTCTGAAAATCCCGCTTCCGAGACTGGAACCGGGCCGCGCGAAGGTGAATTAGACGCGGTTCCGCTTTCGCGCAGGTTGAGTGTCGGAGCAAGGCTTGACGATGCGAAAAGGCATGTCTTGGACGCGGCCAATGCGCTCGCCGGGCTTGCGGACAGAGAAACGGCGCAGTCGATTTCTCTGGTGGCCGGGCAGCTTCGAAACCAGGCTTGCCGGGTTGCATTCGTAGGACAGGTCAAGGCCGGCAAGAGTTCGCTTATCAATGTCCTCGTCGAGCAGCCGGGCCTTTTGCCGGCGGATATCAATCCGTGCACCGCAGTTATTACGCGGTTGAGTTTCGGTGTGCCTGACAAACCGGAATCCGGCGCCTTATTCACTTTTTTCAGCCGCGAAGAGTGGCGCCGTCTCTCTTTGGGAGGCCGCACGCGAGAGCTGACAGACCGTTTGTTCCCAAACTTCAACTGGGAGGTTCTCAGAAGCCAAGTGAAGGCGATGGAAGAAAGGGCCAGAGAAAAACTCGGACCCTCTTTCGAAGACCTCCTTGGAAAAGAGCATCTTTACCAGGAGATTCAGCCGGATTTGCTCGTCCGGTACGTCGGTGCGGAACATCCGCGGGCGGAAGACCCTCCGGAGTATGAAGAGGGCAGGTTCTCAGACATCACCAAAACCGCCGACATCTTCTTGGACCTCGGCGTATTCAGCTTCCCGACTGTCCTTATCGATACGCCCGGCGTGAACGATCCGTTCCTGGTCCGCGACGAAATCACCAGGCAAAACCTGGAAGCGGCCGACATTTGCGTGGTCGTCGTCACAGCCAGGCAGCCCCTATCTGCGACCGATCTCAACCTCTTGCGCATGCTGAGGGGCCTCAAGAAAGACAGGCTCATCATTTTCATAAATAAGGTCGACGAGCTAAGGGGCGGGGAAGAGGTCCTGCAGGAAATTGCGCGCCAGGTATCGTCTACCCTCAAGCAAGAGTTTCCATCCGCCCACATTCCGCTCGTCTTCGGCAGCGCCGCTTATGCGCACAAAGCACTCAACCGGGGCCTGGCCGATACCGGCGATACCGGCGCGCAAAGCGAGGAGGCCGGCGGCTTCCAGTGGCCGAGCCAGAGCGACATTGCCGAAAAAGCAATGGCGGAGGACCTTTTTCTGAGGTCGGGCCTTTTGTCCCTGGCAGTTGCGATATCGGAGATGATGAGCGCCGGTCCGATCGCCGATGCGGTTGGCGAGGCTGCCCTCTTAACCGAAGCGGTTGGCCGCAATCTCGTTGCGTGGCTGAAAATTGAAGCAGACTTGCTTCGGCGAATTCCACTTGAAGCCGCACAGGCCCAGAAGGAGCTGGGCACATTTGCCGCTCTGAGAAAGGAGCTTGCCGCCAAATTCGATGCCTATTGGGTAAAGCTCGATGCGTTCCATACTCAAGAGGTAAGCCTCGTTAAGCAGAGGCTGTCGTCCACAGTCCAGACATTTGCCCGCGAAGCATTGGCCTCCTTTCCCGGCGATCTTACGAGGCAAGCCAGTCAGATCGACGTGAAGCTCCGGATGCGGCTCGAAGCCGTTTTCCTGGACGCCCTCGAAGATACCCGCACCATGCTTGCGAGCGAGCATGAAGTGCTTAGGTCGGAGCTTACCAGTCTATTGGAGGCCAACGGTCTAGCCGGGAAACTCACGATTATCCTGGGGCAACCGCTTGCACACACGCCTTCTCTTGCGGCGTTGAGCGAACCGGCGGCGCTGGGATTTAGCGCGCATTTGACCGATCTCGCGGGGACGCCGGCAGTCAGCCCGGACCGGAGCGTAAATCTTCCGGATCTCATCATTGCGGACTTCGCACCGATCATAGAGAAGCTTGCCGGCGAAGCATCGAGAGTTTTCCAAGAAGGGGCTGTTGCCTTTGCCAGGCAGGCGAAAGCTCTAACTTTCGGTCCCATCGACAACGCGGTCGAAAGACTTACTCTGGCGCTCGACGAGCCGCGAACTGAGGGAGATGCCGAAGCGAGCATCCAGGCTGTTCGCGAAACGATCTCCAGTCTTGAAGCCATACTCGATGGGCGGCAGGCAAGCGGGCCTTCGCACTAAGGACTCGCCCGCAAGCCGCGATGATGGGGTGCGAAACATCCAACGGGATCCGGAATTGTACTGGATCCGTTTGAACCCTTCCGCAGCTGTCATCGCGAGGCGGCAAAGCCGCCGTGGCGATCCATATTCAGTGCGCGCGGTTCGATCCTGGATTGCTTCGCTTCGCTCGCAATGACTCCGGGAAGCGATCAAGCGGATCTGTTATTATACCAAATCCGGTTGATTACTTCGCGAAGCCCCCCTCACTCTGTCTCTCTCCCCAAGGAGAGAGAGGACCCCAGAACATCCGCTGCGGGTAGTTCGAGGGTCCCT
>JBKQNN010000262.1:0-13171 GCA_052145975.1 Rhodomicrobium sp. | reverse complement strand
GGGATTTGGCTAAGGCCGCACGCGCCGCCGGCGTCGAAATATTGCCGTAAATGCGGCCCCGTACCCAGGTCAGACGGGCCTCTCGTTGGCCGGCATACGGCGCTTGGTGCCCGGTATTATAGGCCGGGTTGGGTCGATGCCGGAAATGCGGTTACGAGCAAATCTCGGACGCTGAATCTCCATAAGCGGAATTTGCTGACGCACTGACGTTTTTTGCTAAACTAAAAGCGCTTTGCAATATCATCCTAGCAGGCGCGAACACACGTTGGTGGAGCTACGCTCAATGTCCATAGAGAGCCTTAAGGAAGACTTCTTCGCATGCTGGCTTTACCAAACCCAAGCATACATGCGCAATTGGTCCCTCGGAACAGCACCCCAATGGCGTATTCAGCCGCATGCCCAACTGATTTCAGATATTGCTGTTAATGTTGGTCTAAAAAATATTGACGCCTCTGTCAAAAAAGTTGGCCACAACACTTTTGTTGCGCCCAGCGCCTGGCATGCCGTTTTGTATTGCCAAATGCTTCAGCACCATATTGCGGCCAAAGGTTCGCGACTCTTATTTCGAGGTCACAGAAATAGTGAATGGAAACTCACTCCCACCATTTATCGTGGGGACGTTAACAGCGAGCAAGAAAAGCGCAGACTTGCTTTATTTGGACACTTACTTTCAGCGCTCTCATTCAATACGAGCATGTTACTTAATCCGATTATTCATGGCGGAGTCTATCTAAGAATAGCTCCATCCTCTTACGCAGCCGCCGCTCAACACTATGGGATCAAAACAAACCTGTTAGATTTCACAACCGATCCGGCTGTGGCAGTCAAATTTGCAACGTCGGCCTCAGGCTCTAAAACCGAAACGGCTTCGATATTCATGCTCTTTTTGGAAGCGGCTAAAGATGCGGGTCTGAGAATCATTTTGCCGCCGCCATTTGCGAAGCGCTTGTATGTCCAGAGGGGGGTATTTGTCGAAGTTGACGGAACGTTGGATAAGGAGCGGCTTAGGATTATTGAACTGCAATTCCCTCACTCCGCTGATCGCGGCCATGAGAACTATAAGATGGCCGATTTTCAGGTCTTGCGGGATAACGGTCAGCCAGTTGATATCATGCCTCCAGAAGAGGAGCTTTCCTCAATTGTTACGTTGGTCGACGAAATACTAGCAGAGAGAGCTTCCGGGTTGACACTTGATTTATCGGCCGAAGAAGCGCAGAAGTATGTAAGGCGGGTGCAGCCAGTGATTGTTGCGCACGCCTCCGACCCATTGAAACTTTGGGCGAGCTATGTTGATAATTTTGAGGACGTGCTCTACGCTATTGCTTATGATGTCACCGACAGCGATGATCTTGGTCTAGGTATGGATCGACTATCACTAATTGTTCGCAGCAACGTCGAAGTGGCATGCAGTGTTGCGGGTCTATACCGGTCGATACCGGTATTATTTCCAGGCGCGTACTCACAGGAAAAAAGTAATTTTATGGCTCAGATCGCGGACAATATAGATAGCATTGCTCAAAGTGTCGGCTACGACTACAAAACAGAGGCGGCCAATTACGCACGGGCCAAATTTGGGTAGCTACCAGTCCGGAACAGCGGCTTATCCCCGAATAGCAGGCATACTCGGAAATCAGGCCGATGACCGCTCCCGGCCTGCACGAGCCGTTAGATTTTGACGGCTCGAACTCATAACGCTGGGTCTGCACGCACCGGCGAAGGCAGGCGATCCGGGGGGCGCTGCGAAGCAATCGCCCGGACTTGGCATCGAGCGTCTATCGCTCGCGGAAATGCTTCGACAGCTTGAGCGCCTGCGCCTGGTAGTGCGAGCCGATATCCTGGCCATAAAGCTGCGCGGGCGTTGCGGTAAGCGGCTCGTAGATCAGCCGACCGACGATTTGCCCATCCTCCAGGATGAACGGCACCTTGTGGCTGCGCACCTCGAGCACCGCGCGGCTTCCCTCGCCGCCGGTAGCCGTCATACCGAAACCGGGATCGAAAAACCCTGCGTAGTGCACCCGGAATTCGCCCATCGGCGCGTTGAACGGTTCCATTTCCGCGGCGTAGGCCGGGGGCACGCTCACGCTTTCCTTCGAGGCGAGAATGTAGAATTCGTCGGGATCTAGGATCAGCCGCTTAGCCTGCGTGACCGAAAGTGGGTCCCAGAACTCCTCCACGTCGTAGGCGCCGACCCGGTCGACGTCGATGACGCCGGTGTGCCGCTTGGCGCGGTAGCCGATCAGGGGCGAGGCGCCGCTGCCTGACAGGTCCACCGACAAAACCGCCTCGCGGGGGTGATCGCTCCCGATTTCATGTCCTGCGGGGCCACGAAAACGGATTTGCGAAAGCCTTGAGCCTGGCCTGACCAGGATCGGGAAGGTCTGGGGGCAAATCTCCAGGTAGAGGCGGCCATGGTAGCCGGCGTTCGTTTGATCGAAGCCAGGCGCGTGGTCGGCGATCATGCGGGTGAACACGTCGAGGCGGCCGGTCGAGCTCTTGGGGTTCGCAAAGCCGCGCACATCCGGCGGCAGCGCCAGGTGCTCCTCGATCTCCGCCACATAGACGCAGCCGGTCTCCAGAACCGCGCCGTGGCTCAAATCGATGGTGTGCAGCACGAAGCGGTCGATCTGCTCGGCCGTCGTTGCGGAGGGCCCCGGCATGAAGCTCGCCCGCACGCGGAAGACGCGCGCGCCAAGCCGCAAGTCGAGGCTCGCCGGCTGCACCTGCCCCGGCAGGATCGGCTTTGCGGCCGAAATCGCGCCAGTGTCGATCAGCGAGCCGATTGCCTGCGATGGGAGAATGCCGTGAGCGCTCATGCCCCAGCAATAAGCGAATTCAGCGCGGGCGAACAGCCCCTTCGCCAGCCTGTCACCATGAAAGAACGGAAATCATTTTGTTTCTTTCGGGAACTGCCCGGGCTCCGGCCAGCGCCCCTGAGCGGCGCTCGCGAGGCGGTTGGCAAGCCCGGCCATGATTTTCAGTTTCCAAAAACTGAAATCTCCAAATTCCAGTTCAGCCAAGCTGAACAAAAAGCGATTTAGCCTTCTAACTCTAATTTCCTCCCAAGGCACAAAGAAGTCCCGGCAGAATGGCCCGAATAGTCTCATTATTCCTACGCGAAGCCCGGAGCGGCAAACGCTTATGGTCAGTATACAACTCATGGAAACGCCAAGCCCCATCGAGCCCGATTGATACTTAGCCCGCAAGAGCGGCTCTTCGTAGCGATCCGGATATTTATTCATCAAGAAATACCAGCCTGAGAGAAGGCCCAGGAGGCTCGTAACCGTCAGCCACATGGCCGCAAAGAAAACAGGAAAAAAGATCGCAAAGTGCTGCTTTACCAGATCGTCCATTTTCGCTCCCAAAGCTCTGCGCTCAAGACCCAGCGGATGGCTGCTTTCCCGCGGCAGCTCACCAGACAATCCTGGCAATATTCTGTACCGGGAGCGTTTTCAGCACACGGCGCTTGAACTGCGCGCGCCGAGAACCGCGCTGGCCCGGCCGGTCCCGCTTTGTGACTACGTCACATACATTGGCGGCCCGCAGTCTTAGGTTGCATCCCAGAGCAACCGAAGCGGACGTGGGCGGCGAAGTTGCCGCAGCGCGCCGCCATGCATCTGCCTTTACACTTTCGGTTTGCGATCCCAGCGTTTGAGGATCCCAATACAAAAAGGACAAGTCCATGAAAGTTATCATTGTTGGAGGAGTGGCCGGCGGCGCATCCTGCGCGGCGCGCCTGCGCAGGCTCGACGAAAATGCCGAAATCCTCATGGTGGAGCGCGGACCTTATGTTTCCTATGCGAACTGCGGCCTGCCTTACCATGTTGGCGGCATCATCAAGGAGGAATCGAGCCTCTTGGTGGCGACCGCGGAGCTGTTCCGCGACCGGTTTGCAATCGATGTCCGGACCGGCTGCGAGGCTATCGCGATTTTGCCGCAGGTGAAAAAGGTCAAGCTGCGCGACGTGAAAACCGGCGAGGTTACCGAGCATGCTTACGACAAGCTGGTTCTGTCGCCCGGCGCGCTTTCTATCAGGCCGCCTCTGCCAGGGATAGACCTTCCGGGGATCTTTCATGTCCGCACGGTGCCCGATGCCCGGCACATCAACGAATGGATTGCCTCGCGCGGCGCCGCCCATGAGGCCGGAAAACCGAAGCCCCGCGCTGTGATCGTTGGCGGCGGTTTCATCGGCTTGGAGATGGCCGAGAATTTGATCCATCGCGGCTTCGAAGTGACCGTCGTGGAAATGGCTGGACAGGTCCTCACTCCTATCGATGAGGAATTTGCGCGCACTGTGGAGGCGCACCTTCGGAAAGCTGGCGTCGAGCTTGCACTGGGCGACGGCGCCGGCGCGTTCGAGAAGGCCGGAAACGGCGCCATTAACGTGCGGACGAAATCTGGCAAGGTCCATAACGCCGACCTGGTAATCCTCGCCATCGGCGTGCGCCCGGACACCGCGCTGGCCAAGACGGCGGGGCTTGAAATCGGCGAGCGCGGTGGCATTCGCGTGGACGACCGGATGCACACCAGCGATCCTGACATTTTCGCCGTGGGCGACGCCATCGAGGTCAAGGATTTCGTCACCGGGGAGTGGAGTCTCGTCGCGCTAGCCGGGCCCGCGAACAGGCAAGGCCGGATCGCGGCCGATGTCATCGCGGGCCGCGACGCGCGGTTCAGAGGCACGCAAGGAACGGCCATCGTTGGCCTTTTCGGCGCCGCCATCGCCTGGACCGGCGTCAGCGAGAAGACGCTCAAGCGGCTCGGCGACACCGATTACGAGAAAATCTACATCCATCCAAATTCGCACGCGGGCTACTATCCCGGCGCGAAGCTCATCGCGATGAAGGTGCTGTTCCGGAAGTCCAGCGGCCTTGTCCTCGGCGCGCAAGCCTTTGGCGAGGACAACGTCGACAAGCGCATCAGCGCGCTCGCGATGGCCATCCAGATGGGTGCGACGATCTACGATCTGGAGGAAACCGAGCTTTGCTACGCGCCGCAGTTCGGCAGCGCCAAGGACCCGGTGAACTTCGCGGGGATGGCCGCCGCGAATGCGCTCAGCGGCGACATGCCGCTCATCCATTGGGACACCGCCGCGGCGGGCTTCCTCCTCGACGTCCGCGAGCCGCTTGAGGTTGCCGCGCTGAAAGTGCCCGGAGCGCTCAACATTCCGCTTGGCCAGCTCCGCGCGCGCCTTGGCGAGCTTCCACGCGACCGCGAGATCCACATCGTCTGCCGTTCCGGCCAGCGCTCCTACATCGCAACGCGCATTCTCCTGCAGCACGGCTTCAAGGCCAAGAATATTTCGGGGGGAGTGCTCTCGCTAGCCGCGATGAGGTGAGCAATCGTCTCAAGAGCTGGCAGCGATTCGACAATACGCCGCTTTAGTAATGCTACGGAAATATCGGGGTAATCAGGTGCCGGGATGGCGGCCGGCAAGCAACCAGCTAAGCAAACATTCCTGGCTTGCCCAACGAATGCCTAGCAGGCTTGCTACGACTCCGGAAAGTCTCGCACAGAGCATAAGCCAGCCGCTGTGCCCCAGAAAGCAGACTGCATCGGTCTAGCGCGGAACGCGAGGAGGGTACTTATGGCCGGTGTGCCTTCCCGCAGAAGCACGAAGCCTCCTGGGTTCCTTGAAGCGCTTCCTCATTCGCTGTTCCGTACACGCGGCGATTGGTGGAGCGGTTATTGGATAGACGGTATCAGTCTAATGCCTGGACCGGGGGCGGACTGCGCGCTCCCGCCGTCATGCGGAACGGGCTTTTCGCGGCATCTGGCTGTAAACGCAAGGAGGCTCGCGGATAAGCGATGGATCGCTTTCCGCGCTGAGATCGCGATATGAAACGAGTTCTACGGATCGCCGCGATTGCAATCGCAATCGTCATTGCAATCTTCCTCATGCTCCTGGTGTATGGGGTGTACCTGGTCCGCCAAAAGAATCCTCCGCTCACCCAGCTCGACACCGGCGGGCATATGGCGCAGGTCTTGAGCGTCGCCTTCACGCCGGACGGCAAGTTCCTGGTCTCGGCCGGCGACGACAAGGCCGTCCGCGTCTGGGACCTCCGCGCGGGCAAGACGGTGCGCACCATCCGGGGGCGATCGGGGCTGGGTCAGGAGGGCAAAATCTACGCCATGGCGCTGTCGCCGGATGGGCGCTGGCTCGCGGTGGGCGGATGGATGACGCGCTTTTTCGAACACCGCAGCCATATCCGCCTTTACGACTTCGCCAGCGGCGAGCTGAAGGCGCTGCTCGTGGGCCACAGCCAAGTGGTCAACAGCCTCGCCTTCTCGCCCGATGGCAAAAAGCTCATCTCGGGCGGCCCCGATAGCATCGCCATCGTCTGGGATATCGAGACGCAAACGCTTCTGCACCGGCTGGAAGGCCATCGTGGCGACGTCCATGCCGTGGGCTTCACGGCCGATGCGCAGCGGGCGGTGACGGGAAGTTACGACAACACACTCAGGCTTTGGCGCGTGGACGATGGCGCGCTCATCCAAGAGATGAAGGGGCATGGCGATAAGGTGTACGCGCTTGCCGTCTCGCCCATGGATGGCAGCATCGCCAGCGGCGACTTAAGCGGCGAAATCCGGTTATGGGATGGGAAGACCGGCGCGCTTAAGAAGGTGCTTGCCAACCAAGGCGGCTCGGTTGGCTCACTGCGTTTCTCGCCGGATGGATATTCGCTGCTTTCCACCTGCGCCGCAGCTGGATGCAACCTGGCCCAGCGTGTTTATGACGCCGCTTCTGGCAAGGAACTCACCGCCTACACGAAGCAAGACAACGTCGTAGGGGCGGGCGCCTTCTCGCCCGATGGCGGGCTCGTGGCGACCGGCGGCGGCGAGCAGTTTCCGGTCCATGTCTGGGACCCTGGGACCGGCGACACGAAAGCGGTGCTGAAAGGCACCGGCCATCCGCGCTGGGCCGTGGGCTTTTCCGCCGATGGGCGGGGCATCGCCTGGGGGAATACCAACATCTATCGCAGGAGCATTGGCCCATTGAATAATCGCGGCCCGCTCGAAATAGCCATGCGCCTGCCCGGCGCGGATGAAGCGCTGGGCGAGCCTCAGCCGGTCAAGAACGCAGAGGGCTGGGTCCGGGCCAACGCCAGTTCCGGCGCCTTGTCCTTGCAGCACCGCAAGGGCGGCAATTATGGCTATGATGACGCCATCCTCGATCTGTTGAAGGACGGCAAACCCTCCGGCGTCTCCATCGAGCGCGGCCCAGGCGATGGTTATCGGCACCGGTCCTATGGCTTCACCCCGGACGGCAAGCAGATCGTTTCGGGCGGCGACAATGGCGTGCTTGCCGCCTACGGCCTCGACGGTAAGAAGCTCGGCGATTTCGTGGGCCATGAGGGCGATGTCTGGGCTGTCGCGGTATCCCCCGATGGGCGCTACCTCGTCTCGGGCTCGGCCGACCAAACCGTGTGGCTGTGGACCCTCAAGACCCGCGAGCTGATCGTTACGATTTTCCGCGGCGAGGACGGCGAATGGGTCATGTGGACACCGCAAGGCTTCTACACCGCCACGGCCGCGGGCGCCCGGCTGATCGGCTGGCTGATCAATCGCGGCTGGGAGAACGAGGCTGAGTATGTCACCGCCGCCCAGCTTCGCCAGCACCTGAACCGGCCGGATATCGTCGAGCGCGCCATCGTGCTTGCCTCCGCCGAAGCGGCGGTAGAGGAGGCGCGGGCCACAAATTTCAAGCTTACCGATCTGCTCGGCAAACCGGTGCCGCGGCTGCGCATCGTTTCGCCCGAACCGGATGCAGCGGCAACCGGCGGCCGCGCGAAGGTGACCGTGGAGCTGGGGGCCACGCCCGATCCCGTCAAGGCGATCCGCCTCCACGTCAACGGCCGTCTCGTTGCTGTAAAGCAGCTTGGGGATGGCGCAGGCTCCGAACCCGCCAGGCTAACGTTCGATGTTCCGCTGGCCAAGGGTGCGAATACCGTCGCCGTCGCCGCGGAAAACGGCACGGGCGAGACGGTGGCGAGGCTCAATCTCCGCCATAAGGGCGAGGGTGCTCTCGACAGGCCCGGCACCCTCTACGTTCTTGCCATAGGCGTGGACAAATATCCCAACCTGCGTGACAAGGACCTCGCCTATGCCGGGGCCGATGCGAAAGCCTTCGCCGAGGCGATAGAAAAACGCGCCGGCCCGTCTTACCGGAACGTGGTCAAACGCGCGCTGGTCAACGGCGCCGCGGCGCAAGACGAACCTACAACCGCAAACATTCTGGACGCCCTCAGTACTTTGCGGCGCGCCCGCGAAAACGACACCGTGATGCTGTTCGTCTCCGGCCACGGCGTCAACGAAGGGCCCGAATTTCAATTCGCGCCGACCGATGCGGCCTGGGGTACGGGAACCCTCCTGAAACAATCGGCCGTGGTGCCTTGGCGCGCCTTTGGCGATGCGTTGATCGGAGCGCGCGGCCGGCGCACCGTATTCCTCGACACCTGCCATGCCGGCAGCGCCTTCAACCGGCGTTTCTTGAGCGACGGCTACGAGGCCAACATCACGTTCTATTCCTCTGCGCGGAGCGATCAGGAGGCGCTGGAAGATGTTTCGCTGGGCGGCGGGCACGGGCTGTTCACCTATGCGCTGATGGAGGGCATGAATGGCGGGGCGCGCGATGGCGCGGGCGAGGTGCGGGCCGACGGATTGCGCGATTTCGTGAAAGCCCGCGTGGGCGCGCTCGCCGCGAAATTCGAGCGCGAGCAGGAGCCGCAGTATTTCCGCGCCCGCGATGCCGAGAACTTTGTGCTAGCGCGGACACCGTAGAGGACTGTTGTGAGCCGACTCTGCCGCTCGCGCTTGTTTTCCCGCAGGAAACTATCTCTAGTCACCTGTGGATAGCCCGCTCGGCCTTGTGCGTCAAAATTCACCCCACTGGCCGTTACCGGCGCGATGGCCGCTAACGCCTAGGAAGGCCATGCGTTGGGGAAGCCAGGAAACTCTGCTTAGCTTTGGCATCGCCTCGCCCAGCTGGAGTGAAGGCGAGCGCCGTTTCAAGCCGCGACCGCCGCGGATCGCGAGGCGCGCGCGAGGGGCGGCCGTTTTTGCCAGCTCACGCCGGTGCGCCCGCGGATCGCCAGGAACCAGAAGAAGAACGAGGTGGTCAGCGCCTGGGAGGCGAGCGGGAACCATGCCGGGAGCACGCCGCTGAGGTCGTAGAGCAGACCCGTTCCCGGAAATGCCCCGAAGCCCACCAGCATGGGGATGCGATACCAGTAATAGGTGCTCACCGCGCCAGCCGCGAAGATGGCCTGCAAGGTCTTAAGCGCGGTTTTGGTTTGGGCGAACCAGGTTTCTATGGCGTTGTAGATCGCGAAGGAAACGAGCGCCCCGCCGAGCGGCCAGAAATAGGTGTTGAGGATTTCGGCCGTCCCAACATGGTCCGGATAGTCCGGCACCTGATACCAGCCGAAAACGAAGCCCCAGAAACTGCCGATCAAGAGAGTTCCCAGGAGTTGCGGCAGCGGCCTTGGGCCGGTCACGGCGGGCGTCATCGACGGCGTCCAATCGGGGCAGGGAGCGGTGCACAGAGCGCAAACGTCGCAGCGCGCATTCTTGGCCGTGAAGGCCGGCGCGCTGCCGTAGAGCTTCTCAACCGGATGGATCGGGCAGAGCGTGGTACACCAGCCGCTGCGCCCTTCGAACAGCGTGCCAAGCCCAAAGGCTAGCGCGGCGGGAGCCGCCAACATGACGAATGTCGCCGGGCCATCGGTGTTGAGCAGGACATGACGCAGCGGCACAATGGCGAACAGCGCGATGACGCTGACAAGCCCGAGGACAGCGGCCAGTTTTTCAGGCATTTTCATCCGCATCGAGAAGCCGAGCCGCCGTGGCAGGAGGCTGAACGTGGACATGGGGCAAATGTTGCGCCACAGGCCCGGCGCCACCGTGACGAGCGCGGGGGCGGCAGGGATCAGGATATTCCACATAATGGCGATGCCGGCGGCCGGACGGATCAGCAAGAGGCCAGCCAGCGCAAACCCGGCGAGCAGCAGCAGCGTTTGCAGGGCCGTCCAGATGGCGCCCTCGCTCAGTATGGGCGCGCGCCGCGCGGCTGCGGCGTTGCGCACCGCGCGCGGCCGCATGGTGCGGGGTTCAAAGGCGCGCACGGACGCCTGCCTGACATCTCCTGGCATCGGTTCGTCTCCTGTAATTTTGCCTTAATTCTCGCGGCGCAGCGACTCTCACACAATAGAACTTATGCAACCGCAAGTAGATGCGAGAGGGCTCTCTGGAAACACAGAATGCTTCGATTTCGTATCGAGCCGCAGACGCTAGATGTATTGTCTTTCCAAGGCACCACCGTTCCGGCATGCTTGGCGACATTTCGTGATCGCCACGATCATCGGCGAATCAGACTGGGAATTAATTATCGAAATTATGGGCACCAAATTATGGCAGAGAAAGCGCCCGGCTTGCGCGCCCAATCCAGTGCGGCAGGCAACCGGTTCGCTGCGCTGAAATCGTTTATTCCTGGGGCACGAGCGCTCATACCAGATCCGGCTGATCGCTTCGCATAGAGCCCGCAAAAGACCCCCTCATCCTGTCCTTCTCCCCAAGGGGAGAAGGTACGCCTGAAATATCCGCTACACTTGGGAGAAACCGCAGCCGGCTCCCTCTCCCCTTGGGGAGAGGGCTGGGGTGAGGGGGGTTTCGCGAACTACTCAACGGATTCGGTAGCACGGCACTCTTCCGATGCCGGTGAACGGCACCATGAAAGAGCGCACCCCGGCGGAGGCCACAGTAAATAATAGGGGTGGCGATCGCCTCGATCGCCACCCCTTCGGCGGTTTCGCGGGCGTCCGGCGCCCGCCTATGACGCGTTACTAGCCCTTCTTGGGGAAATTGAACATGCTGTACAGATCGTCGATGGCCGGGCTGTTCATGGGCACGTAAGGGTTCGCGGGGCTCGATACTGGGTTCGGGAAATTATCCCGGCTGCGGGCGGTCAGCGGTTTCAGCCCCCAGTTTCGCTCGATGAACTTCACGACGGAGGCGTGGTCGGCATAGTTGTGAACGATGCGGCCGCCCGTGGTCCAAGGCGAGACCACAATGAAAGGAATGCGCGGGCCGTCGCCGAAGAAGTCCAGCGGCTGGATGAAGCCAGAGTCGTAGTAACCGCCGCCTTCGTCGAAAGTAACGAAGATCGCCGTGTCATTGTAAACTTGCGAGTTGGCCTTCACTGCGCCGACGAGTTGGGCCACGAAGGCTTCGTATAGATCGAGCTTCGAGGTCTGCGGGTGGCCGTCCGTGAGCGTGTCCGGCTTGACATAGGACACAGCGGGCAGCGTGTTGTTCGCGATGTCGCTATAAAGGTCGATCACGTCTTTCAGGGCTCTCGAGGGGGATTGGGGGCTGATCAGCGCCGGGTTGGTCATGATCGATTTCTGGAACCGGAAGGGGTTGCTCACGGGATCGTAAATCTCGGAGAACAACGCCGGGTCGGCCAGTGCGAGATAGTAGCCCCCGCCGTAATAAGCGAAGGAAATGTTCTGCTCGTTAAGCGCGTCGCCGATGCTGCGCGTCGATACGGGCGGCAGCACCCCCTGGCCATCCAGGCTAGAGCAGGTGGTTTTGGCCGAGCCGTCGAGGTTGTAAGCCGGGCAAACGTTGTTAAACACGTAATAGTGGCCCGCCTCGCAATTGGGCTTCGGCTTGTAATGGAGCGAGTTTAATAGGCTGACGATCGGCTGGACGCCGGGCTGCTTTGGGTCCGAGCAGTTCGTGTAGACCGTGTCGCTGACATAACGGTTGTTCGTACCCGTCTGCGGATTGGGATTGGCGATGAGGGAGGATGGCGGCGTGGCTGGATTGCCTTGACCGTCGCTGTAGTAGGGATTGTCGGCCATGGCGATGAAGAAATGCTCGTCCATCGTGCCGCCCATCTGCGCCTGGTGGTAGTTGTCGCTCATTGTGTACTGGTCGGCGAGCGACTTCAAAACGGGCGCATCCCCCTGCTGCACGTTCAAGAAGGCCATCGAGACACTGCCCTCAGGCGTCGTGTTGTAGGTGTCGACGACGTAAGGCAAAAGGTCGTGCAGGCAACCGCTCGGATTGTCCAGCGTGGCAGTCCGCGTGCTGCAATCCGATTGTTGCCACATCTGATAGAAGCGGTGGGTCGGATCGGCGGTATAGGCGTCGTAGGGCATCGTGGGTCCCGTGAGCTGATACACGCCATTGGGCAAGTCATTGGCCTTCGTTACGCGCGTGTCGACGCCTGTTGTCGACCCAAGGCCCGTGGCGCCAGTCGTCAGCAAGTATTGATCGGAAGCCGGAATGCCGGGCTCGAGCGGGATGGGAATCTGACTCTGAATGTAGTCTATAAGGCCCTGAGTATAGGGCGGAAACGGGTTCGCCGATGAGAACGTGTACAGGGAGGTTGGCACATTCGGCGTGCCAAGGAGTTGCGGCGGCGGCAGGGTTTCGTAGAGCGTCTTGCCGATGGGCGAGCCTACGAAGTAGCTTGAACTCGCCGCCACGGTGTATTGGCGGGACAGGCTGAACATCGCCCCACGTGTGCCGTCTTCCTTGATGATGTTTTTCGACAGAAGATTCGAGACGGTCTGGCCTTTCTGGGGCTTATAGGTGGCGAACACATGGTCGAAGCTGCGGTTCTCGCCTATGACAACGATGACATGCTTGATAGGGGAAGCAGAAGTGGTGTTTGCCCCGCTGCTTTGGCCATAGGCTGCGCTGCCAAGGAATGGCAAGGCAAGCGCCGCCACCGCCGCAAGCGGTGTAAGCTTCAAAGATCTGAACGGCATTTTTAGGAACTCCAACCCGTAAACTGACAAATTGCTACAGGTTGGCCCTTATCACGCGTATGTGACAGGCAGTTTTGCAGGACGGCATTTGGGCCGGAACAGCGCTTATCTATGGCAAAATCGCCACAGGTAGGCTGGCGTTTGTGACCGCTATTGCTTTTATATTACTCAATGCGCGGGCGCTGGCGGGTAAACGCTTCGCACATCGCTGCTGAGCTTCGCCCGCGTGCTGGCGCGCAGATACATCATATGTCCGCCGCGGTAGACGCGGAAGTCAATCGGCGCGGCGCCGTCGATGGGGCGGAGCTGGCTGATGAGATAGCGCGACATGGCGAAGGGGGTAACGAGATCGGTGTAGCCGTGCGCGATGAAGATTTTGAGAGCGGGGGTACGGA
>JBKQNN010000261.1:0-3973 GCA_052145975.1 Rhodomicrobium sp. | reverse complement strand
TGTTCATCGACACCTGCCATTCGGCCGGCGCTTACAACGAGCGGCTCGGCAACGCGGCCTATTACGCCAACATCCTGGCCTATTCCTCGGCGCGCTGGGACCAGCTTGCGTGGGAGAGCCCGCAGCTCGGCCACGGCTTCTTCACCGAAGCCATTGTCGAGGGGCTGTCGGGCAAGGCCGCCGGCGGCACGGGCGGGCAGGTGGACACCTTGCAGCTCAACGGCTACCTGCAAACCCGCGTGCACGAGCTGGCGAAGGCCATCGGCCAGGAGCAGGACCCGCAGTTCTTCAAGGGCCGCGACGCGGAGGTTTACACGCTGGCGGTAGTGCACAACTAATGGGCTCCCCCTTTGCTTTCATCCTCAAGCGGGGATAGGGTGCAGCCGGATCGATGTCCGGGGGCGGGGCATCTTGCGCGTTCCTGTGGAAACGCCGCTGCCCTAGGGTTTGCTTCGAACGAATCTCGTTATCATCTGCGCAAGTTCCGGAGTGCCCCGCCATGCAGCAAGACATTACCGTGAGTGCCGAGCGCGCGTTGATCGAGAAGGCCCGGGCGCGTGCGCTCGCTTGGGGCACGACGCTTGAGGACGAACTGCGGCGGTGGCTGGAGATCTATGCGCGCGAGGAGGCCGATGCCGCGGCGTGGATGGGGCAGCAGCTGGAGACGATGGAAAAGCTCCGGCGTATGAGCGCCTGAGCCGGGATGCTATCGCCGCACGTCATTTCGGGCGCAGCAACAAGCTCCACGTAAGCCTCATCGCCACGGGGCTAAAGCCCCTCGCGATGACGCTTCACGCCGCCGGCTCGCACCATCAGGCGGGGTCGTGCCGGTGGCGGGCGATGTATTCTCTGAGGACCGCGTTGATCCTGGTCTGATAGCCATCGGGATGCCGGGATCTAAACCATTCCAGGACATCCGCATCGAGCCGCATCGTCACCGGGCGCTTGACGGGGCGGTAAAAACCGCCGCGCACCGCGCGGTCCCAGTTGCCGGCCCCGGCTGCGTGGCCGATCGGACCGGGGTTGCCACTCAGCGCATCCAGCGCCACATCTTCTACCGCCGTGAGCTTTCTACCCATCTTCATATACCTTTCTTAGCACGCTAAGCCACTGCGAGCGAAGCGAGCCCTCCAACAACACTTATCGCCGCATAAGTTTCCCCAATTGCAGCGCCGCAACACGCTATCGGGGTCCAGGGGGCTAGCCCCCTGGCCTTTCCTTTTTTGAGTCCCGGGCTGCCCGTTCGCATCAGTCAAGGCCGGGGCGAGGCCTTTAACGATTACTCCAATGGAATCATTCGCCTGTGCACGTGCGCCGGGCGCAACCTGGGGCTTGTACGGTATTCCGCGCGAATCGGCTCTAAGTCCCCTCCATGAGACACGCCCGCGCACTTTCCCCCTTCCCCATCCAGCCTTCGCTTGAAGAAAGCCTGGACGCCCTGCCCTTCCGGCAAGCCCCGCACAACATCGAAGCCGAGCAGGCATTGCTCGGTGCGATCCTGATCAACAACGAATCGTTCGACCGGGTTTCGGGCTTCCTGCAAGCCAGCCATTTCTTCGAGCCGCTGCATGGCAAGCTGTTCGAGGTGATGGGCAAGCTGGTGGCTGCGGGCAAGCACGCTTCGCCGATTACGCTCAAGACGTTTTTCGACAGCGAGCCGCCGATTGGCGAGCTGACGGTGGCGCAATATCTAGGCCGGCTGGCGGCGGCGGCAACGACGATCATCAACGCGGCTGCCTATGGGCGGGTGATCTACGATCTGGCGGTGAGGCGCGAACTGATCGTGATCGGCGAGGACATGGTGAATGTCGCCTACGATTCGCCGGTGGAAGCACCGCCCGAGACTCAGATCGAGGAGGCCGAGCAGCGGCTGTTCGACCTGGCGGACAAGGGCAAGTATGGCTCGGGCTTCATGGCGTTCGGCGACGCGACGGCCGATGCCATTGAGATGGCCGCGAAGGCGTATGAGCGCGATGGCGGCTTGTCCGGGCTTTCGACGGGGCTCACGGACCTCGACAGCATGATGGGGGGCTTGCAGAATTCCGACCTGATTATTCTTGCAGGCCGCCCGTCGATGGGCAAGACGGCGCTGGCGACGAACATCGCGTTCAACATCGCCAAGATGCACCGGACGCAAGTCAATGACGACGGCACCACCGGGACGCTCGACGGCGCAATTGTGGGCTTCTTCAGCCTGGAAATGTCGTCCGAACAGCTCGCAACACGTATTCTCGCCGAGCAGGCGCAACTGCCGTCGGAGAAAATCCGGCGCGGCCAAATCACGGACGAGGAATTCAACCGGCTGCAAGGCGCGGCGATGCAGTTGCAGACCTTGCCGCTGTACATCGACCATACGGGCGGCATTTCCATCGCCCAGCTTGCGGCGCGCGCGCGCCGGCTGAAGCGGCAGAAGGGCCTGGGCGTGCTGGTGGTGGACTATCTGCAACTGCTTACCGGCTCGGCGAAACGCTCGCAGGAAGGCCGCGTGCAGGAGGTGTCCGAGATCACGGTGGGCCTGAAGGCGCTTGCCAAGGAGCTGTGCGTGCCGATCCTGGCGCTGTCGCAGCTCTCGCGCCAGGTCGAAAACCGCGAGGACAAGCGGCCGCAACTGTCGGACTTGCGCGAGTCGGGTTCGATCGAGCAGGATGCGGACGTGGTGATGTTCGTGTTTCGCGAGGAGTATTATGTTTCGCGCAAGGAGCCCGCACTCACCAAGGCGGAAGAGCATCAGAAATGGCAGGACGAGATGGACCAGGTTCAAGGCTTGGCCGAAGTGATCATCGGCAAGCAGCGCCACGGGCCGACGGGCACGGTGCGGCTGCAGTTCCAGGCCGATATTACGCGCTTCGGCGACTTGGCCGACAACCGGCGCCTGCCGGAACGGTACGAGTGATGCGAGATGTATGGTATTCGGCGATCTTGCGTCGCTCCCCTCACCCCAGCCCTCTCCCCATGGGAGAGGGAGTCCCGTTGTGCCCGTTGAGAGGGCGTACCCTCTCCCAAGGGGCGAGGGCCAGGGTGAGGGGCGTAACGCCCGGATATAGCCATGGATGAGGCGTTTGCCGCGCGGCTAGCCGAGGAGCTTGCGGAGGCGCCTGCGCAAGCCACAGGGGTTGCTGTCATCCGCCTCGGTGCCATCCGCCGCAATTACGCCAGGCTGCGCGATCTGGCGCGCCCGGCAGAGACGGCGGCCGTGGTGAAGGCCAACGCCTATGGCCTTGGCGCGGCAGAGGCGTTTCCGGCTCTCGAAGCGGAAGGCTGCCGAACCGCCTTCGTGGCTACGCTCGCCGAGGCGCAAGCGCTGCGGGCGCTTTCGAAGACCACGATCTATGTGCTCGATGGCCTTCTACCGGGGACGGCTCCATTGTTCGAGGAGCTGGATGCGCGCCCGGTATTGAGCAGCCTGGACGAGGCCGCTGAATGGGCCACGTACTGCAAGGCGCGCGGAAAAGCGTTGCCCGCCGCCATTCATGTGGACACAGGGATGGCGCGGCTTGGCCTGCCGGACGAGCGGGCGCGGCTTCTCGCGAAGACGCCGGAGCTGCTATCAAGCTTCAACCTATGCCTGATAATCAGCCATCTCGCCTGCGCCGACGAGGCAGGCCATCCCAAGAACGAGGCACAACTGGCGCGGTTCGCCGAGCTGACATCGCTCTTTCCAGGGGTGCCGCGCAGCCTCGCAAATTCTGCCGGAATATTGCTGGGGCCGCGGTTTCATTTCGATGTGACGCGGCCCGGTATCGGGCTTTACGGCGGCCGGCCGAACGCCACGGGCGCGAACCCGATGGAGCCCGCGCTCTGGCTGTTTGGGCGCGTAGCCGAGGTGAGCTGGGCGGAGGCTGGCGAGACGGTGGGCTATAATGCCACGCAGACGCTCAAGCGCCGCACCCGGATCGCCACAGTAACGGCGGGCTATGCCGACGGCTATTTCCGCGCGCTGTCTTCGAGCGATGTCAGCGACGGTCCGCCCGCA
>JBKQNN010000260.1:0-11963 GCA_052145975.1 Rhodomicrobium sp. | reverse complement strand
TTCCGGCGCTCAGTATTTTGCAAGACCCCGGATAAGCGCGTTGCGCTTTCCGGGGTGACGGAAGAGTATACCTCAAATGAAGCGAACCGGACAGCCGTGGGTCAAGCCGGGCCATGACAATTGAGTTCGCCGCGATGCCCTGCGTGGCGTTAGCGCATCGGTAAGGAGCTGTGGTCCACAATACGGCCATGGGAAGGTGCAGGCGCGGCTGCGAGGCGTAGAATGGCGTTATTTGCGGGATTGAGGGCGGAGCCGGGGCGGCTGCCGGGAGGCACCCGGCGGGATCGGGCAGCGTGGGTCCGGGTAGCTTCTGGCGAGCGGCGCCCGCGCCAAAAGGTAAACGCGTACCGCTGCGCTCAGCGCCCGGAAATCGCGGGACTTCGGAGACCCACCCTATCGAACACGGCTAACAAATTGCTAACAAACTTATGGCAGCCTGTATGAGGGGGTCCTTTGTTGCTGCAGCCGGGAGGAAGCAATCGAGCGGATCTGGTATCACCGCCGGCGATCATCCGGCAAGCGCTCCGGAGTAATGCGCACCGTCACGACCTCGCCGCGCCGTAGCACGCGCAGCTCGGCGGGGCGTCCAATCGAGCTCCGGTCGAGGATGCGATGGATGGCATCGGCCGACGGCGTATCTTTGCCGCCTGCGGAGAGGATCACGTCGCCCGCCCGCAAGCCGGCCTTATCCGCCGGGCCGCCAGGGACAGTCTGCACGATCTGCACGCCGGCCGGCACCGCGATGCCGAATCGCACCGCCGCCGCCTTCGGAAAAGGCACGGTTTGCCCTGCGAGCCCCAGATAGCCGCGCACCACGCGGCCCTCGCGCATGAGATCGGGAATGACGCGCTTGGCGGTATCGATGGGCACCGCGAAGCCGGTCGCGTTGGCGCCCGCCACGATGGCGGTGTTCACGCCGATAACGCGCCCCCGGCTATCCAAAAGCGCTCCGCCCGAATTGCCGGGGTTCAGCGCCGCGTCCGTCTGAATGATGTCCTCGATCAACCGGCCGTCGGTGGCGCGCAACGTCCGCCGCAGCGCGCTAACCACGCCGGTTGTAACCGTCGCCTGCAGGCCAAACGGATTGCCCATCGCGACAACCAGCTGGCCCACGCGCAAAGTATCGGAATCGCCCAGCTCAACCGCGCTGAGCCCCCCGCCGTGCACCCGCACAAGGGCGATATCGGTGCCGGCATCGCCGCCAACCACGTCAGCGGGGGCGGTGCTGCCGTCCGCCAGCAGAACCTCGACAGCGCGCGCGCCATCGACGACGTGGTTGTTGGTCAGCACGTAGCCGTCGGGAGTAATGACAAATCCTGAGCCCGCGCCGCCCAGCATGCGTGGATCGCCGCCGGCCGTGCCGGCCTTCGCCTTGCGCTGGATGCCAACCATCGCCGCGGCGACGCTTTCGACGACGCCGGTGACGATGCTGGAATAGGCGTCGAGCGCCTCCCGCTCGCGCACCGCGCCGCGGTCCGGCTGCGAACCGTTGCCGTTCAAGCCAATACTGATGGGAATAATATTCATGGTCCGTTCCTATGCAGCGTTCGCAAACTATCCCCGGCTATCTCCGAGGTTCAGCCGCAGCCTTTGTTAGAATGGCGGACATAAGTTCCGAAGGCGTTTTGCCTGCCTGGTCCGCTTTACTACGTAGCGCGCGGTAAACGTCCGGAGTTACAGGGACAGTCGCGAGAATGGACGATCCCGGCGCTAGGGTCTCCGAAGCGAGACGCTTACGGACGAGCGCTCCGAATGAGTCAACGCGATCCAATTTCGCCTCGGAGCTGAGAGATGTGGCTGCAATAAACGGACAGTAAGCCGCTATGAGCTCGTTTGTTATCTCTTCAAAAGATATCCCGGGACGTTCGGCTTTAAGTCTCACGATAAGTTCGTTGACCTCGTTGGCCAGGTCCAGTCCTCCTCCGGCGAGAATCCTTGCCTGAACGGGAGATATCAGCGCGGGCACCGCTCCTTCGCCGGTTTCCGCACATTCGAACGCCGCGCCGGCCGATGGTGAGCAGCCGAATATAAGAAGCGCGCTGAGGAGCTTAATTCCGAAGTGCAAGGCTGGAATCGCGCGGCCGTTGGGGCTCACGCGTGCAAGCGCCGCCGGCATCCGCTTCAAGATGCGGCTGGTTGAGCCAAGACTAATGGGAGAGATATTCATGGTCTGTTCCAGTGCGGCAAGCTGCCGCTGCATAGCGTCAAATTGGTCAGCGGTGCGCAATTTTCAATCGCTGGCGGGGAGGCCGCGGCCCGGTTGCGCCTACGTAGAATTGCCAAGATTTGCGCGTATTAAAACTTCGGTATGTCTGAATATGTGATAACGGCAACCGGTAGCATGCATTGCCAAACGGAGCTCCCTATGCCTCATATCGCGCGTATCGCACTTGCTCTTATTCTCCTCATCTTCGGCCAATCTGCGCCTGTCTGGGCTGAAGAAAGGGTTCCAGATGCCGGCCTTCAAATCGACATTCCGGTGCCGCTCAAGGAATCGAAGGCGGTCTTCAACATGGACCATCTCGTTTTCGCGGGCGATCAGCCCGTCGGTCTCATGCAAATGAAATTTATGATAGCGCGCTATAAGGCCAGCAAAGTCCCCGTTCACATCGTTGCCGTCTTTCATGGGCAGGCCGGCTATATGGTGCTGGACGAAGCGGCTTACGATAAGGCGCGCAAATCGGAGAAGGGCAATCCGTTCAAGGACCAAATCAAGGCGCTGCAAGAAGAGGGCGTGCAATTCGAATTATGCGTCAATACTGCGAGGAATAACGGCTGGGTGAATGCCGATTTGCTGCCCGGCGTGAAGGTGAATGGCGGCGCTATGCTGCGCATTGTCGAGCTTGTGCAAGACGGTTACGTCCAGCTCCAGCCCTAGAACGCCCCAGGGGAAGCCTGCCCCATATGCGGCTGGGCTTTGGGCACACGCATCTGGGCCTTTCTGGGGCGCGCTTAGCTATGCGCAAGCTCGTCAGGCGAGGTCTTGGCTGTTGACTTAAGAAAGGAATTCATCCACTTCCTTGGCTGCGGGACCGGCGCTTCCAATGGCGCCGCGAAACAGCGGAAGCCGATGATTAAGCGAAAGAGAAGAACCAGGCAGCATGTCATCGCGGACCTGAGCCTTCACCACGTCGCTTATACCGTCGTCAAATGCGGCTACACACTGGAAACAACCCAATCCGATTATGGCTACGACGCCCTGCTGTTCACCTACAGCGATAGCGGCGAGGTGGAGAACGGAAACATATTTGTGCAGCTCAAAGCCACGGACCATATAAGCAAGCACCGGAAAGGGATGAGCTTTTCCTTCCGCGTCAACAAAAAGGACGTCGATTTGTGGCAGGCTGAGCTCTTCCCTGTCTATTTAATTTTATTCGACGCTTCCGCCGAGGCTGCATATTGGCTATACTTCCAAAAATATCTTCAAATGCGTGAGGTGCGCGCGTCCGGCATAAAGGGAAATTGGCTTTCCGTTGAGATGGACGCAGCACAAATCGTGGACGAGAAATCGGTGCGGGGCTGGCGGGCAGATAAGGCAGAGGTGCTCGCAAAAATTGGATCGATGAAACATGCCTAAACAAACGATTGCAACACACGATTTGATCAACTTCATAGAGAAAATAGGATTTGTCCGCCTAAAAGCAGGCAAAGGCACACACGCCGTGTTCAGGCACGAGGCGACAGGCCTGCTGGTCCCATTGCCAACCGGAGCCAAGGATTTGCCCCCCATTTATGTCCGCTTAATTCAAAAACAGCTCGATAACTTCAACATCGTTCCCGAAGACAAATTCGAGAAAATGCTGCGGGCGGCGAACAAGTTCGAGAAAATGCTTCGCGCCGCGAGCTGAAAGCTGCCGGCAAACCTGGCTAAATCAGGCCGCCGGGCGCGGGTCGCCGCTCCCGGTGCGGGCGCCAGCACGCAAGCCGGCAATCTCTGACAAACCCACTTGGATCGGTTCCAATCTGCGGCTTATAACCGGCCGGCGGCGTTGCAGTCTTGACGGAAAGGCGCCGGAGAGGGCCTATTCGGCCGCATCCTCAAAGGCCGGCATTTTTCCGATGCCGGAAATCCGCAAGCCGGCCAAGCACCGGCGCAAGCTCAATGAACCGCAAACAGCGGCGTGCCGCAAAATCCGGCGGCGGCCGGGTTGGAGCAAATGGAGCTACCCCGGAGGAAATGTTCCGGGCTGGCCTGATGCACTTCCAAGCAAGGGAGCTAGACGAAGCCGAGGCTTGGTTCCGGCGGCTCATTGCATCCGCGCCCAGCCACGCGGAAGCGCGCCATTTGCTAGGCATCGTAGCCCTGCAAACGGGCCGCGTGGAGGCGGGCATCGAATCGCTACGGCGGGCTGTAGAGCTGAACGGCCAAAGCCCATTTTATCACAACAACCTTGGCAATGCGTTGCAGATCCGGGAGAAATTCGGCGAGGCCATTTCCTGCTACGACGCGACGCTCGCGCTAAAGCCCGATTACGCGGAGGCATTTTACAATCGCGGCAACGTCGCAAGCTACGGCCTTGCCCTGGAGCTTAAGCCTGACTACGTCGAGGCGCTTAACAATCGTAGCGGCGTGCTGCATGCGCTAAAGAGATTTGAGGATGCTCTGACCAGCTACGGGGAGGCGCTGGCGATCGATCCAAGAGACGCGGCCACGTGGTACAGCCGGGGAAACACGCTAAGCGAGCTAAGGCGTTTTGGCGAAGCGATCATTAGCTACGAACAGGCGCTGGCGCTCGCGCCGGACTATGCGGAAGCGTTGGTTAATTGCGGCCTCGCGCTTGGGAAGCTGCGTCAGTTCGATGCGGCTCTCACCTGCTACGGCAAGGCGCTGGCACTCAATCCCAAGCTTCCGGAAGCCTACTGCAACCGCGGCCTCGCGTTAAAAGAGCTCGGCAGGCTAGATGAGGCTTACGCCAGCTATGGGAGAGCGCTGGCGCTCAGACCGGGCGACCCGGAGGCTCTAGCTGGCAGTGGCGTCACGCTGCAGCTATTGGGCCGGTATAGCGAAGCGTCGAACCGTTGCCAGAAAGCGCTGGCGCTAGAGCCGGACCACGTTCTCGCCTTTAGCGGGCTGCTTATGTGCGCGAATATGCTCTGCGGTTGGGGGCTGAAAGCAGACCTGACCAGGAAGTCAATCGAGTATATCGCCAAAAAGTCGCCTGCCGTTTTCCCCCTTACCTTCCTACGCTACTCGGGCAATCCGCAGTTGCAGCTGGAGTGTGCCAAGAACTTCGCCGCCCACACATTCCACCCGCACCCAAAACCGCTTTGTACCGGTGAAAGGGGGCGGCGCGACAAGCTGCGGATCGCCTACCTTTCGGCGGACTTCCAGGACCATGCCACCGCTCATCTGATGGCAGAGCTGTTCGAGCGGCACGATCGCTCGCGCTTCGAAGTCATGGCGATCTCGTTTGGCATCGGCGATGGAAGCCCGATGCGCCAGCGGCTAGCCGCCGCTTTCGACCGGTTCTACGACGCCTATCGACGGAGCGATGAAGATACCGCCAGGTTCCTTTACGAGCGGAGGGTCGATATTGCCATCGATCTGAAGGGACATACCCAGGGTGCCCGGCCGGGCATCCTCGCCTATTGTCCTGCGCCGGTTCAAATAAGCTATCTCGGTTATCCCCGGTACGATGGGGGCTCAATTCATCGACTACATCGTTGCAGACAAGATCGTGATACCGCCGGGACACGAAAGCTTCTACACCGAGAAAATCGTCCGGCTGCCGGATTGCTACCAGGTCAACGACCGCAAGCGAGCTATTGCTGAACATACGCCGGAACGCCGGGAGACAGGGCTTCCACAGGAAGGTTTTGTCTTCTGCTGCTTCAACCAGAACTGGAAGATAACGCCGGATGTATTCGATGTATGGATGCGCCTGCTGCGGAATGTCAGCGGCAGCGTATTGTGGCTGGTTCATGACAGCAAGGAAACAGAACGCAACCTCCGGAGCGAAGCGCAAGCGCGCGGCGTCGATGGCGCGCGGCTCATATTCGCACCGCGGCTGCCAAGCGAGGTGCATCTTGCACGCCACCGTCTTGCGGACCTGTTTCTCGATACGCTGCCATACAACGCTCATACCACCGCAAGCGACGCGCTCTGGACCGGTTTGCCGGTGCTAACGCAGCTTGGCGAAGGGTTTGCGGGGCGCGTGGCGGCGAGCTTGTTGAGTGCGGCGGGCTTGCCGGAGCTTATTACGCACAGTATCGCAGACTATGAAGCGCTGGCGCTGCGGCTGGCGAAGGATCCCATTCTTTTGAAGGGATATCGGGACCGGTTGAACGCGAACCGCGCAGTCCTGCCTTTGTTCGACACGGACCGCTTCCGCCGTCACCTGGAAGCAGCCTATCTGCAGATGCCGGAGATTTGGCAATCCGGGGAGCAACCACGGAGTTTTGACGCGGTAGCGGCGGAAGCCCTTGACGGAACGGAACGAAACGCCATTACATGAAATGCCAGTTGGCCGGATGGCCGCTGCTTGGGGGTGTGCGCTGTGGCCGTTCGCGGTTGAAGCACGAACCCCTAAGTGGAGGAAAGTCCGGGCTCCACGGAAACACGGCGCCGGATAACGTCCGGCGGGGGCGACCCCAGGGAAAGTGCCACAGAAAGCAAACCGCTTTATTGCTGGCCTATCGCGCTTCGCGCTACTTGAGGCCGTAAGGCTTCGGGGATTAGGCCCGCTGTCGAGTAAGGGTGAAAGGGTGCGGTAAGAGCGCACCGCGCGGCTGGTAACAGGCGCGGCAAGGTAAACCCCGCCGGGAGCAAAACCGAATAGGGACGGCATAGGGGCGGGGTTTCCCCGCTCCGGAATGCGTTTTCGCATCGCCGTCCGGGTTGGTTGCTTGAGGCGCTTGGCAACAGGCGTCCCAGATGAATGGCCATCGCGGCGGCGAAAGCCGCCGGCACAGAACCCGGCTTATAGGCCAACTGGCACTTCGCCCTTCGCTGGGCAGACTATGCGTTCGCCGATTTTATTATTGCCAGCAGTTCCCCTTCCGCTCTATGCGGAAGAGCGTCCAGCTGAAGCAGGCCTGGATGGGGTATTCTCGGCCGATGATCTTGACTCTCGCCGTTTCCGGTTATCGATCGAACCGCAATTTGGTCCTGCCGCTCGAACGTATGAACGTAATCACGGGCGGCAACGGCACCGGCAAATCCAGCCTCTACCGTGCGCTACGGCTGCTGGCCGATGTCGCGCAAGGCCGGGCGATTGCCTCGCTGGCCCTGGAAGGCGGCTTGCAATCCACGCTGTGGGCGGGGCCGGAGGTAGTCTCAAAAGCGGTGAAGCGCGGCACCGCGCCGGTGCAAGGAACGGTGCGGCGAAATAGCGTGGCGCTTAAGCTCGGTTTCGCAAGCGAGGATTACGGCTATGCCATCGATCTTGGCCTGCCTATTAAGGACGGATACCGTTGGAAGGCGGATTCGCTCTTCAACCGCGATCCCGAGATCAAAGCGGAAGCTGTGTGGGCAGGCGAGACTTTGAAGCGTTCGAATGTCTTCGCTTCGCGCATAAATCAAACCGTTCAGGTTCTTACCGAGGATGGCCGCAGAGCCGTCCAGATTTCGGATCTCGCTCCCTACGATAGCATGATGACGCATGCAGCCGATCCGAAGTCCGGCCGCGAGCTTCTTGTGCTGCGTGAACGCATGCGGTCATGGCGGTTCTACGATCACTTCCGCACAGACCGGGAGGCGCCTGCGCGGATTTCCCGGGTAGGCACCCGCACATTCGCCATGGCAAGCGATGGAGCCGATCTGGCAGCCGCGTTGCAAACGGTCATCGAAACTGGTGACGATCAAAGCTTGAGCGCAGCGATCGTGGATGCCTTCCCAGGTTGCACCATCGGTATCGATGAAAATGAAGGCGTCTTCGAATTGCGTATGTATCAGCACGGACTGTTGCGGCCGCTGCGCGTGCCTGAGCTCTCCGACGGCACGCTGCGATATCTCCTGCTCGTGGCCGCGCTCATGACGCCACGCCCGCCGCCGCTTATCGTGCTGAACGAGCCTGAAACAAGTCTGCACCCCGATCTCATCGCGCCCCTGGGCCGGCTTATTGCAAATGCGTCGCAACGCAGCCAGCTCATCGTGGTGACGCACTCCACGCAGCTGGCCGGACTCCTGCGTGGAGCCGGCTGCGCTGTTCACGAGCTCGTTAAAGAGAGCGGCGAAACCGTTGTCAGGAATTTGTCACCGCAGGCATGGGCCTGGCCCTCGCGCTGAGCTTGCCTCGTTTAAGCGGGATGACGCTCCGGCGCGATTTTGCTTTAATAACGAAGTGAAACCGAACCCCTATATGGAGCTGGCGCTGGCTGAGGCCGGGCTCGCCGCTGAGGCGGGCGAAACGCCGGTAGGCGCTGTTGTGGTTGCGCCGGACGGCACGGTCGCGGGCCGCGGCCATAATCTTGTGATCGCCAACAGGGATCCAACCGCCCACGCCGAAATCCTCAGCCTCCGCCAAGCCTGCCTGGCCGCAAGAAGCGAGCGTCTGCCCGGCTACGATCTTTATGTCACGCTTGAGCCGTGCGCGATGTGCGCGGCGGCAATCTCGTTCGCGCGCATCCGCCGGCTTTACTTTGGCGCGGCCGACGTGAAAGGGGGCGCGGTGGAACATGGGGTGCGGTTTTTCGCGTCCGCCACCTGCCATCACGCGCCGGAGGTGTATGGCGGCATCGCCGGGGAGCGCGCCGCCGCTTTGCTCAAGGCGTTCTTCCGCAAGCTCCGCTCATGAGCCAGCCTAGGACGCACCTGCTGCGATGTCATCAATCGCAGCTTTCAATCCCGGCAAATCGGCCTTCACAACGCTCCAAATCCGCTGCGGATCGATGACGTCGTAGCCGTTACGGAGAATATTGTCACTTTATGCGGCCACATGTTTTTGGAAACACCCGTCCCTCGCAAAACGGCTATTCAGTAGCCACGGGCCTCATCTCATACACCTTTGCATCCTGGCTCGCGGCTTTCAGATCCCCGCTCCGCATGGCTTTCTCGACGCGCTCCAGCTTTTGGACATCGTCCAAAGAGAGGTAAGGCCCCCAGGCGCCGTCGTCCGGAATGCGCTCGACCGTGACCTCCGCCACGTATTTGCCCGCGCGAACGAGGCGGGTGACTTTCCGGTTCATCGCTTTCTCTCTGCCCGCCAAACGGACAATCACACGCCAACGGGAACCATTTCATAAACCTTGGCCTGCTGGGTGGCGGCCTTGACATCGCCTGCCCGCAGCGCGAGCCGCACGGCATCGAGCTTTTCAACCCCTTCCAGTGTCAGATAGGGCGACCAAGCCGTTTCATCCTCCAAGAGCTCGACTTCCACTTCCGCGAGATACTTGCCTTCGCGGATGAGTTCTACGGTTCGGCTCTTGTTCATGTCTCACGCTTCCTAAAGTCCTCACACCATCGCGCCGGATCGGGCCGGTAGCACGTCACAACCATCGCGGGTTCATCCATGCCCGCCGCCTTTTCCTTATAGGTCTTCAGGCTTGAGGCCAGTTCGCCTAGCGATTTTGCTCAACATAATGGGCCCGATTTCTTGGTCGTCGTGGAAGGCGAATGTTATGTCTGCCCATCCTCGCCGGCAAAGCGTCCGGTGCGAGCCCGATTGACGTTTGACTTCCCAGCCGAGGCGAAGCAGGGCGGCGAGCACGCGCTTGGCCTTCGCCGCCGCGAACCGGCTCATTCGGCAGCGACAGCGAACGAGAACTCAAGCGGTTTCGCCTCCCCATGGTCGAGCTGTTCGGCTATGACGCGCAGGGCAAGCGCTTCCGCCTTCGCCATCGCCTCTTGCTGCGTCGCGCCATAGCAAAGCACACCCGGAAGTTCTGGCACTTCCGCGATCCAACGCCCGTCCTCTTCGCGATCCGTTTCGATGGTCAGCTTCATTCGAGTGTTCCCCGGTAGCACCATCCATTATAGCTTGTTCGCCAAACGAAGGCACGCGCTTATGTCTTCCGGCTCAAGCATGGGGAACTGCAGGAGGATTTCCTCCTGACTTTCGCCCGCGCTCAAATATTCCAGCACGGTTTGCACGGTGATGCGCAGGCTGCGGATCGTGGGCTTGCCGTTGCAGACGGCGGGGTCGATGGTGATGCGGTTCCGTGGCATGTGCGGATTATAGCGCGCCTTGTCGGAATTATAAATCCTCTGGCGTAATCGGCACTTCGGCAATCCAGCGAACGTCGTCTCCGCGGTCGATTTCAATCGTGAGTTTCACAGTTTACCCAAGGTCAACAAACCAGAAAATAACAAATCCGCTTAGAGAGAGAATAAGCGCAAACTGCCATAGCTGAAACGGCTTCCCTAGAAGTTCTATTTCAAGCTTGCCCAAGGGAGGGATAAGCAGACCCCAGAAAAACAGCATCACGGATGTCAGCCAAATTAACGCATACAAAGAGGCAAGAGGCTTATCCGCGAATCCACTCGCAAATTTTCTCCGCTCATCGCCGTTAACAGCAAGACGATAAATCCACAAAACAAGAAATAACGTTAAAAGCAGTCCCGTTAAAAAAGCCATGGCTACTCCATTGCCTTAGTTGTGGGTGTGCGCTCCCCGATCCAGTTACCGTCGTTTTCCCGATCCGTTTCGATGGTGAGCTTCATGCGCTAAGCCGTTGATGATAGCATTGGCCAAAACTGGATTTAAACGCCTTAAGTTCAAAGGGTTCGACTTCGCATTAGATGCTGACAATAGGCTGGATTGAGAAAGTCCCAATCTACTTTCTTGAATTCAGGGAGGCAGAAGGCTCGAACGGTATAAGTGGGTAGCAAAACCTGTTTGAATAAGCGCTCTTGATAATTCCTAACCCCTTCATAGGTGTCATTTGGGAAATTCTTCAAGCGCCCATTCGTCCCATAAACGAGATTATATGCCTCTAATGTGGCTTCGAGTCTGTACCCTGCTGGAGCCTTGCGAGACCTCCCAAGGAAATAAAAATCAAACCAGAACTCCTCTTGCGTCCGGCGATCAAGTGACATAACTTCGTAGCAATCCAGCCCGTCCCGAGAACCAAGTCGATGAAACACAAGCGGCATTCCATCGCTCCTTCGCAACAGTGACAAATAAGTCACCTCGCCAAGAGGGCCGTTAACCGGTATCGGATTTGTCGGGGTTCTCCCAAATTCACCATATGCGTCCGCAATTTGATCGCACTTTGGCGCACATTTAGTGCCGTCTGCTTTGGCTGGGCTAGCATACTTATTTTGTGTTTCCTCGTCGCTAACGGCCGCTATTACCCTATCCAAAATCTCATTGATCTTGCTATCTTTCTTTTTACTCTTCCAAAACATCCATACCTCCAAGCACACGTCAACGGAGAAGCGGAGGACAAAGCTCGCCAATTAAACCCCATTTTTAACATTTTGCAACGACTGCTTTAACGTAGGAGTTGGGATAAAATTGAGCGTAGAGGTCATTCGGCCGCCCGCACCGCAGGCGTGCGCTTTGCGGGCCGCCGCTTCAGCAGCCCCGCCAAGAACTGGCCGGTGTAGCTCTCAGCCACCTTCGCGATATCCTCCGGCCGGCCTTCGGCCACCACGCGGCCGCCGCCATCGCCGCCTTCGGGCCCCAGGTCGATGAGCCAATCCGCGGTCTTGATGACCTCAAGATTGTGCTCGATCACGGCCACGGTATTCCCCGCATCCACAAGCTGGTGCAGCACCTCCAGCAGCTTCGCCACATCGTGGAAATGCAGCCCCGTGGTCGGCTCATCGAGAATATACAGCGTCCGCCCGGTCGCGCGCCGCGACAGCTCCTTCGACAGCTTCACGCGCTGCGCCTCGCCGCCCGACAGCGTGGTCGCCTGCTGCCCCACCTTGATATAGCCGAGCCCCACGCGTTGCAACGTCTCCATCTTGTCGCGCACGGCGGGCACGGCCTTGAAGAACTCCGCCGCCTCGTCCACCGTCATCTCCAGCACATCGGCGATGGACTTGGCCCTGAACTTGATCTCTAGCGTCTCGCGAT
>JBKQNN010000259.1:0-6308 GCA_052145975.1 Rhodomicrobium sp. | reverse complement strand
CGCCGCGGTGGAATCAGCACTTTCCGCGCTCACCAAAGCGGCCGCGAGCGGAACCGGCAACCTCTTGGAGCTTTCGGTGAACGCCGCCCGCGCCAAGGCGACCGTCGGCGAAATTTCCATGGCGATGGAGAAGGTGTTCGGCCGCCATCGCGCGGAGACGCGTGCCATTTCGGGGGTTTACCGCCAGGAGATCGGGCAGATGGACGAAAAGGTGCGGCGCGTCATCGCCTTATGCGAGGACTTCGAGAAGAACGACGGCCGGCGCCCGCGCATCCTCGTCGCCAAGGTCGGCCAGGACGGCCACGACCGCGGGCAGAAGGTGATCGCGTCGGCCTTCGCCGACCTCGGATTCGATGTGGATATCGGCGCGCTGTTCGCAACGCCCGCCGAGGTGGCGCGGCAGGCGGTCGAGAACGACGTGCATATGATTGGTGTGTCGTCGCTCGCCGCGGGCCACTTAACACTCGTGCCCGAGCTGAAGGCCGAGCTGGCGCAGCAAGGCCGGCCGGATATCCTGATCGTGGTGGGCGGCGTAATCCCGCCGGACGATTACGCCGCGCTACACGAGGCGGGCGCCGTCGCGATCTTCGGCCCCGGCACCAACATCGCCGATGCCGCCGCGGATCTCCTCGCCAAGCTCAACGCGCATCTCGGCTACGCGCAACCCGGCGCGGCTGAGTAACACTCCCGCTAACAGCTTTGAGGCTTCGCCTGCCCAAGGCTCCGTAGGCGATAGCCGCACCGAGGCCGATTTCGTCGCTTACCTTGAGGCGCTGTTCGCCACGGGCGAACCCGCGGCGCGGTGGAAAATGATCTGCGACAACCTCAACACCCATGTGTCCGAGGGGGTGGTCCGCCTCGTGGCGCGGCTGAGCGGCGTCAACGAAGAGCTTGGCGAAAAAGGCAAATCCGGACACCTAAAGAGCAAGGCGACGCGAGAAGCGTTCCTGCGCGATGACGCTCACCGCATCGTTTTCCACTTCACCCCGAAACATGCGTCCTGGCTCAACCAGGCTTGTCCTCGCGAAGGCGGGGATTGAAATCTGGTTTTCTATCGTGGTCCGCAAACTTCTGCGCCGGGGCAATTTCAAGTCCACCGTCGAGTACGCCCCGCGGGAAATCCTGCCCCGTCATTGCGAGCGGAGCGAACCAATCCAGCGGCCCGGGACTAGGCGTTTTAGTGTGCTCATGGCCCAGTCCACGCCGGTATCGCGAGCCCGATGCGCGACTGTGCCCCACCCTGCGACACTTGTGCCGCAGGACGTGTCAGATAGCCGACAGCGGCAAGGCAGGCTTAGCGCTAGCTTTAGAAGCGACAACGGAAGTGCGGCTCTAGGAAAGGATCCCATTTCATGCTGGAGCATCTCCAAATCGCACCGCTGATGGCATCCCCCGAAACGCTTGCATGGGTGGGGGCAGCCATCCTGCTTATCGGCGAAATCGCCGCGCTTCTTTGTCTGCCCAATCTCATATGGACGTTCGTCATCTCGACGATTGCCGAAGTTGGTTACGTCCTGATCGGGCTTGGCCTCGGCGGCGCTGCGGGCGATACCGGGGCTTATATGCACCTCGGCTATCAGGCGGCGATGCGCGGCCTCGTGCTTATGGCCGGCTGGTATCTCATCCATCGAACCCGTTCGGCAAAGCTGAAGGATCTGGCAGGCAGCGGCGAGCGCATGCCGCTTGGCGCCACGCTCTTCGGTTTCGGCGTATTTTCGGTGATGGGGCTGTCGCCGTTCAAGGGCTCGTTCTCCAAGTTCATCATTCTCTATGCGGCCATCGAGCGGGGATACTGGCTTGTGGCCATCGCGGGGACGCTCGCGACCATCGTTGCCGCGGTCTATTACATGCTGGTCATCCAGCGGGTTTGCCTGGAGCGTTCCGAGCGGCAAATTACGCTAGCGCCCGCGCCGCCGCTGGTCATGCCGCTCGCCTATGTATTGACGGCACTGACGGTTGCAATCAGCCTTTGGCCTGCGCCGTTCGTGGAATTCGCCTCCAAGTTTGCCGGGCTTAGCGATACTTCGGGCGTGCCCCAATTCGAAACGCCCTGGGCGCTGCCCGTGCTGGTGCCGTATCTTGGCGCTTTCGCAGTTTATCTTCTTGGCCGGCTGTCGGCGCGCCTGCGCGACGTGAGCGCGGTGGTGCTCGCGATTGCGACAGCCGCCGCCGTGGTGCTCGACGCCAGCCTCGATCCAACCTCCAAGCTATTCGCGATCCTGTTCGCCGGCATCTCTGGCCTGATGATCGTCTATTCCACCGGCTACATCGGGCGCGCCAAAACCGCCAACCGCTATTACTTCTTCGCCTTCCTGATGACCGGCTCGCTGATCGGCCTCACCACGGCGCATGAATTCGGCAATTTCTACGTCTTCTGGGAGCTGATGACCTGGACGTCCTACTTCCTGGTCGTCCACGAGCAGACGCCGAAGGCCCTGCGCGCCGGCCTCATCTACTTCCTGATGTGCGCGGCGGGCGCCTATGTGATGCACTTCGGCATCCTGCTGGTGCACGCGCAGACCGGCTCGTTCGAGTTCGCTACACTTGCCGCCAATGCCGGCACGATCCCGCCGCTGGTTGGTACTGTTATCGCCGCCTGCTTCTTCGTTGGCTTCGCCGTGAAGATGGGCCTGGTGCCGCTGCAAAGCTGGCTGCCGCTCGCCCATCCGGAAGCGCCATCATCCATCTCCGGCCCGCTGTCGGGCATCCTCACCAAGGCCGGCCTGTTCGGCATGGTCAAGGTGCTGTACGTGGTGTTCGGCGCCAGCGCGCTGACGCGCTTCGCGTTCCAAGGCATCGATGTGAGCACCGTGCTGATGGTGCTGGGCTGCCTCACCTTGATCTATGGCGAGATCCGCGCGCTGCTTGAGACCGAGCTGAAGCGTATGCTGGCCTTCTCGACGCTGGCGCAGATCGGCGAGATTACCGCGATCCTGGCTATCGGCACGGCGCTAGCGAACGATGCTTCGCTCTTGCACCTCACCAACCACGCGGTGATGAAGACCCTCCTTTTCTATGCGGCAGGCGCCTTCATCCTCCGAACCGGCGGGCGCAAGATCGAAGACCTCGCCGGCCTAGGCCGCGTGATGCCCTTCACTGCCGGCTGTTACGCGCTGGCTAGCTTCGCGATCATGGGCTTGCCGCCGTTCTCCGGCTTCGTGTCGAAGTTCCTGATGATCTACGCTGCGGCGGCCAGCGGTCACGTGGCCGTCGCAGCACTCCTCCTTCTGGGCGGCATCATCGGCGTGGTCTATTACACCCGCGTCGTCAGCTTCCTCTTCTACTACCCCTATAAGGGCGAGCAAGGCATCCGCGAAGCTCCGGTCCCCATGCTGGCAGCGATGGGCGTACTTGCGGCCGCGATCGTCTTTGGCGGCTTCGCGCCCGGCTACCAGCTGAGCCTCATAGCCCCGGTTGGCGATCTCGCCGCACTCCGCAGCGCGCTTTCAAACCTGCCACTGCCTGGCCTCGTGACCGACTGGCCGATTGGCGCAAGCATAGCCATGGCCGGCGCTGTGGCGGTGCTCCTCCTTGGCCGCGCTTCGGTTGCTTGGGCAGGACGCCTTGCGGTTCTGATGCTGCTCGCGGCCCTTAGCGGCGTGATCTTCGAAGCCCCTCGCTACGACCTTCTGTCCTTCTGCTTCGCAGTGCTGATCGCGGGCGTGGGCGCGCTCAATATGTTGCACTCCACCGCCTATCTCGCGCACAGCCATGCACAAGGGCGCTTCTTCGCGGCGTTCACCGTGATGATCGCTGGGCTCCTCGGCATGACGCAGGCGAAGGACATCTTCAGCTTCTTCGCCTTCTGGGAGCTGATGAGCTCGTGGGCGCTGTGGGCGGCGATCTGCCATGAGGAAACCGCTGCTGCCCGGCGCGAAGGCTTCAAATACTTCCTGTTCAATACGGTTGGCGCGAGCTTCCTGTTCCTTGGCCTGACACTGATCGCGGCCGAGGCCGGCACTTTCGAACTCGCAAAGGTCGGCGCGGCACTGATGCAGCTTCCGCCCGCAACCATCGCGCCCGCCATTGTGCTGGTGTTCCTAGGGCTGGTGATGAAGGCCGCCATGCTGCCGGTGCGCATCGACTACCAGATGCACCCGGCGCTCGCCCCGACGCCAGTCTCCGGCTACATCTCCGCGGTGCTGCTCAAGAGCGGTCCCTGGGGCGTGCTGAAGCTGTTTGTGCTGTTCGGCGGCGCGGCGCTCTTCGACAAGCTCGGCGGACAGGTGCATGGCCAGCCGCTTCTGCTCTACGTCATCTCGATAATCGCGGGCGTCACCATCCTCTATGCCGGTGCGATGGCGGCCATACAGAACGGCATCAAGCTGCTGCTCATCTACTCCACGGTGTGCCAGCTCGGCTATGTGCTCATGGCGATCTCGTTCGGGACTTCGCTCGGCGTCGCCGGCGGCCTGATGCACTTCGTCAACCACATGTTCCTCAAGGACACGCTGTTCCTCGTGGCCGGTGCGGTGATGGTTGCGAACCATTCCACGATGCTCGACGAGCTGGGCGGACTCGGCCGCCGCATGCCCATCACCTTCGGCATCTTCCTGTTCGCGGGGCTGTCGCTTGCCGGTATCCCGCCGCTGAACGGGTTCTCGTCGAAGTGGCTGATCTTCATGGCGGCTTTCCAGTCCGGCCATTGGCTGCTCGGCGCCGCAGCGATGATCGGGAGCCTGTTGACCTTGGCAGCCATTATGAAGTTCGCGCACGCGGCCTTCATGGGTACGCCCACGCCTAAGGCGCTCGCCGCCAAGGAAGCGCCGCTCGCCATGCTGATCCCGATGGGCGTGCTGACGGCGGCCAGTGTGGCGGTGGGGCTCTTTCCAGGGCTGCTGCTTGTGCCGATAGCCGCAATCCAGGCCGGTCTTGGCATGGAGCCGGTCGCCGCTACGCTTGCCGGGCCGCTGCCAGGTCTCGAAGGCTGGAGCCCGCTCCTTCTGTCCGTGCTGACGCTGATCCTCGCGGCGGCACTCGTGCCCTGGCTACGGCTCGGCCACCGGGCGGGCATCGTCCGCACCAGCGTTCATCTGTGCGGCGTCACCGACGTCGACGCCGAGGCTATGCGGGCCGGTACGGCCGGCCTGTACGAAACACCCGATGCCATTATTCGACGCGCCCTATTCATGCCAGAGCGCGCCGGCGAAAGCGAAAAGGCTTAAGGGAGGAAGATCATGGCAAACTCATACGCCATTCTTATCGCGGTACTGCTCTTCCCAGGCGGGCTCTTCGCCCTCGCACTCGGGCTCGCACTGAAAGGCGCCGACCGCCGCGTCGCCGCCCGCCTTCAGGGCCGCGTCGGACCGCCGCTCGTCCAGCCGTTCTACGATATCGTGAAGCTCGGCTTCAAGCGCACCATGGTTCCGGACACGGCTTGCGAAACGGTGTTCCTCGCCGCCCCCCTCGTGGGCACCGCCTCGATGCTGCTCGCGGTTACCCTGATCCCCATCGCGGGCGCCTACAGCCCCGATCCGCAAATCGGCAATCTCCTGGTCCTGCTTTATCTGCTCGCCATCCCTGGCGTTGCCCTCATGGTCGCCGGCTCTTCCTCCGGCTCGCCCTATGGCGCCATCGGCTTCTCCCGCGAGATGGCGCTGATGCTCGCCTATGAAGGCCCCATCGTGCTGGTCGTCATTGCGGTGGCGATGCGCACCGGGCTTGCCGAGGGACATTTCCCCACGTTCTCGCTCGCCGAAATCGTGCAGTATCAGCAAGCGCACGGCGCGTTCATTTTCGACCCCGTGATGTGGCCCGCGGTCGCCGCGTTTGCCTTCTTCTATCCAGCCAATCTCGGCATCGTGCCCTTCGACATCCCAGAGGCCGAAACCGAAGTGCTCGAAGGCCCGCTGCTTGAATACTCCGGTCCAGCGCTTGCCTTGTTCAAAGTCATGTCGGCGCTGAAAGCCGTCGTGGTCCTGAGCCTCGGTATCGCGCTGTTCATGCCGCTGCCTGTTGGCGGCGTGGCGGGCCTGGCCGGCTGGGCAGCCCAATTGCTCGTACTGGTGCTGATCGGCGTAACCGCAGTACGCGTCGCTTCCGGGCGCATGCGGATCGACCAGGCCTTCGTCTTCTTCCTCAAATGGCCGCTGCTGCTCTCCGCAGTGAGCGTCGCCGCCGTCGCCTACTTCACCGCGGGAGGTGTGCTATGACCGTCCTCGCCAAGCTCAAAGACTTCGCCGCTCGCTCGCCCTGGCTCTACCGGATCAACGCCGGCTCGTGCAACGGCTGCGATGTCGAGCTTGCCACGACAGCCCTCATTCCGCGCTACGATGTCGAGCGCCTGGGCATCCAATATTGCGGCAGCC
>JBKQNN010000258.1:0-11265 GCA_052145975.1 Rhodomicrobium sp. | reverse complement strand
AGGTGCTGATCCGGTCCGACGCCTTCCTTGGGCGCGTGTTCGACGGCTCGGTGGTGGAGATCACGCCCAAGGGCGATCCCGTCGCGCGCAGCTACCGGGTGCGGATCGAGCTGCCGTCCGATACGGCGTTGATGATCGGCATGACCGCCGAAACCAACATCGTGACGGCGGAGAAGCAGGATGCGCTGCAGGTGCCGGCTTCCGCCGTCACTGGCTCTTCGGTTTGGGCGGTGCGGGACGGGAAGCTTGAAAGCGTTGCGGTGCAAATCGGCATCAAGGGCCGGGAACGCGTCGAGGCCGCATCGGGCCTGAACGAAGGCGATATGGTCGTGGCCGATCCGCCGAAGGGATTGCACCCCGGCGAAGCGGTGAGCGTCCGGCTTGGCGATGCCGCTTCAGCGCAAGAGGCCAAGCGATGAACCGAAGTGCACCGAACGAGGGAATCTCCCCACACCCCCGCCCTCACCCCAAGGGAGAGGGAGTCAGGCTGTGCCCGTTGAGAAGGCGTCCCTTCTCCCATGGGGAGAAGGACAGGATGAGGGGAGATTCGCCCGTTCATTGCGCCAATTCGTTGCAACTGCGGGAGCTGACATGAACCTCGCGGTTTCCATCGCGCTGAGCCACCTGCTTTCGCACCGCCGGCAGACGGCGGTCTCGCTGCTGGGCATTACGCTGGGCGTGGCGTTTTTCATGGCCGTCACCTCGCTCATGCAGGGCTCCGACAACGATTTCATCAAGCGGCTCGTCGACGGCTCTCCGCACGTCACAGTCTACGACGAATACCGCGACCCGCGCCCGCAGCCCGTCTTCCAAACCTACCCTGGCGCCGCCGTTGAGTTGCGCAGCCTGAAGCCGCGCACCGAGGTTCGCGGCATCCGCCAATACAAGGAGAAGCTCGGCTTCATCGCGTCGTTGCCGCATGTGCGCGTGGCGCCGGCGCTGGTGGGGCAGGCGATCGTTACGTTCGCGGGCAAGGATCTCGGCGCGACCATCAACGGGGTGATCCCGGAGCTGATGAAGCATGTCAGCACCATCGATGAGCACTTTATCGCGGGCTCGCTCGACACGCTCGCCGCCAACCCGGACGGCATTGTGCTCGGCAGCGGCCTTGCCGATAAGTTCCGGATTGTCATGGGCAAGAACGTCACCGTCGCCTCGCCGGTTGGCGTTGTGCGCACGATGAAGGTCGTGGGGCTGTTCAGGACCGGAAACGCCCCCGTTGACGAAAGCCAGGCTTACGTCCTCCTCAAGCGTAACCAGAACCTCTTGAACCGGCCGAATATCGCCAACCGCTTTATCCTGCAGCTCGACGACCCGGACCTCGCCCCCGAGGTGGCGAAAGTTGTCGAGGCGGCGGTAGGATACAAGGCGCAGTCCTGGCAGGAGGCGAGCCAGGATTTGATCGCCCTGCTCAAGGTGCGCCGGATCATCATGAATAGCGTGGTGGGCGCGATCCTGATCGTGGCCTCGTTCGGCATCTACAATGTGATTTCGACCGTGGTGCTGGAGAAAACCCGCGACATCGCCATCATGAAGTCTGTCGGCTTTCACGCGCGCAGTATCCTGCTCATTTTCCTGATCGAGGGCGCCATCGTTGGCGCGATTGGCAGCGTTCTTGGAACCGCGTTTGGGCTTTCGATGATGGAGGCGCTCGCCCAAGTGCAGATCAAGACGCCGTTCAACACAGAGCCGACCTTTATTCCGCTGGATTGGGGCTGGTCGCCAATTGCGATGGGGGTCGGGTTCGCCATGTCTTCGGCGCTGGCGGCGGCGTACCTGCCGGCCCGCAAAGGCGCGAGCGTGCATCCCGTCGACATCCTGAGGGGCGCGGGATGAGCGCGATCCTGCGCACGGAAGGGCTCACGCGGGTGCTGCCGGGGGACGTTCCGGTGACGCTTGTCGAGGGCATCGATCTGGAGATCGAGCAGGGCGAGTTCGTTGCGGTGATGGGGCCGTCGGGCTCGGGGAAATCGTCGCTGCTCTATCTCCTGGGCCTATTGGACATGCCGACATCGGGCAAGATATGGCTGAACGGAGCCAGCACGCAAGGCTTGAGCGAGGACGAGTTCGCCAACATCCGCCTGCGGCAGCTCGGCTTCGTTTTCCAGTTCCATTTTCTGCTTGCCGAGTTTTCCGCGCTCGACAATGTGCTCCTTCCGATCCGCAAGCTCGGGCTTTTATCCGAAAAGGAAGCGCAGGCCAGAGGGCTTGAGCTGCTCGGCTCGCTCGGCCTCGGCGATCAGGCGCGCAAGCTGCCGGGGCAGATGTCCGGCGGACAGCGTCAGCGCGTCGCTGTGGCCCGCGCGCTGGCCAACGATCCGCTCATCATATTCGCCGACGAGCCCACCGGCGCGCTCGATACGAAGTCGAGCGAGAACCTGCGCTCGATTTTCAGGGATTTGTCGCGCCGCCAACGCCGCACCGTCGTGGTCGTAACGCACGACCCGAGCTTCGCCAAGGCAGCGGATCGCGTGCTGTTCCTTGTCGACGGCAAACTCCAGCCGCCCGAGCGCGCCGCCGAACTCTTCGCCGTCAGCATCCGCTAAGCAGGCCGCCAACCGGTTACGCGAGTTCTTCCAGGAGAGTTCCAAGAGTTTTGGTGAAATTTCCTAGCTCTGCTTTCGAAGCCTGCGTTTGCAATTCGCCGTGGCTCAACTTGTTGCGCTTTTCTGCCAAGACCCGGAGAAAATCGGCTTCGGAAGGCGTGATGTAACCCTCTGCCGCAAGGATCTCAATGAGCCTTCCGGGCGTTTGCGGGCGCTGAAACCTGTCCGGCAAAATAGCTCTAGCAAGCGCTTCGAAGGTTGCCCAGGCAAGGAGGAGAGAGCCTTCCGAACTGCCCTTATCGAGCAGCTCTTGGACTTCGGCGATCCGTTTTGCGATAGCGGCTGACGGCTGCACCTCAAGGTCAGCTTGCGAATTTGCACTGCTCTTCTGCGGTTAGGTCTGGTTCTTTCTTTTTAGGCACCTTTCACCTCTTTCGCTTAGGCTCGTTAGTGCTTTTCGTCACCCGTGCCAAGATACCTATGAAAGGCACGAGCAAGTATAGGAACCCCAGAAGGTCCTCCAATTGCCGCCACAGCTAAGATCGAAGGAAATAACCATGATCCTGTCCATATGTGGGCAATCCCTGAGACAGCAATACCAACAACGGCTACCCCGAAACCAAGCCATTGGGACCGATTTGCCCTGTCTTCTTGCCCCTGAGCTTGGAGTTGCGCTATTTCAAGTCTTTTATTTGATTGAGTTGCGATGCGATCAAGCAACCATGATCCAGACCCAGGATACGCCTTTTCATATTCTCCGATTATCTCCGCCGGAGGCAAGTCACCACGATAGCTGGACCATTTAATTTTCCCAGCAAATAGGCTCATTTTCGCTGGGTCTTCCCCGGCTTTTTCGAATATCTTGTAAAGAATCTCTAAAATTTCCGGGGGAAGGTTCTCTGCTAATCTGTCGATGTCACTCGTTTGTTCTTTTAGCGTAGGCGCGGCGGATGGCCTCGAGTGCTCGTCTGGCTGCTCTTTGCTCTCTTTCTTGGTCATTTCTTGGCTCATCAAGCAGCTCCTTAACGCCTCTGTTTACATCGGCGCTAACAACCCAAAAATCTTCAAGCAGTGAATTGGCATCACTTTCAGTAAGAAACCGCCTATTGCATACGGGATAGAAATCGAATGATAGCAAAAGGCCTTCTAGGTAAGCATCGAACTTCTGGTTGGGCGTGAGTTCATCGCGCTCCCAGAGTTTCCTGATATCTTCTCGTTTGCTCATGATTGCCCAGAGTGCCAACAAATTGGTTATGGGGTAGTTATTCCCCCATATCGAATCGCGACGAGTTCGCTCTTGAATCGCTACAACCATCGTCTCCCTCCTCACGGTGGCCGATTCTAGTAAATAGGGCTATTTGGACGACTTGGCTAGCATTGGCAGTCCGTACTCACAAAAAATATTTTAAATCAAACGCTTGTATTCCCTATTTGGCCATTTTCTGTCTTTTGTATCTAGGTAATAGGCGGCCTTGCCAAGCCCCTACCTCCTTAGTGATCTGTCGTTCGATAGGTGAGGCGCTTGCCGACGACACCTTTAACCATTTTGCCCGCACGGGCTTCGTCGTTCACGCCTCTGGCAATCCGATTGTTGTAACGGAAGTCGAATTCCGCAAGGTAGCGGTGCAAGTGCGTTTGATCGCAATGTTGATAGACGCCTTTCATGCCGCGCTTGAAAACTTAGAAGTAGTTCTCAAGGGTGTTCACGTACCATTCGCCGCGAACCCATTCTTTACGGCTGTGATCAATGGATTCATGCTCTGCGAACTCCTTGCCAATGGCCTTGTAACGTTTGGCCTCATTGGTCATTAACCGGCTTTCTTTCGAAAGGTTCGCGTCCACGATTGGCTTGATGTTGGCAACGTCAAGGTCAAGAATACGAAAGCTCCGCACGTCACCGCCGCGCTCGACAAGGCTAAGCACCTTTTGTTTGTGAAATCCGCCACGGGTCATAACGCGGTGCTTGTCGCGTCCAATGAAGGTTTCATCCGCTTCAACGATCTTGCCTTCTCCACCCAGGGGCTCTTGCGGAACTGCATTCTGGGGTCAGCCGCAACTTTGCGGTGATGGCAACGTTGTAAAATGGCATAACAAGGTCACAATTCGAAACTTATTTGTATCATCTGTGCCGTAGGCTCCTGTCAGCATTCTGGCCACCTAAAACGGGCCATTCTTGTTCGCACACTGGGAAGTGAACTCGATGACTCTCAACCTGACCATCATCCAGCCCTCCTTTTACACGTCGAAAACGAGCCGCAAGGTGTTCAAGACCAAGCGCCGCGCGGTCGTGCCGCTGACGCTGCCCTACCTTGCCGCGCTGACGCCGCCGGAATGGCGCGTGACGCTGGTGGACGAGCAGGTCGAGGAGATCGATTTCGACCGCCCAGCCGACGTCGTCGCGATCAGCGCGTGGACGCTACATTCGCTGCGCGCCTACGACATCGCCGCCGAGTTCCGTAAGCGCGGCGCGAAGGTCGTCATGGGCGGGCCGCATGTGTTCTTCTATCCCGAGGAGTCGGCGGAGTATTGCGACGCCATCGGCATCGGCGAGGCCGAGCCGATCTGGGCGCAAATGCTGGGCGACGCCGCCGCCGGGCGCCTCAAAAAGGAATACCGGGCCGATCCGCTTAGCCAGGAGGGGCTCGCGGGCCTGCCCAGGCCGCGCTACGGCGCGTTGAACATGTCGCTTTATGGCCCCTTCCGCACCTACACGCTGCAATCCTCGCGCGGCTGCCCGCTCGTTTGCGACTTCTGTTCGGAGCGGCTCTATCTCAGCCCGCGCTTCCGGTGGCGCCCGGCCGGGGAGGTGGTGGACGAAGTGCGCCATACTGGCAGCCGCAGCATTCTCTTCGGCGAAAGCGATTTCGGCGGCAAGCGGACCCGCGCCATGGAGCTGATGGAAGCGCTGATCCCGCTCAAGGTGCGCTGGTCGACGCTGTGGACGTCCAATTTCTGCTCCGACAGCGAGTTTCTGGACTTGGCCCGCCGCAGCGGACTCTTGCACGTCAACATCGGCATCGAGAGCATCGACGCGGAAACCATCAGCAATATGCGCAAGGGCGTGAACAAGACGGACCGCTATGCGGAGATGTTCGAGAAGATGCGCAAGCGGGACATCAGCTTCTCGCTGAATTTCATTTTCGGCTGGGACTGCGAGAACCCCACCGTGTTCGACTCCACGCTGAAGTTTCTGGAGCAGCACAGGGTGCCCGCGGCCTACTTCAACGTGCTGATGCCGACGCCGGGGACCACGCTTTACGCCAAGCTGAAGGCCGAGGACCGCATCATCAACGAGGAGGAGATGGGGCGCTGGCCCGGCCATCTCTGCCATGTCCAACCAATCTGGTGCACTCCGTCCGAGCTTGAGCACAATGTCCAGCAGATGTACCGGAAATTCTATACCTTGCCGTCGATGGCGCGCCGCTTGCCGTTGCCAACATCGAAGGCATCCATCGCGAATTGGGTGGTCAATATTGGGGAGCGGCGGATGGCCCGCTCGGCGACCGGCAACAACGACTTCGACGCTTACTGAGCCAGGGCGTGAAGCCTCCAGCCGGATCGCGTTTGCAGCAGGCTAAGCAGGGCGAGAGGCGGCATATGCCTCCTCTGACCCAATAAGAAGCCGTATCCGTCTTTAGCGAAACCGCCGCGAAGGCGCGTCTTGGCCGCCTCCATTAGCGTGACCTGGCTGACGGCATTTACTATCCATAGCAGGCCCTGTAAGCGTCGGCATATGCAGCCAGTGCTTCCATAAGTCCATTTGGCTCGTCCGGTCTTAATTGCATTTGGCTGTGGTTTGCCCAATCAACTTGTTTCTTTTCAGAACCAACCCCGCCTGCCAGGAAAACGAAGGACTCACGCGGCTCAAAGCGCCAGCGCCAATAAATCAAACGGCCGAAGCGGGGTGGCACTTCATTGCAGATTGAATAGCCGCTATCCTCCTGCAGCGCCTCCTTTTTCTTTGCATCTTCGAAGATATCTAAACCAAGCTTAATCAAGTAGTTGCGAATTGCTTCGCCTTCGTCATCTGAAATCGTACGCTTATGCTTTTCGTCGACCACCTTGAAATCCGTTCTCTGGGGAGGTTCCCATCGCTTGTTATGTATCGCGTGCATAACGAATTGAATGCCGTTTGGATCGTCCCAAACCTTCTGACGGCGCGCGTTGAGCGCCTCCTGAGCTTGATCCAAAGCCACACTTGCCGTCATATTCTGTCCCTTTTCACCTTTCATGAGATCTCCCGATGCCCCTCGATGGGGGGGGCTAAATTTCTGGCCGCCATCAACTGCAGGGGCATCCTTGTCAGAGGGAGCGGAAGGTAAATCGCCAAGGCAAAGCTTAAGGATTGCTCGCCAATCGTCTTCGGCGATGCCCAAAATCTGCCGGGATGCTTCGACCGGAATCCCCTCCGGGCTCGACGCCTGGGTTGAAGGATTGCGCCAGCGGCTGATGGTTCTTGACCTAACGCCGAAGAAGTCCGCCGCCGCTTGATTAGTGAGAAGCCTATTCTCATGAAGGAAATTATTCAATTCAGCCGCATCAGCCACCACCGCGTCACGAACTAAATTGACGGTTACGTCGCCAGAACTCCTTATTTCGCTTAAAGCGGCTTCAAGCGTTAAGTATTTTTTGCCGAGGTCACGCAATAGCTTCTTGAGTATATCTAGATCCATGTCAATCACTTGAAATTGCTATGCCGATGGCGCGACGTGCTCGCGCTGGTGGGCTTCCGACGTCCACTATTTGGCTTGTATGCGACCACCATAGGACATAATGTCTCCGCTGTCAATGGTGCGCGTGGCACCCAAACAAGGACGTTGCGTCCCATGCAATTTCGTGCGATTGTCAGTGTAGGACATGATGTCCTAAGGGCTGCGGCTCCAGTTATTTGAGCCCCCTTGGGTTGCTGTGCATGGCAACGGGAAAAGTGCGAGGGCCGCGCCACCGCGTAGCGTTCTTCATCACCAGAACGGCGCAGAAAGGAGGTAAGCGTGACCGAAGGAATCATATTTGTTTGCGAGGTTCTGGGCGGTATTGCAGCGGCAATCTACATTGTCCGCGTGCTCCGCGGCGGACCCGGAGGATAAAGCTGTGGAAGCCCCTTTGAAAGACCTCCACAGCTTCCCTGTGCGCTGCCCTGCAGGTTAGAGAGCGGGCAGTACACTCAATGGAGCCGGGGGCGGGATCGCAGAACCTCGCCTCCGGCACTCAAAATTTCAACTCTGGCCAATAAGGGTATACACAATGCGTGCCACGTGCACGACTTGCTCGATATATGGTTATCCAGGCTACTTTAGTAGAGTACGGTTAACAACCGCCTAAGGCGTTTGTCCGTGTCTTTGTACGGGTGCGCGAATGGAAGTGCTGGTCCCGCTCAAGGTACGCTGGTCGACTTTGTGCACAGCCAACTTTTGTAACGATGACGAGTTTCTAGATCCGGCCTGCAAAAGCGGGCTCTTGCACGTCAACATCGGCATCGAGAGCATTGACGCGGAAACCATCAGCAAAATGCCCCTCGATGGCGCGCCGCTTGCCGTTGCCAACATCGATGGCGTCCATCGCGAATTGGGTGGTCAATATTGGGGAGCGGCGGATGGCCCGCTCGGCGACCGGCAACAACGACTTCGACGCCTACTGATACGGGTTGCGTCTTTGTACGGGCCTGCCGTGCGCTCCCCGATTGCGTCAATGCATGAGTTGCCACTTTCCTTCCCGTTTAGCAAACGAGTGGCCGTCGCTGGCATGTATAACATCCGCGGAAGTGGCTTTGACCTTCCCATCGCTAAGCTGATGACGGAAGTTATGTACGGAAAATTCTTTCTCAGCTTGCTCAAGCGCTTCCTGCACGATTGAGGCGTGCGCGAAAGTCGAAAACAACCATGAATTGCCCTCGAAGTGGAGCGTGACCTCGAAAAGGTTCGGATCTGCTCTTTGCGCGATTGTCTGCATTTGATACCTCTTTGCCACCATTACGTGTATATATTCATTGTCGCACCAGTTGGTTGTCAATTGCTTTCTATACAACTAATAACGCTCTTTGGGCGAAAATCGGCGCCCGGCAAACCGGCGATGCGCATTCGGCCGGCACCGTCAATCCTACGGCGGCAGGAAGTTTTCCCGTTCTTTACCTGCGGAATTTCGCGGACGGGCGGGCCGGAGAGAAATCCCCGTTATCCCCAGCCGCACCGCAAGCCGGGCCGTGGCACACCGCCTCTAAGCGAGCCGCCACCTGAAGGATAGGTTCAGGGGTGGCTATCGTAGCGCATAACTAATTTCCAATATCGCCTATGAGCCGGTGCGGGCGTCGGAACCCAAGCCGTAAGCGGCGAGGAACACCCTCACCGCGCTGTCGAGGTTGCGTTCGATCTCCTCGCGTTTGGGCGCGTCCCTGTCGCCCAGCAGCAAGCGCAGATGGATGCCCGTCTTGCAGAGGTCGAGGAATTGGCGCGCCGCAAGCTCGGGATTGTCCACGCGCAACACCCCCTGTTCCGTCATGCGCTCCAGATAGTGCCCTAGCCGGCTCGTGCCGCGGCAGGGACCGGCGTCGAAGAATGCCTTGCCGATGCCGGGGAACTTGGCCGCGGCGCCGATGACGATGCGCAGGAGCTCGATCGACGCCGGAGCGTAGAGCATATCGGCGAAGCTCTGGCCCAGCCGGCGCAGCACGCCCGCAACGTCGCGATCGTTCTCGTCGATGGTGAAGAGCGCCTCGGCCTGTTCGCGCCGGTCTTCGATCATGAGAGCTTCGAACAGCTTCTCCTTGCTCGGGAAATATGCATAGAGCGTGCCCTTGGACACGCCGGCCGCGCGGACGATATCGCCGATGCTGGCGCCATCGAAGCCGTCATGCAGAAATATCCGCCGCGCGCCTTCCAGGATCTGCTGGCGCTTGGCGGTGTCGCAGCAATGAGCTGCATCCGGGCCGGTATGATCTTCTAATTTATGCAACTGCCGTATCCATCTTCACGATTTCAATTGGCCGATTCCTCAGTGCGCTGCAAAAGGATGTACTCAGGATCCTTCGCAATTCCAGCCCCTGAGCCTGCACGCATCCCCGCCCATCGCGCATCGATGGGCGATAGTTTGGCATCCTCATATGACTTGACAGCGCTCCGCAAAGGGTTTAGCGATGTTAATGTGAATAACATTCACATCGGACTTGGCACGCATTCACGACACCAGCTGCGGCGCTCAGGGAAAAGGCTATCACCCGGATTTTTTGCAAAGCCAACCCTTGACCCCATGCGCCGCTTCGCCTATCTCCCATCGAACCGAACGGTTCGGTTCAACTGAAATGCCCCCATTCGGGCGCGCCGTCAAGGGTCAAGCGGATGGAAACGCAAGAGATTACCTCGCGCAACCAGAAAATTTCTGACTATTTGGAGGGAGAATTGCTGGATTCGGAGGACTCGCGGGCTCCGGCCGCCGGCGGCTTTTCCGAAAAGGCGGTTGGCCTGGGCGGCCCCAAGCCCAAGCGCTCAAAGCGCCAAATGCTCTTGCTGGCGGCCCTCATTGCAGCGGGTGGCGGCGGCGCCTATTACGGCAATTACTGGTGGACCGAGGGCCGGTTCCTGGTCTCCACCGACGATGCCTATGTGAAGGCCGATTTATCGGTGATCTCCGCCAAGGTTTCGGGAAACGTCACCGCCGTTCCCATCAAGGAGAACGTTTCGGTCCGGGAGGGCGACACGCTCGCTCAGATCGACGACCGCGATTACAAGATTGCCGTCGAAGCCGCCCGCAACAAGCTTGGCACTCAAGAGGCGACCATCCAGAGGCTCCGGCGGCAGGCCGTCGCGCAAGAGGCGCTGATCGAGCAGGCCAAGGCCCAGCTGCTTTCTACGAAGGCGGGCGTCGTGCGCGCCACGGCGGATTTCGACCGTGCGCAAACCCTGGCGCGGCAGGAGTTCGGCAGCCAGCAGCGGCTCGATCAAGCGCGCGCCGACCGCGATCAGGCGCTCGCGGCGGTGAAGGCGGCAGAGGCCGCCCAACTCTCCGCGGAGGCCAATCTCGCGGTGCTGAACGCGCAGGTGAAAGAGGCTGAGGGCGTGCGAGCGGAGCTTCAGACCAGCGTCGACAAGGCGCTGCTCGATCTGAGCTACACAACGGTGAAGGCGGCGTTCGACGGCATCGTGGGCAACAAAGCGGTGCAGGTTGGGCAATATGTGCAGCCCGGTACGCGGCTGCTTGCGCTGGTGCCGCTTAACACCGTTTATGTTGAGGCCAATTACAAGGAAACGCAGCTCGACCGTATCCGGCCGGGTCAGCCCGCCGATGTCGCCGTCGACGCCGCCGGCGGCCGGGTGTTCCACGGCGTGGTCGAAAGCCTAGCGCCTGCGTCCGGCTCGCAATACTCGCTGCTGCCGCCGGAAAACGCCACGGGCAATTTCACCAAGATTGTGCAGCGCGTCCCCGTCCGCATCCGCGTGTATGGCGAAGCGATCCTCGAAGGAATCCTGCGGCCGGGCCTTTCGGTTGTGACCTATGTCAACACCAAGGGCGCCGGAGAACCGGGCAGCGCTTCCGCCGCGCCGGCGCACAAAGAGTAACCGGCTGGAGCCGCCAATTGCGGGCGGCCTTGCCGGATTGGCCTCCCTCACCCCGGTTTCCTCCCCCAGGCGGTGAGGGAGGCCCGACCTTCCCGGAAATGAGAAAGCCAGTGTCCAGAAACAGCGATCCACACAAAGGTCACGCCCCTCACCCTGTCCCTCTCCCCATG
>JBKQNN010000257.1:0-6644 GCA_052145975.1 Rhodomicrobium sp. | reverse complement strand
CCGTCCGCGCCCGGCTGCGGCTCGGCCACCTTCTCCTGTGTAGAGGCCTCCGGCCCGGCGAGCTTCCTGAAAGTCTCCACAGTCTCGGCCCAGCTATTGGAGGCAGAACCCTGTGCAGTCTCGGGCTGCCGGTGCGCCTCCGAGGTGGCAAAATTGGCCCCCACATAAGCGTTTCCGGCCACCGCCGTGCCGGAACCCTCCTGCCTCGAGTAATAGTACGCCGCCCCGGCTCCCGCGAGCAGGATAAGCGCGCCCGCTGCCAGATAAGGCGTGAGCGGCCGGCTGGCGGGGGCGCTGACCTCGTCCTCCCGCTCGCGCCGGACAAATCTCGCAGCCAGCTCCTTGCCGGTGAATACTTCGGCCTCTTCCGTGGCTTGGATGGATAACAGGGCGGCGATCTCACGGGCAGGCGCGGCGAACTTCTGTGCCGGCGCCTCTGCCGCGGTTAGGACCGCGGACTTCGCGGTGGGCCGCTGGCCAGCCGCTGGACCGGGCGCGGCTGGCGCTTGCGTGCCTGGGTCGCGGAAGCGCGGATACAGCTCGGCCAAACCGCGCACGCCGTTAGGGTTTTGCTTTTTACTGCGGGTATCGGTAGGCCCCACGCCGCCCGCTTCCCCGAACGCCTTATCCTTTGCCGGGATGGCACCCTCCACGCCTGCTTTTAATCGTGACCCTGAAAAGATGAACTTAACGCAATGTTTATGGCAAACTCAAGCAAATATATTTATTTTTACAATAATTATCGATAGCCCCATTTCCTATTGTCCCTGAAAACGAGGGAGTTAACTTTACACCCTTGGAACCGGACAAGCGCCAGGACCAAATGACGCGGGCTTGGCCATTACAAATCGAGCTCCACCACGACGGGCACATGATCCGATGGCCCTTCCCAGCCGCGCGCCTCCTTGAGCACCGAAGCACTTCGCGCTGCCCCCGCAAGCGAGGCGCTTGCCCAGATGTGGTCGAGGCGGCGGCCGCGATCCGATGCCGCCCAATCCTGCGCCCGGTAGCTCCACCAGGTGTAAAGCTTGCGTTCCGGCGGGATGACGTGGCGCACGAGGTCCGACCACGCGCCGCAGCTTTGTACTTCGGTCAGCGCCTCCACCTCAACAGGTGTGTGGCTCACGACTTTCAAGAGCTGCTTGTGCGACCAGACATCGGTTTCTAGCGGGGCCACGTTGAAATCGCCAAGCAGAATGGCATGGCCGCCACCATTGCCCGGCCGCCAAGAAGCCAGGGATTTCAGGTAGCTGAGTTTCTGCTTGAACTTGGGATTGATCGCAGGGTCCGGAATATCGCCGCCAGCAGGCACGTAGATGTTGTGAAGCGCCAGCGCCTCTCCGCTCGAAAGTTGCACGGCGCAGCCCAAGTGCCTGGCTTCGGCGGTGCCGCAAAAGCTTTCCCTCGGCAGTGCCCCAAGCGGCAGCCTGGAAAGTGTCGCGACGCCGTGATAGCCGGGCTGACCGCTGATCGCGATGTGCGGATAGCCAAGCTCCAGGAAAACTTCGCGCGGAAACGCCTCCTCCACGCATTTGATTTCCTGCAAGCAGAGGATGTCAGGCTGAGCCTGTTTCAGAAAGCGCGCAACGAGCCCGGCACGCAACCGGACACTATTGATATTCCAAGTGGCGATTTTCAGCATTTGGGCATGAAAAAAGCGCCCAACTCCGGCGAAGGTTGGGCGCTTTGCGTTTTCACGCTGCGCCGGGAGGGAAGCCGGCGCTGAGGGGTTGGGCCTTCGGCTAGACGGGGGGGCACTACCGATGGTGACTGGCACCAACCTCTCAATGACTAAAACATAACACGGGTAGCGGCGGATGCAAAGCAAAAATCTGTGATTATGCGCTTGACAGTGGCGAATCGGCCGCAAGCCTGCTGATATCCCCAGGAATTCCTTCACAAACAGTAACGCTACGATCAATCATTACAAGGAATTCATTTGCCTATGTTTAACGCGCCGTATCGGCGAGGATCTCCCGCCGCCCTGTGCGGCCCGGCGCGCCAACGATGCCCTCTTCTTCCATGCGCTCGATGAGCGAGGCCGCGCGATTATAGCCGATATTGAGCCGCCGCTGAAGATAGCTGGCGGTTGGCTTCCGGTCCTTCAACACGATCTCCACCGCCTGGCCATAAAGATCGCCGTTCCTGTCGCCGTTGCCCTTCGCGGGCGCGCTCTCCTCGAAGCCGCCGGTGTCCTCCAGAATGTCGTCGCGATAATTCGGGAACCCTTGCGCCTTCAGATGCCGCGCGACAGCCTCGACCTCCTCGTCGGACACGAACGGCCCGTGGGCGCGTATGATGCGTCCGCCCGAAGCCATGTAGAGCATATCGCCCGCGCCCAGGAGCTGCTCGGCGCCCTGCTCTCCGATGATGGTACGGCTGTCGATTTTGGACGTGACCTGGAAGCTGATACGGCTCGGGAAGTTCGCCTTGATCGTGCCGGTGACGACATCGACGCTCGGCCGCTGGGTCGCCATGATCAAATGGATGCCCGCCGCGCGCGCCATCTGCGACAGCCGCTGCACCGCAAACTCCACATCCTTGCCCGCGCACATCATCAGGTCGGCCATTTCGTCGATGACGATGACGAGATAGGGCATGGAGACCGCGTCCATGGTCTCCTCTTCCTCGAGGGGCTCGCCGGTGAGGGGATGGAAGCCGGTCTGGATTGTGCGCTTGAGCGGCTGGCCCCGAAGCTGGGCTGCGGCGGCTTTCGCGTTGTAGCTCATGACATTGCGCACGCCGAGCTTGCTCATGCGCTCGTAGCGCGAATTCATCTCCTTCACCGCCCATTTCAGCGCGGCAACCGCCTTTCTCGGATCGGTCACGACGGGTGCCAGCAGATGCGGTATGCCATCGTAGACCGAAAGTTCGAGCATCTTCGGGTCGATCATGATGAAATTGCACTGGCTGGCCGGCAGTCTGAACAGCAGCGACAGGATCATGGTGTTGATTCCCACCGATTTGCCGGAGCCGGTGGTGCCCGCGATGAGCAGGTGCGGCATGCGCGCAAGATCGACCGCGATCGGCTCGCCGCCGATGGTCTTGCCCAGCGCCAGCGGCAGCGCTGCTTGCGAATTCTGAAACGCAGGCGATTCCAGGATTTCCCTGAGCGAGACAATCTCGCGCTTCGGGTTTGGCAGCTCGATGCCGATGGCATCCCGGCCGGGCACGACGGCAATGCGGGCGGAGACCGCGCTCATGGAACGGGCGATATCGTCGGACAAGCTCACCACGCGCGAGGACTTGGTGCCGCGCACGGGCTCTAGCTCGAACAGCGTGATCACCGGGCCAGGGTAGATGCCCGATATGCGTCCCTTGACGCCAAAATCCGCCAATACGCTTGTCAATGCAGCCGCGCGCCCGGCAAGGGCGGGGTCCGTAGCGTCCCGCCTGTCTTGGACCGCCGCGCGGTGCTTCAGAAGCGAGAGCTGCGGCAGGGTCGCGCCGAAATCGTCCAGACCCTCCGGTTCTGCTGCCTTCGCGGCGGCAGCTCCAGGAGCTTTTCCGGCAGGGACGAATGTTTCGCGCGTTTTCACGCCATTGGCCGCGCCGGAGAAAATCCTCTGCGCGCTATAGCCGGCGGCTTTCGCCGCCTTGGCGGTCAGGCGCAGAAAGGGCGATTCCGCGGGCCGCCCATCGCCGCCCATTCCGCCTTCGCCGTCTCCCGGCGCCCAGGAGCTTGGCCTTGGACCGAAAAACGGCTCGATGCGCTCATCGTTGAAAACGCTTTCATCATAGCCGGACTCGCTTCCGGGAGCGCGGCCCTCGCTGCCGCCCGGTTGCTGCGCTCTATGCTGCGAGGATTGAAACCCGGCAAGGTCTTCGGCCGCGGTCAACGCGGACGGCCTCCTTCCCTCAGCAGCCACAATCGCGGCAGCAGCATTTTTCACCGAAGCCCCGGCCCGGGGGGCCGCCTCCGCAGCAACCTTTGCCGCCGCGCCGCCTTTTTCGGGCGGCTTCCAGGCTGGCTGCGGCGGCAGGGTGGGCTCGTTCCTTGGTCCCGTCATCCAGAATTCGCGCGGGCCCGCCGGCACGAGCGCCTTATTGCGCGCCGGCAAGCGTGTCACCCATTTCGTCAAGCGGCTCGCGAAGCCGCTGTTCGCGGCTGGCTCTTCGAAATCCTCAGGCGCTGCATCTGCCTTTTTCTGCGGCTGCCCCTGAAATGCGAGCAGGAAATCCCCGGCGTTGAGGCCGGCCGCGCGCCACACGCACCACGCTGCGAGAACGAAGAAAGTCAGTGCCGATAGCGGCCACAGCAGCGCGGGCGGAATGACAACCGACAGCCTCGATACTCCCGCCGCGGCTAAATCGCCGAACATGCCGCCCAGTCCATTGCGCAGCGGCCAGCTGGACGGCGCCCTGAGGGATGCGAAGAAGGCTGGAGCGAAGATGAGCGCCGCCGCCCAAAGCGCGAGCCTTAGCCTTGGCTTGAGCGGAGCGTAGCCGCTGGCAATCTGCAGACCGAACGCCGCAAGCGGCAACACCAGAAAAGGCGAAGCCAGCCCAAAGCCTTCCATCATGAATGCGGCAAAGCTAGCGCCCTGGTAGCCGAGCAGATTATGCGGCGGCACCCTCGTCGCGTTGCTTGGACTGGGATCCACGAACGACCAGCTCAGGAGCGCCAGCCATCCCGCCACCGCGAGCGCCACCAGCCAAATGCCGAGCATGCGCGTTGGCAGCCGGCGCAGCTCAGCCGCCAGCGCTTTCGGCAAGAAGCGTGTCCGCCTCGTTTGCATCAACGCACGCCACTCCACTTGCTCTGCGCGTCATCATAAGAGATATGACGCCAGGCGATTCAATGCGTCCTGCGCCTGCGGCAGCGGGTCCACGAGCGCGAGCCGGACATAGGAGCTGGCCGGATTTACCCCGCCAGCGTCCGGTTGGGCCAGATAGGCACCGGGCAAAACTTTAACCCCGTATCCTTTCCAAATGGTTTTCGCAGCTTGTTCACCGCCACCGAATTTCGAAAGGTCGAGCCACAAAAAGAAGCCCCCTGGGGGCTGATAGTACCCCGGCATTGAGCCAAGCTTTCGGCGCGCGGCCGCGAACTTCTCGCGATAGAGCGCGCGGCTTCGCTCCACATGTGCCTCATCGGCCCACAGCGCCGCCGAAGCGTATTGCGCAGGCAGCGGCACCTGCGGCGAGGCCACATTCCGGTATTTCAAGTAGTCCGCGATAAAGCCGGCCCCGCCTGCGATAAAGCCCGAGCGCAGGCCCGGCGCGTTGGAGCGCTTCGACAGGGAATTGAACGCCAGAACCCGCTCGAACCCGCCCATGCGCGCCGCAACCTGAAGGATGCCGGGCGGCGGCGTTTCCTGGTAAATCTCGGAATAGCATTCGTCCGAGAAGACATAAAAGCCGTGGCGGTGCGCGAGCGCGATCAGCCGTTCGAGATAGCCCTCCGATGCAATCGCGCCTTGAGGATTGGCGGGCGAGGCCAGATAGAACGCCGCCGTGCGTTCAAGCAGCGCCGGGGTGAGCGCATCGAGATCGGGCAGAAATCCAGTGCCGGCGCCAGTGGCCAGAAGCACCGGCTCGATCCGGGATGTGAGCGCCGCCGCGTAATAGGCCTGGTAGAACGGGTTGGGCATCAGCACGGCGGGGCGATCCGCGCCTTTCCGCGCGATGGCGATTGTCAGCGCCGAAACGAGCCCCTCGCGTGTACCGCAGAGCGGCAGAATGTGCCGCTCCGCATCGGCAGCGCCGGGGGCGAGCCCGTAGCGGCGTTCGAGCCAGGCCGCAATCGCCTGCCGCAGCTCCGCTATGCCGCCGATGGGCGGATATTGGCCGAACAGCGCGGAACGCTGCGTAATAATCTCCGCGGCGAAGGCGGGAAAGCCGTGCCGCGGCTCGCCGATGGTCATGTCGATGGGGGCGGCGCCGGGCGGTTCGCTGCCCAAAAGATCGCGCAGCCGCTGGAAAGGCGATTGAATCGCGGAAAGCTGAGAGTCTGACAAGGCCGTCCAGTCGCGTTGGTTGAGGTTAGAGCGGGGTTAGCCCAGGAGAAGGGTGCGCGCTTTACGCGGAGGCAGCGCTTCCGCCGGAACCTGCCTGTTGTAGCGGAGTTGAGCGCTTCCGCCAATCCCGGTCCCATGGGCCGCGAGGTGCCGGCCAAGGCGGCACGGCCCTTTCAAGCCAATTGAATTTTGCGTAAATACTTTCTGTAGAAAGGTAAACGCGCCAAGACGCGAGAAGCCGCTGCGCCGCAACCTAAGGATGGGATTTACGGTTAATGCGCGCAAGATTCTAATATTAACGGGTATTTTGGAATCGTGGAATTCGTCCTAAAGTGGCAAAAGATTCGCAGAAAGACGGCGGCGGAAAAGATCGCGCCTGCCCATTAACCACGCCAAAATTAACTATGGCCCCTCCTACGGCTATCGATCCCCGCCGCTCCCTACGCCGGTAAGGCGGCGATAAGCGCTGCTACGAACGCATGTTCCTGGAAACCGCACCTGCTGCTCAAGATCTAATGCTTGTTACCGGCTCCGGGTGCCACCCCGGCGGCCGCCTTAGGCCGAAACCGGACTTTCCGGCCGCTGGCGGCACCGTCTCTTACCGGGGACATGGCGGCCATCGCGAACTGGCTTTTCATGTCCCGGAACGGCGCGCGCGTATGCCCCGCTGTGCATGGCGCTGCC
>JBKQNN010000256.1:0-18429 GCA_052145975.1 Rhodomicrobium sp. | reverse complement strand
ACTTACGAAGCTATCGTCGATGCGTGTTGTGACGCATGGAACGGCTTGATGCGTACCCCAGAAATCATCCGCTCAATCGCTACCCGGGAGTGGGCACAGGTCGAGACTTAGGGCCGTTGGTATTAGTTTATGATTGATTGAGGCGCAAACAGGAGAGCGGCACCAGCGCCGATAGGTGACTCTGGTGGATAATTACCGGCCGGCTTTGGAGGAACGCTTAGAACGCTTCAGCGCGGCTTTGGTGGCTTTCCGCGCCGGCTTTCCGTTGCGCTTGCGGCCGGCCTTGGCCAGCGACGGCGAGAAGCGCCCATCGCTCAGCATATCGAACCGGAGGGCGCCTGCCGCCGGGTTCGCTTCCACAAGCTTTACATCGACCTTATCGCCGAGCCGGAAGCTTTCGCCCGTGCGCTCGCCGACCAGGGCGTGCATGTTCTCGACGTGCCGGTAGTAATCGTTCCCGAGCTTCGCGGCGGGCACGAAGCCGTCCGCGCCCGTATCGGCGAGCTTCACGAACAGGCCGAACCGCGTCACGCCCGAAATGCGGGCCTGGAACGCGTCGCCAACCCGCTCGGCCAGATGCATGGCGATCAGCCGCTCGACGGTTTCGCGCTCCGCCGACATGGCTTTGCGCTCGCTTTGGGAGATGGTCTCCGCGATGCGGTCGAGCTTGGATTTTTCGGCGTCCGAAAGGCCGCCCTCGCCGAGCTTGAAGGCGCTCACCAGCGCGCGGTGCACGATCAGATCGGCGTAGCGGCGGATGGGCGAGGTAAAATGCGCATAGCGGCGCAGGTTCAGGCCGAAATGCCCGAGATTGCCCGGCCGGTATTCGGCTTGCGCCTGGCTGCGCAGCACCACCTCGTTCAGCAGCTCCTCGTGCTCGGTGCCGATGGCTTTTTCCAAGATGCGGTTGAATTGGCTGGGCCGGTTGAAGCCGGTTTTGGGCGCGTTGATGCCGATGCTGGCCAGGAACTCCGACAGCGCCACCAGCTTTTCGGAGGCCGGCGCGTCGTGGACGCGGTAGATCAGCGGCGATTTTTTTGCCTCCAGCGCTTCCGCCGCCGCGACGTTCGCCTGGATCATGAACTCCTCGATCAGCCGGTGGGCCTCAAGCCGCTCCGGCACGATGACGCGCTCGACCAGCCCGCGCGCGTCGAGGATGATCTTGCGCTCCGGCAGATCGAGATCGAGCGGCCCGCGCTTGTCGCGCGCTTCCTTGAGCAGGCCGTAGATCTGCCACAGCGGCCGCAGCACCGTGTCGAGCAGCGGCACGGTCTTGGGCGTAGGCTTGCCGTCGATGGCCGCCTGCGCCTCCTGATAGGAAAGCTTGGCCGCCGAACGCATGGTGGCGCGCACGAAGCGGTGCGACAGCTTCTTGCCGTTGCGGTCGAAGGTCATGCGCACCGCGAGGCAGGGGCGCAGTTCGCCATCGCGCAGCGAGCAGAGATCGTTCGACAGCTTTTCAGGCAGCATCGGCACTACCTGGTCGGGGAAGTACACCGAATTGCCGCGCAAGGCCGCCTCGTTATCCAGCGCGGTTCCAGACCGGACATAGAACGACACGTCGGCGATGGCGACGATCACTGTCGCACCGCCCTCGTTGGCCGGATCGGGATCGGGCTCGGCCCACACGGCGTCGTCGTGATCCTTGGCGTCGTGCGGATCGATGGTGACGAGCGGCAGGCGGGTCAGATCCTCGCGGTGCTCCATGGTGAGCTTCGGCAGGGACTCAAGCTCGCCCAGCACATCCTCGCCGAAGCGGTCGCGCAAGCCATGATTGTGAATGGCGATCAAGCTGACCGATTTCTCCGCCTGCGGATGCCCTATGCGCTCCGTGACGCGCGCCGAGGGGCGGCCCGTCTTAGTATCCCGTAGCGTTTCGAAGCGGACCAGCTCGCCGTCTTCGGCTCCATCCATTTCGCAGTCCGCGACCGGCCACTCCTTCAAGTCCTTCTTGTCGATGGACTCGACGGCGAAGCCGCGCCCGGTCTTGCGCAGGATGCCGAGCTGGCGGGGCTTGTCGCGCGGAAGCCGCTTTATAGGCGATGCGACGAAGCCGAACTTCTCCTCGCCGTCCGTCTCTTCGACGGCTTCGCGCAGGCGCGCTAGCACGTGATCGCCAACGCCGATGGCCGGGCCCTGATATTGCCGCCTAATGTCGAGCAGAATGCGGGGCGGCGCGCCGTCCTCTTCGTCCCAATGCAGCGGCGTGGCGATGAGATCGCCGTTCTTATCCTGGCTGCGGACGACGATGACGCCAACCTGGGGCAGGGCCTCCTTGCGCATGTGCCTTCTTGAATCGGCGATGAGACCGTCGGCCGCCAGTTCCTTCAAAATACGTTTGAGGTCTATTCTGTCGGAGCCCTTAATGCCAAAAGCGCGGGCAATCTCGCGGCGGCCGATATTGCCGGGACTGGAGTGAATAAATTGAAGAATATCTTCTTTCGCCAGTTTCTTGGGGCGCGCTTCGGCTGCGCGCTGTTTGTTTGCGCTACCGCGCTTCGCGCTACTTGAGCGCGAGTTGTCCGTTTCCATTTTGTCTTTCTTGCGCGGCACGAGCTATGTAGCCTCGCTCGCCGCTTTCGTTGCTGTCTTCCGCGCCGGCGCCTTGGGCTTCTTGGCGCCCTTCGCAGGCTTGGCCTTCGCGGATTTTCCATTCGTGCCGGAGGTTTCCGGTTTGGCTGCCTTCGCCTTCGCCTTAGCCTTGGCCGCCGGTTTCTTCTTGCCGTTCTTGGCGCCGGCCTCTATACGGGCGGCGATGAGCTTTACGGCGTCGTCCATGGTGACGGCTTCCGGCGCCATGCCCTTCGGTAAAGTCGCGTTCACTTTCCCGCATTTGACGTAGGGACCGTACCGTCCCGAAAACACTTCGACCTTTGCACCAAGCTCGGGATGCTCGCCCAGCACCTTGACCGGGCTGCCCGCGCCAGCCGCGCGGCCTTGCGTGCCAGCCTTCGATTCCGCGATCAAACTCACCGCGCGGTTGAGCCCAATCGTTAGAACCTCCTCGGCATCGATTTTGGCGTATTTGCCCTCGTGCTCAAGAAAGGGTCCGTAGCGCCCGAAGCCAGCCGTGATCGGCTTGCCGCTCTCTGGATGCACGCCAACTTGGCGCGGGAGCGTCAAAAGCTTAAGCGCATATTCGAGGCTTACCGATGGTGGCTCGATACCTCGCGGGATCGAAGCGCGCTTGGGCTTATCACCGTTTTCGCCTTCGCCAAGCTGTATATAGAAGCCGAAGCGGCCGTTTTTGAGGGAGACAGGCAGGCCCGTCTCGGGATCGTTGCCGAGTACCGTGTCGGCCGGTGCCGCGGTTGCCTCGCCATTGCCATCGCCGGTCTTGAGCTGGCGGGTAAAGCGGCACTCGGGATAATTGGAGCAGCCGATGAAAGCGCCGTAGCGCCCCGTTTTCAGCGAGAGCTGGCCCAGGTTGCACAGCGGGCAGAGCCTTGGGTCGCCGCCGTCCTCCTTCGCCGGGAAGATGTGCGGGCCCAAGAGCTCGTTCAGCGCATCCAGCACCTGCGTCACGCGCAGATCCTTGATCTCGTTCACCGCCGCCAGAAAGTCGCGCCAGAAGTCGCGCAGCAGCTCTTTCCAATCGAGCTTTCCGTCCGAGACCTGGTCGAGCCGGTCCTCCAGAAAGGCGGTGAAATCGTATTCCACATAACGCTTGAAGAAGGCTTCGAGGAAGGTCGTGACGAGCCGGCCCTTGTCCTCGGGTTCGAGCCGCTTCTTTTCGAGCTTCACATATTCGCGCTCGCGAAGCAGCGACATGGTGCTCGCATAGGTCGACGGCCGGCCGATGCCTAAGCGCTCCATTTCGCGGATGAGAGTGGCTTCGGTGAAGCGCGGCGGCGGCTCGGTGAAATGCTGTGTGGCTTCGACGCCCGTATCGCGCAATTCCTGGCCGCGTTCGAGCTTCGGCAGGCGGGCGGCGTCCTCGTCCTCGGCGTCGTCGCGGCCTTCCTCGTAAAGCTTGAGGAAGCCGTCGAACAGAACCACCGAACCCGTCGCGCGCACGCCGTAAGGGTGGCCGTCGCTGCCTTGGGCGCTGATTTCAACGGTGGTGCGCTCGAAATCCGCGCTTGCCATCTGGCTCGCGACCGCGCGCTGCCAGATCAGCTTATAGAGGCGCAATTCCTCGGCGCTGAGCCCCTTGAGCTTATCGGGGACGCGCCCGAAATCGGTAGGCCGGATCGCTTCGTGAGCCTCTTGGGCGTTTTTAGCCTTGGTCTTGTACATGCGCGGCGACTGCGGCACGTAGCGCTTGCCGAACTGCGTCTCGATCTGGCCTCGGGCCTGCGCGATGGCCTCGGGCACGATCTGCACGCCGTCCGTTCTCATATAGGTGATTAGCCCTGTGGTCTCGCCGCCGATGTCGATGCCTTCGTAGAGGCGCTGGGCGATCTGCATAGTCTGGCGCGGAGAAAGCCCAAGCTTGCGCGACGCCTCCTGCTGCAAAGACGAAGTGGTGAAGGGTGGCGCAGGGTTGCGCTTGTGTTCCTTCGCCTCGATGCTCTCCACGCGGAAAAGCTGGCCGCGAATGGCGTCGCGATAGGCGTGTGCGGTTGCCTCGCCCCCAATATCGAACTTGTCGAGCTTCTTGCCGTCGCGCCCCACGAGCCGCGCCTGAAAAATATCGCCGCCCGCCGTCTTGAGGTTCGCCTCGACGGTCCAATATTCGCGCGTCTTGAAAGCCTCGATCTCGGCCTCCCGGTCGCAGACGAGGCGCAGCGCCACCGATTGCACGCGCCCCGCCGATTTCGCACCCGGCAGCTTGCGCCACAACACCGGAGACAGCGTGAAGCCCACCAGATAATCGAGCGCCCGGCGTGCGAGATAGGCGTCCACCAGCGGTTCGTCGATTTTGCGCGGATGGGCCATCGCGGTGAGAATCGCGTCTTTGGTGACGGCGTTGAACGCCACCCGCTCGACCGCGACGCCGCTCAACACGCGCTTCTGCTCCAGGATTTTCAACAGATGCCAGGAAATCGCCTCGCCTTCGCGATCCGGGTCGGTTGCGAGAATCAGCCGCTCCGAGCCCTTCACGGCCTTGGCGATCTCGTTGACGACCTTCTGGGAATCGGACTCGACCTCCCAGCTCATCTCGAAATCCTTGTCCGGCAGGACGGACCCATCCTTCGCCGGCAAATCGCGCACATGGCCGTAGGACGCGATGACCTTGTAGCCCGCGCCCAGATATTTGTTGATGGTTTTCGCCTTGGCGGCGCTTTCGACGATGACGATGTTCATAGACAGCGCTTGTTGCTTTCTGGCCTATTGGCCGGCAGTAAATTGGCCAGGAGAATCGATCCTTCAAGTACGGGGGATGCGGCGGGCGCCGCTCGCGAGCGCCGCAAGCGTTCGCCAGCGCAGCGAAGTACGGCCCCCGGAATTCCGCCTAAGCCTTTGAAAAGGTGCAACTTCAGTTTTTTCGAACAATAGCAATCCCCCCTATAAAGCGGAAACCCCTAGAATGTTGCAACTTTAAATTTAAAACGCCGCAGCGCAGTCGCCCCCCTGCGCCTCCTCCCGACGCGCCCTGTATTGCTCGCGGAAGCGCAATAAATCAAGCTTGAAGCAATTTTGCACAGCCGCAAGCGCCTTTGGCCCGAGGATACCCAAGCCGGCCGCCTGCGCGTCCTCGAAACGGCCGCTTCTTGCGACGCCGGCCTTTACGATTTTGCCGCGCCGGGCGGCGCGAGGAGCGACTCCAGCTCCTTTTGCTCCTCGGGCGTGAGCGGAGGGGCCTCGCTCTGTTCCGATTGGCGTCGAACGGTGCGCGCGGCCAAAACGATGCCGCCGGCGAGGAGCAAGAGCGGCGACAGCCACAGGAGCAGCGTACTCAAATGCAGCCTGGGGCTCAGTAGCACGAACTCGCCATAGCGGGCGACGACGTAATCCACGACCTGCCGGTCGCTCGCGCCCTTCTCCAACTGCTGCCGGACGATGAGCCGCAGATCCTTCGCGAGATCCGCGTCGGAATCGTCGATCGACTGATTTCGGCAGACGAGACAGCGAAGCCCCGCCGAGATTTCGCGGGCGCGCGCCTCAAGCTTGGGGTCTTTCAGTTGCTCCAGCGGATCGACCGCGAATGCGGAGCCAAACGGTAGGGTGAGAAAAAGGGCAGCCAGTAATGCGAGCAAACGGTTCCGCATGAGGTTACTCCGCTGGCGCTGGCGCGGGTGCCAGGGATGGCTTGCGGGCACCCTGCGGCAGGCCGATGCGCAAGCGCCGGTCCAAAAGCGAGAGGAGCCCTGCGAGGAACATGATCGCCGAGCCGCCCCAAATCCAGCGCACGAAGGGATGGAAAAACATCTTGATCTGGTAGGCGCCGCCGCCGGCCTCATCGCCGAGCACGACATAGAAATCGCCCCAAGGCCGGACGGAGATGCCGGCTTGTTTGGTTGCCTGTGGCGGCGCGATGTATCGCCGTTTCGAGGCGATAATCGTGCCGATCTGCCGGCTGCCGCTCTGCAATTCGAAGGCGCCCGCAAACTCGGCATAGTTCGGCCCCTGCCGCTCGAATACCTCTTTGAAGGTGATGGTATAACCGGCAAGTTCGGCGGTTTCGCCCGGCTTCATGACGGTGAGGCGTTCCGTAACCCAGGCGCTTGCGCCGGCCACACCGATAACCGAGACGGCGAGCCCAATGTGGCCTAGCGTCGCGGCAAACTGAGCGCGCCGCATGTTCCGCAGCCGGCGCCAGGTTTCGGATAGGGCCACAACAGGGAACTTCGCGCGCCAGAGCACTTCCCAAAGGGAGCCGGCAAGCACCCAGGTTCCAAGCGTCATCGCAAGCGCGATTTTGATGCCAGAGCCTGCGGCGGCGGCTGCGGCACCTGGGGCGAGCGCAACCACGGCGGCCGGCCAAAGCCTGTGGGCCGCTTCTTTGAGGTCGCCGCGCTTCCAGGCCAGGAACATGCCGAAGGGCAGGGCTAGCAAGAGCAGCAAGAACACCCAAACCACGGTTTTATTGAAGAACGGCGCTGCGACCGTGATCGTTCTTGCCCCCACCACGGCCTCCGACACGAGCGGATAAAGCGTGCCGAAGAGCACGACGCCGCAGCATACGCTCAGCAGCAGATTGTTTACGATGATGGCGCTTTCGCGCGAGACGAGCGAGAACACGCTGCCAGCACTAAGCGTGCTTGCGCGCCAGGCAAAAAGCGCGAGCGCTCCCACGGTGAACGCGGCCACGATGACGAGGATGAAAACGCCGCGCGCCGGGTCGGAGGCAAAGGCGTGCACCGAGTCGATGACGCCGGAGCGCACGATGAAGGTGCCGAGCAGGCTCAGGCTGAAGGTGAGGATGGCGAGCAGCACGGTCCAAGCCTTGAGGCTATCGCGCTTTTCCATGACGATGGCCGAATGCAGGAGCGCAGTTCCGGTGAGCCAAGGCATCAGCGAGGCGTTCTCCACCGAGTCCCAGAACCACCAGCCGCCCCAGCCGAGCGTATAGTACGCCCACCAGGAGCCGACCCCGATGCCCACCGTGAGGAAAATCCAGGCAGCGAGCGTCCAGGGCCGCACCCAGCGCGCCCAGGCCGAATCGACCCGCCCCAGGATCAGCGCGGCGGCGGCAAAGGAGAAAGCCATCGAGAAGCCGACATAGCCGGTGTAAAGCAGCGGCGGATGGATGGCGAGCGCCAGGTCTTGCAGGATCGGGTTGAGCCCGTTGCCTTCGGCGGGCGCTTCCACGATGCGCAGGAATGGGTTCGATGTCGCGACGATGAAAATCAGAAAGGCGGCCGATATGGCGCCCTGCACGCCGAGCACGGTGGCGCGCAAGTCCAGCGGCAGGTTCGAGCCGAACAGCCAAACCGCAGCGCCGAACAGCGACAGGATCAGCACCCACAGGAGCATCGAGCCTTCGTGGTTCCCCCACACGCCCGAAATCTTATAGAGCAGCGGCTTGGCGGTGTGCGAGTTCGCGTACACGTTCCAGACCGAGAAATCGGAGACCACATGCGCATAGATCAGGGCGGCGAAGGAGAAGGCGATGAGCCCGAACAGAACCGGCGCCGACGCTTCCGCGACCTTGAGCAGCCGGGCGTCGCGGGCGTAGAGGCCGATTATGGGGCTCGCGCACTGCACAAGCGCCACGCAAAAGGCGAGAATGAGGGCGAAGTGGCCCAGTTCAACGATCACGGTTCCGGCCTCCAGCCGTATGCACGAAACAATTCCATCGGGTTAGCCGAAGCCCCCTCACCCTGTCCCTCTCCCAAAGGGGAGAAGGGACCCCAGAATTGGCCTCAACCTTTGCGGCGAGGCCGTAGCCTACTCCCTCTCCCCTTGGGGTGAGGGCTGGGGTGAGGGGGTCTTGAGCCACTTTTAAGCGTACCAACTTAAGTTCCTGGCGCTGCCGCTTTCGGTTTTCCGCTTTGTTCCTGCCAATGCCCGCTTTTCTTGAGGGCGGCGGCGACTTCGGGCGGCATATATTTTTCATCGTGTTTGGCGAGCACTGTGTCGGCGTGGAACACGCCATCGGGCATGAGCTCGCCCTCGGCGACCGCTCCTTGCCCCTCTTTGAACAAATCCGGAAGGATGCCGTTAAAGGCGACGGGCAACGATTTCGAGCGGTCGGTCAGCTTGAAAGTGGATACGGTGCCGCCGCCCCTTTGGAACGTGCCCTCTTCGACCAAACCGCCAATCCTGAAGCGGGTTCCGGGCTTCGGCTGGCTCGTCAAAACTTCCGTCGGGCTCATGAAAAACGTCACTTGCGTCCGAAGCGCGCTCAGCACGAGCGCGGCGGCGATGCCGATCGTAACGAGGCCGCCCGCGATCAAAACGGCGCGGCGCTGCTTTCTGGTCATAATTTCGGTTGCTCCCCGTTGCCATCTGCGGCCGGAATGCCAAGCTCACGCGCCAGCGTTTCGATTTGCGTGAGCGCCTGGCTGTCGGATGCGAATTGCTTGCGTGCCGAAGCAAGCGCATCCTGCACTTTGGCGGGCTCCTTCATGATCGTATAGGAGCGGATGAGCATCAGCCAGCCCTTCAAGTCCGAGCCATTTTCCTTAAGGCGCGCCGCGAGCCGTTCCACCATGCCGCTGATCATCGCGCTCTGGCCGGCTTGGGGCTGCCCATTCTCCTTGCCTGGGCTTTCGGGCTCCGCGGAGATTGCGGCGAGCTGTTTATAGATAAGATTTTTCCAGGCGCTTGGGATGTCTTCGCCCAGCATCTCGCGGTAAATTTGCTCGGCGTCTGCTTTTTTTCCATCCTGAAAGGCTTGGATTGCGAGCCAGAACCGGCCGCGCAACGACTGCGGATTCTTGGCGAGCGCCGTCTCCAGAACCGGTCTCGCTTCGTCTGGAATGGCCCCATCGTTACCGAAAGTCAGCGCTTCAAAGAGCCCCAGCAGTTTATCCTCATCCTCGCTGCCAAGCTTTATCGCTCTCCGGTAGGCGTTCGCCGCCTTATCGAATTGCGCGGTCCTGAAATACTTCTGGGCAATGCTGGCCCAGCCCGCCGCATCGTTCGGATTTGTCCGAAGCCGGCTCTCCTCATTCGCGATCTGTATAACCAGCGGCTGCTCGCTAGGAGGGGCGTTGAGCCGTGCTTCGAGCGGCTGATCGGGCAGGCTTGGCGTACCGTAAACGTAATAAAGTCCTATAGTACCGATGGAGATGAAAGCCGCCAGCGCAAAGAAAGCGATATTGGTATTGAGGCCGATTTGCTTGCCGGGGAAAGCCGCAGCGGCGCCTTGACGGCTCGCCTTAAGCAGACGCCGCGAAATCTCCGTTCGCGTCTGCTCCGCTTCCTCTGTACCGATCCCGCCAAGCTCCTCCTCGCGCGACAGTTCCGCGAGCTGCAGCTTATAGGCTTCGATTTCGGACACATTGCCGGGCGCCGGCGTGGCCGCACGCCCGAGCGGGCGCGCGACAGCCAGGATTACGCCAGCCGTAACAATTGCAAACAAAATCCAGATCATCGCCCGCGACAGTTGCTCAACCGCGCAGTGAAGTCAACGGACTCTATTGGCGCTGCCAGGGCTATCGCATTTGAGGATGGGAAAACTGGGCTAGGAGTTCAGTGAGGAAGCATTGTCCCATCCTGCCCGTTTAAGCTTTCCTTTCATCGATCCCTTCGGTGGTTCCAGCTTTGCAATGTTAAGGGTAAGGCGCGTTTACGAAGTGGACCCGCTTGCCGTTGCCAATCGCGATTGCAAGCACAACCTCGCGGCCCATGGCCGAAAGTACCGCGTCAACGCAAGCTTCAGGGTCACTGTGAAAGATGGGCGCCATGGGCTCCCCAGATTGAAGCATCGGCCGGACACCCATGCTATCCCCCCTTCAAAGCTCCAGCTCCTTTCGGATCCGCGCTGTCAATCAGCGCCTTCAGGAAAATCAAGATCACCTCATCGGCAGGCTTGGCGCCCGCAACGGTCCCTTGAATTACGAAACCGCTCCACAGCGCGTTGAACCCAATCGCCATTTGCAAGGGATCGAGCTTGGGCACGAGACGATGGCGATTGAAGAGGAGCGCAAAGCCTTTGGCGAACGCAGCCTGATAGGACGATTTGCTTTCGTCAAATTTGGCGGCGAAATCCGGGTCGCGGTTCGCATGCATCTGGAGTTCGAGGGCGAGCATGGACCAGATACGATCGGCCTGGAGCGTTTTCAGCCAGCCTGCGATTTCCAGTAGCGTCTTTTCCAGATTATCGGGCGCCGTGGCCTCAACGATCCCAAGAAACGCCGTGGACTGTTGCTGCATATGGTCTTCCATCAACGCAAGAAGCATGGCCTCCTTGCTGTGGAAGCTGGAATAAAACGCGCCCTGAGAAAAGCCTGCGGCTTCCGAAATGTTTCGAACCGAAGCTGCCGCTATTCCGTGACGGGCAATCTCATTCCGGGCGGCTAGCAGCAGCCGCGAGCGCGTCTGAAGGTGACTTTCTTCCCGCGTTAGGCGGTTTCGGGTGTTGCTACTCATAGCCCAATAAATAGCACTTGATATTTAAATAGCAAGCGCTATGTGATAGAGGCGGGCGCAAGACATATCGATGCGCTGCTATGCTTTTCACTTTATTAGGTCCCCACATGATCCGTCGCTTAGGCAGATATGCAATTCTCTTAATCGCCCTGATAGCGGCCGGCGTGGCCTTTTGGGTGGCGATCCGGCCACAGCCTTTGATCGTTCAGGGCGAGGTCGAAGCGACCCGCGTCGATCTCGCGCCACGCGTTTCAGGCCGGGTGAAGAAGCTCAACGCCGATGTGGGCGATACGGTCAAAGCTGGCGAGGTGGTTATCGAATTGGAGAGTCCGCAATTGCAGGCCAGCCTGGCGAGCGCCGAGGCCGCCCTTCTTGTGGCGAAAGCGGATCGCGAGCGGGTCTATGCGACGCGCCGCGAGACGATCGAAGCGCGCAAAGCCGAGCTTGAAAAGGCCGAATCCGACATCGTCCTTGCCGAGCAAGTCTACAATCGCCAGAAGCAGCTCCTGCACTCAGGAGACGCGCCGCAGCAAAGGGTGGATGAGGCGACGAACAAGCTGGACGCGGCCAGGAAGGCACGGGATGCGGCGCAGGCCAATCTCGCCTTCGCTCAGAGAGGCAGCAGCGACGAGGAAAAGGCATTGGCCGATGCAAGAGTGAAGCAGGCCGCAGCCACGCTGGAGCAGACGCGCACCGACGTTGCCGAACTCGTCATCCGCGCGCCGGTCAACGGCGAGGTCACCACCCGCGTTGCCGAGCTAGGCGTGCTGTTCAGCCCAGGAGCGCAACTCCTCTCTATCGTCGATCTCAGCGATGACTGGCTAACCTTCAATCTGCGCGAGGATCTTCTGGCCGGCCTGAAGACGGGCGACACCTTCGACGTTCGCTTCCCGGCCTTGGGCGGCAAGACCGTAACCGTCCGGGTCACCGCGATTAACGCGCAAGGACAATATGCCAACTGGCGCGCGACCAAGGCTACAGGGGATTTCGACCTCAGAACCTTCGAGATCCGCGCCAAGCCCGTCTCAGCCATCGGGGGATTGCGTCCTGGCATGAGCGGCGTCGTCGTATGGGACCGCACCGCCAGAAGCGAGCGCAAGAAATGAATATCCGGTCCAGCCGGGCGCGGCCCGGATTCCTGCTGGTGCTTCAGCGCGAACTGCGCTGGATCCGGCGGCGTCCGGCCCTCACTCTCATGCCCCTGGTCTTTCCGCTTTCGCTGTTCGGCTTACTTGCCGCGGTTTTCTATGCTGGATTGCCGTCCGACCTGCCCGTGGCCGTGCTGGACAAGGATAGGTCCACACTGTCGCGTCAAGTAATCCGCATGATCGACGCGACACTCGACGCGTCGATCGCCTACCGCGTCGAGGATCTCAGCGCCGGCCGCCGGCTGATCCTCGAAGGCAAGGCCTACGCCGTTGTCATGATGCCCGCTAACCTGGAGCGCGACGTTGCGGCTGGGCGGCGGCCGGATATCGCCGTCTTCTACAACAACCAGTTTATGACCGCAGGCAGCATCCTGTCGCGTGCCATCGGAGATGCGCTCGCGAATGCGGAGGCAGGCGTTGGGATCTCCTCCTTGACCAAACGCGGCGAGCCGTTCCAATTTGCGCAGGCCTCCCTCACGCCGATCCCGGTACGGCAGAGTCCGCTGTTCAACCCGTCGCTGAACTACGTCTATTTTCTGCTCGCGGCCCTTATTCCGGCGATCCTGCAGATCTTTATTTGCGCCGCGTCGGCCTATTCGATTGGGCTGGAGCGAACCACCATCGCCAATATGCGTGTTCTTACCAGACTTGGCGGAGGCATCGCCCCGGCGATGTTCGGCAAGCTTCTGCCTTATACGCTCGCCTTCTCCGCGACGCTGTGGATCGCCGACGCCATACTGTTCGGGTATCTTGGTGCACCATTTCGCGGCGACTGGCGGCTGCTCGCCGTCTCGGGCATCCTGTTCGTCGTTGCCTATCAGCTGATGGGCGGCCTCTTCTCGCTTGTCGCGCGCGATATCGTCCATGCCCTGGGATATGCGGGAATCTACACGGCCCCGTCGTTCGGTTTCATCGGCGTCAGCTTTCCAAGATCGGCCATGCCGCTGTTTGCGCAGGTCTGGGGAGCCCTCCTTCCGGTGACCTGGTACATGCAGATTAGGATCGACCAGACCGTTAGAGGCGCTCCGGTCATGGAGTCGCTTCGCCCGCTGGGGTATCTCGCATTAAGCGTCGCGATCCTCACGATCCTCAGCGTACTGCGCCTCTTACAACTGCGCATAGCGCGCTTGCGCGCGGCGAGTGCTTCGAAGGAGGTCACGGCATGATGCCTCTCTTGCGCGCGTTTCGAACCGAGCTCTGGCGCATATGGACCGATCCAGGCGCTTCTTCCTCCATGGTCTTGGCCGTCCTCATCTACGCGGTCTTCTATCCGCAGCCCTATCTCAACGAAGCGGTGCGGCGCGTGCCGGTCATCGTCGTCGACCAAGACGATAGCACGTCCAGCCGGGAGCTGATCCGCCGCATCGACGCCACCGACGGGGCAGCGGTTGTGGCCAGCGCGACGGACATGCAGGCCGCCCGGGATGCGTTCTTCGCGCGCAAGGTCTCCGCCATCGTCGTCGTGCCCGTCGATTTCGAGCGCGATCTGCTGGCTGGACGCCAATCCCCGATTGCCGCTTATGGCGACGGCGGATATTTCCTCATTTATAGACAAGTGATGGGCGCCATCAGAGCGGCGGCCGGTTCGCTCGGCACTGAGGTCGCGACGAAGCGCCTGGTCGCGGCTGGCTCGGACCCGGCATCGGCCCGCGCTCAGGCCGATCCAATGCCGGCGACGCTCATCCCGCTGTTCAACCCCCAAGGGGGCTACGCCAGCTATGTCGTGCCCGCGGCGTTCGTCCTTATCCTGCAGCAGACTCTGCTGGTGGGCATCGGCGTTCTAGGCACGGCAGCACGCAGCCCCGCGGCCGAAGACGGCGAGAGCGATGGAATCGCCTCCCTTTTTGGAAAGGTGCTGGCCTATGCCGCTCTCTATAGCGTTTGGTTCTACCTCTACCTCGTCATCATGCCCTACTGGTACCATCTGCCGCGATTGGGTTCGGTAGCGGACCTCATGCTTTTAGGGCTACCCTTCGTGCTCGCGACCAGCTTTCTGGGGCTGACGCTCGCCAATCTGCTGCCCAGCCGCGAAAGCGTCGTTCTCGCTCTTGTGGCGCTTGGACTGCCTCTGTTCTTCCTGTCAGGCATATCCTGGCCATACGAGGCCCAGCCCGAAAACATTCGCCTCCTAAGCCAATTCATCCCTAGCACGTCCGCGATGCGCGGGCTTGTCCGCATCGGTCAGATGGGGGCGTCTCTAGCGGATGTCCGGCATGAGTGGATTGTATTGTGGGCTTTGACCGGTCTTTACGGCGCAACGGCGCTCATCGGCCAGTGGCGGCGCAGGAGCGCGGTCTAGTGAGCCCCGCGTTACCGGCTGGGCTAGCCCAGTTGATAACGCCTGAAGAACCAACGCTTTACGAAATAGACCAGGACAAGATATGCGATGGTCACGAGCGCCAGAGCGCCCATGAGGGCGGCGGACGGTGGAACGAAGCCAAGCCAGGGTGCCAGCGGCGAATAGGGCAGGACCACAGCCGCGGCGAAGGCCAGGAGCGTACTGGTCACAAGGGCAGGATGCGGCGGATCCCGCAAAGGGTAGGTTGTGCGGATAATGAAGATCACCAGCACCTGCGTGGCGAGCGACTCGACGAACCAGGCCGTGTGAAACAGCCTCTCGTCCGCATGGAACACCCAGAGCAGCAGGCCGAAAGTTAAAAAGTCGAACACCGAACTCAGCGGCCCGAACACGAACATGAACTTGCGGACGGCGTCGAGGTCCCAGCGGCGCGGCTTCGCCACCATCGTATCGCTCACATTGTCGAGCGGGATCGCCGTCTCCGACAGATCGTAGAGCAGGTTATTCAGAAGAATCTGCGTCGGCAACATCGGCAGGAAGGGCAGAAACAGAACGCCGCCCGCCATGGAGAACATGTTCCCGAAATTCGAACTCGTACCCATCATCATATATTTGAGGATGTTGGCGAAGGTTTTGCGCCCTTCGCGCACGCCATCTGCGAGCACGCCAAGGTCCTTCCGCAGGAGGATCATCGCGGCGGCTTCCTTGGCAACGTCGACGGCGGTGTCCACCGAAAAGCCGACGTCGGCGGCATGAAGCGACGGCGCGTCGTTGATCCCATCGCCAAGATAGCCGGCAACATGGCCCTTGCGCCGCAAGGCCGTAATGATACGAGACTTCTGGGGCGGCGTCACCCGGCAGAACAGGGTGGTGCCGTCGAGCCTGGCTGAGAGCGCCTCGTCGGTCAGTCTTGCAACCTCCGGACCGGTCAGCGTCCCAGTAACCTTCAGACCGAGCTCGGCGCAAACGTGCCGGGTGACCTGCTCATTGTCGCCAGTCACCACTTTCAAGGCGATGCCGAGGTTGGCGAGGGCGGTCAGCGCCTCACGGGCCCCTGCCTTAGGCGGATCGAGGAAGGCGAGGAACCCCGCGAAGGTTAGGTCTGCCTCGTCAGCGGCGTTCGCCTTCTTGCGATCCGCTTCGACCTCCCGCCACGCGACCCCAAGGACCCGGTAGCCCTCGGCGCCGAGGCCGTTGAACGTCGCCTCGGCGGTTTTGCGCGCCTGAGCGTCGAGCGGGCGCGGAGGCGCTCCTTGCTGCTCGTAACGGGCCGAGTGTGCAAGAATGTCTTCCGGCGCGCCCTTCACGATAATGAGACGCCGGCCTCCGCCTTCGACGAGGATCGAAACCCGGCGCCGCTCGAAATCGAACGGCACTTCGTCGATCTTGCGCCAAGCCTCAAGGCCGATCTTGCCGGCCGCGAGGATCGCGTCGTCCAAGGGGCTCTTGAGACCGGTCTCGAAGGCGGCGTTGAGCTGGGCCATCTGTAGAATGGCGCCGCTGTCCTGCCCGCCGAGATCCACTTCCCGGACGAGCTTGATGCGGGCCTCGGTCAGCGTTCCGGTCTTGTCGCTGCAAAACACGTCCATGCTGCCGAGATCGTCGATGGCGGACTGACGCTTGACAATCACCTGCTTGCGCGACAGGCGTATCGCGCCATGGGCAAGGGTAACCGATACGATCATCGGCAAGAGTTCAGGGGTCAGTCCAACGGCGAGCGCCAGCGCGAACAGGAAGGATTCGAGCAGCGGCCGATGGAACAGGATGTTGACGAGGACCACGAACAGGACAAGAAAGATCGTGGCCTGTACGATCATCATCCCGAAATTTTTGATGCCGGCCGCAAAAGCGGTCGGCGGCGGCGGCTTCTGGAGTGCACCGGCGATCGATCCAAGCTGGGCTCTTGGCCCCGTCGCCAGGACCAGCACCTTGGCGGTTCCGCTCACAACCGAGCTTCCCATGAAAACGAGATTGCGCGGCAACGCAGCCTCGCGCGCGGCCGGGCCGGCTGCCGGCGCCGCGTCCTTTTCGACCGGGTAAGGCTCACCGGTGAGAAGCGCTTCGTCAACGTAGAGGTCGCGCGCTTCGATTAGCCGGGAATCGGCAGGCACGAGATCGCCGGCGGCGAGAAGAACGAAGTCGCCCGGTACGATTTCCGCCACCGGGATGTCGGCCGGCTGTCCATCGCGAAGCGCCTTCGCAGAAAGTGAGACTTTCTCGCGCAGACGCTCAGCGGCGTTTTGGGCCTGGCGCTCCTGCGTCACGTCGAGGATCACGGACATAAGCACAATGACGGCGATGATGACGAAACTCGAAACGTCCCCGGTGAACGCCGATACGGCCGCCGCGAACAGCAGAATCAAGACCAACGGATTGCTAAGCTTTTCGATAAAGGCGGACAGCAGGCTCTTCGGTTTGGCCGGCTCGGTTTGGTTCGGCCCAACCGTCTTAAGGATAGAAGCGGCATCGGACGCGCTCAGGCCGGCGTTGGTGGAATGCAGCCGTTGAAGGAGATCGGAGAGCGGAAGGACGGCCAGCTCCGATGTTTCCTGCGCAGCTTGCCCGCTTGCTGGCTTGGCGGTCGAGTCACTTTCTTTGGGCATTGGTTAACTTCTTGCTGGCTTGCTTGAATGGAGGAGCCGGCGGCCCAAGGGGCCTACCGTCAGGCTCTAGCCTTTATTTTGATGAGCGATGCTCCCCTTGTCCAATCCGAGAATAAACATTTACGCCGGCGCTCGGGAACGCGTGTCACAGGCGCTGGAACGCGTACACGGTGAGCCTGTCTGCCATACTGCCGACACTATTTCTGGAGCGCTTCGAGATAGCGGTTCAACTCGACAACCGCCCTGCGGGAAAAGGCTGGGCCGCATTCGCCGCTGAAGACCTTGCCCCATACCGGCATGACCTGGTCCTTCTCATGACCGGGCAAGCCACCGCCATACCGGATGATATCAGCGACGCGATCGGCCGGAAACTGCCCATTATTGCGCTTTGCGATTCCCGTAAGGTCGGTCGGCTGGTTCCTTTGATCGCCTGCCAACGGTCCCTTACCTTTGCCGTCAGGGCCGTGGCAACCGGCGCAATGATCGTCGAAGAGTTTCTGTCCTGTGACCGAAAACGCATAGCCGCAAGAGTTTTGTGCAGCCGCCGGGTTCCAGCAAAGAAGCGGAAAAGCAGCCACCGCCAGTCCGAGCCTCAAATTTCGCATGTGCCCCCCTCGAACAAAAGTACCAGCCTCTTAAGTTGCCTGCTCCGTAACGCGTCTGAACCGTAGCACTGCAAGTCCCAAGAACAAGCTAGCGATCAGCGCGACGGCCAAAAAGCGCGGCCAGACTTCATAAATTCCCGCACCCCGATAAAGAATCGCTTGCGCAAATGAGACAAAATGCTGGAAGGCGAAACTTGCATGATTGTGCGCAGCCATTCCGGCTGGCTATCGAGCGGCGTATTGGAGCCCGACAGAATGTTCATCGGCATCGCGACCAGCATGTAAAGGAGGCCGAGCTGCGGCATCGACCGCGCGACGGTCGCGAGGAAGATGCCGATCGAGGTCGAGAAGAAAAGGTAGAGGCAAACGTCCACCATGAAGAGGGGTACGGAGCCGTTAATCGGAATGCGGAGTATCCCCTGCACCACAAATTCAAGCGATAGGCCCGCCGCCTCTCGCTTAATTCCACATTTGCTTGGAAGTGACACCACGGTGTCGAGCAGATTGTCGCAAAGCAAATACTATGGCTAATGTGCCGCCACTTGAGGATTCCGAGACGACGAAAAGTCTCTTAATGGGATGGTCCGGTTGCTTCCACCGGTCGGATAGTCTGCCAAGACTATCCTCAGCTCACGGAGAAGCAGCCCATGCAGACCGCAGCAGCCAGTCTGGTCTCTGTGGCTCGGTTTCCAGGTTTGTGAGAAACTCCGGTATTTCCGTGGGTTAGGCTACTAAGCGGAAGTCTGTGGCCCGCAATTTTCAAATTCCAGCGCGCCTTCCGCCGGCTTTAGAGCGGCTGTCTCTGCCCGCCATTTTCCAATTTCCGTTTTTGTGCGCCAGAGACCGGT
>JBKQNN010000255.1:0-4519 GCA_052145975.1 Rhodomicrobium sp. | reverse complement strand
CAGGTTATGCTGGGCCTCATCATCTCGAACGGCCCCGGCACGATCTCCGCGCAAGGCTGCAAGGGCGCGGTTTCCGCCGATGGCCCGGAGTCGCCCGGGCGCGTGCAGATCAACAAGGCGATGATCGGCTTTCTTACCCATACCGGTTTTGCCCACGGCGGCAACGGCTTCGAGGGCATCAAGTTCCTGATAGACCAGTTCGCCAGCACCGGTCTCAAGGACGCGGGCAGCACGACCCATGGGCTCGATCTGATGGCGATGGCCACCAAGTTTGCCCTTGCGTTCGACGCCGAGAAGAAAGCCAGGAAGGGTGTTGGCGAGGGCGTGAACAACATTCCAGGCATCAACCACCCGGTTTTCAGAAATCAGCTCGTCAATAAGGACCCGCGCGAGGTCTACCTGGCGCAGCTCTTCAAGGAGCGCGGCGAAGCCAACGTTTTCCACGACTTTTACAGCACCCTCGTTCAGGCGCTCTACGACACCGGGGTCACCGCCAATGTCTTTTGCGTGAACATCGACGCGGTGATTGCTGCCTTGCTCCTTAAATTGCTGTGGCCCCGCTACCGCTCTGGCGCCTTTTGCGAAGAAGCGCTAGAGAATGCCGCGTTCACCGCCTTCCTGTTCGGGCGGATGGTCGGTTGCGCCGGCGAGATCGACGATCACACCAACCGCGGCCGCAATATGGACACCCGCACGCCGGCATCCGAGTGCACTTTTGTCTCGTGACAGAGGACGCAGGACCGGATTGGTCTGAGATTGAGCATTTGACTGAGGTGGAATTGTATGACCGCATCGAAGATCGTTTGGACGAAAGTCGACGAAGCCCCGGCCCTGGCGACGTATTCGCTGCTGCCCATCGTTCAGGCGTTTACCGGGGTTGCCGGTGTTGCCGTGGAGACGAGGGACATTTCCCTGGCCGGCAGAATACTCTCGAATTTCCCGGAGCATTTGACGGCCGCTCAAAAGCAATCCGACGATTTAGCCGAACTGGGCGAACTCGCCAAAAAGCCGGAAGCCAATATCATCAAGCTGCCCAATGTCAGCGCGTCGCTTCCTCAACTGAAGGCCGCCATCAAGGAGTTGCAGTCGAAGGGCTACAACATCCCGGACTATCCCGAAGAGGCGAAGACTGAGGCTGAGAAGGAGATCAAGGCGCGGTACGCCAAGGTTCTGGGCAGCGCCGTCAACCCGGTTCTGCGTGAGGGCAACTCGGATCGCCGCGCCGCCGCCTCGGTCAAGCAATACGCCCGCCAGCATCCGCACAAGATGGGCGCCTGGAGCGCTGACTCCAAAACCCATGTGGCGCATATGGACGCTTCGGATTTCTACGGAAGCGAGAAATCCGTCACCGTTGCCGACGCCGGAAGTTTCCGGATTGAGTTTGTGGGTGAGGACGGCGCGGTTACGGTTCTCAAGGAGAAGACCGCTCTCAAGGCGGGCGAGGTGATCGACGCCGCTGTGATGAGCAAGCGTGCGCTGCGCGCGTTCTACGAGGCGCAAATCCAGGACGCGAAAAATAAGGGCGTGCTCCTGTCGCTGCACCTCAAGGCGACCATGATGAAGATTTCCGACCCCATCATGTTCGGCCATGCGGTCTCGGTTTATTTCGCCGATGTCTTCACCAAGCATGCCGCCGTTCTCAAGGAACTCGGCGTCAATCCCAATAACGGCCTGGGCGACCTTTACGCGAAAATCGCGAAATTGCCGGACGCGCAGCGTGCGGAGATCGAAGCCGATATCGAGGCGTGCTATGCGGCCCGTCCCGAACTGGCGATGGTGAACTCCGATAAGGGCATCACCAACCTGCATGTGCCCAGCGACATCATCGTCGATGCTTCCATGCCTGCCATGATCCGCGAATCCGGGAAAATGTGGGGTCCGGACGGCAAGCTTCACGACACCAAGGCCATGATCCCCGACCGCTGCTATGCACGCGTCTATCAGACGGTTATCGAGGACTGCAAAAAGCATGGCGCCTTCGATCCCAAGACCATGGGCAGCGTGCCGAACGTCGGCCTGATGGCGCAGAAGGCCGAGGAATACGGCTCGCACGATAAGACCTTCGAAATCGCAGCCGCCGGCACGGTCCGTGCGGTCGATGCCTCCGGCAAGGTGCTGCTCGAACAGAAGGTGGAACAGGGCGACATCTTCCGCATGTGCCAGGTGAAGGACGCTCCGATCCAGGATTGGGTCAAACTAGCCGTCAGCCGCGCCCGGCTCTCCAACACGCCCGCTGTATTCTGGCTGGACAAGAACCGCGCCCACGATGCGCAGATTATCGCCAAGGTGGAGCGCTACCTGAAGGACCACGATACCAGCGGCCTCGACATCCGCATCATGACGCCCGAAGAAGCCACGCAGTTTTCGCTGGATCGGATCCGCAAGGGCCAGGACACGATTTCCGTCACCGGCAACGTGCTGCGCGATTACCTCACCGATCTGTTCCCGATCCTGGAGCTCGGCACCAGCGCCAAGATGCTGTCCATCGTGCCCCTGATGGATGGCGGCGGATTGTTCGAGACGGGTGCTGGCGGTTCGGCACCGAAGCACGTGCAGCAGTTCCAGGAAGAAGGCTATCTGCGCTGGGACTCGCTTGGCGAATTTCTGGCGCTCGGCGTATCGCTCGAACATCTGGCGCAGGTGTTCAAGTACGAAAAGGCCAAGGTGCTGGCGGAGACGCTGGACCAGGCCAACGCCAAGGTCCTCGAAAACAACCGCTCGCCAGCCCGCAAAGTGGGCGAGATCGATAACCGCGGCAGCCACTTCTACCTGGCAATGTACTGGGCCCAGGCATTGGCCGCGCAGACTAAGGACGCGGACCTGCAGGCGCGGTTTGCGCCGCTGGCCAAGACTCTCACGGAGAACGAGGCGAAAATCAATGCCGAGCTGATCGCGGCCCAGGGCAAGCCCGTGGATACCGGCGGCTATTATCTCCCGGATTTCGAGAAGACCTCGAAAGCCATGCGTCCCAGCGCCACCCTGAACGCGGCGTTGGCTACTCTGGCGTAAAAAGGATTGACCGGCGGGGAATGGTTATCAGAAGAAGCAACAGCCATTCCCTCCCACTTCAAAGGATTTGACTATGCTCGAAGCCTACCGTGCCCACGCCGCCGAACGCGCCGCCCTCGGGATTCCACCCCTGCCGCTGACCCCGCAGCAGACCGGCGAACTCGTTGGCCTGCTGAAAAATCCGCCTGCGGGCGAGGAAGCCTTCCTGGTGGAACTGATCACCAACCGCGTACCGGCGGGCGTGGACGATGCGGCCAACGTCAAGGCCGAATTCCTGGCGAAAGTCGCCAAGGGCGAGGAAGCGTGCCCGGCGATCCCCAAGGTTCGCGCGACAGAGCTCCTGGGCACCATGCTGGGCGGCTTCAACATCAAGCCGCTGATTGACCTCCTGGCTTGCGCCGAATGCGGCGCCACGGCTGCGCACGCGTTGAAGAACACGCTGTTGATGTTCGACTATTTCAACGATGTGAAGGCGCTGGCCGAATCCGGCAATCCCGGTGCCGGTCACGCAAAGGCCGTCATGCAGTCCTGGGCCGATGCCGAGTGGTTTACCTCGCGTCCCGGCGTGCCGGAAAGCCTCACCGTCACCGTGTTCAAAGTCGGCGGCGAGACCAATACCGACGACCTCTCTCCGGCGCCGGACGCCTGGAGCCGCCCCGATATCCCGCTGCACGCGCTGGCCATGCTGAAGAACGCGCGCCCCGGCATCGTGCCGGATGAGCCCGGCAAGGTTGGGCCGCTCAAGCTGCTCGAAAGCTTGCGCGCCAAGGGCCATCTCGTGGCTTACGTGGGCGACGTGGTTGGCACGGGCTCTTCGCGCAAATCCGCCACCAATTCCGTGCTATGGTTCACAGGCGAAGATATCCCTTATGTGCCGAACAAGCGCTTCGGCGGCGTCTGCCTCGGAGCCAAGATCGCGCCGATCTTCTTCAACACCATGGAGGATGCCGGCGCGCTACCGATCGAGCTGGATGTCTCCAAGATGGAGATGGGCGACGTTATCGAACTGCGCCCCATCGAAGGCAAAGCGCTGAAGGACGGCCAAGTCATCGCGGAGTTCAAGGTCAAGTCGGATGTCATTTTCGACGAAGTTCGCGCCGGTGGCCGCATTCCGCTGATCGCCGGCCGCGGCCTCACTGCCAAAGCGCGGGCCGCCTTGGGCCTGCCGCCTTCGACGCTGTTCCGCCTGCCCTCACAGCCCGCGGACACGGGCAAGGGCTACACGCTGGCGCAGAAGATCGTGGGCCGCGCCTGCGGTCTGCCCGAGGGCAAGGGCGTGCGTCCGGGCGCCTATTGCGAGCCCAGGATGACCACCGTCGGCTCGCAGGATACCACCGGCCCGATGACCCGCGACGAGATGAAGGATCTCGCCTGCATGGGCTTCTCCGCCGATCTGGTGATGCAGTCCTTCTGCCACACGGCGGCCTACCCGAAGCCGGTGGACGTCAAGACCCACGCCACCCTGCCGGGATTCATCTCCGAGCGCGGCGGCGTTTCCCTGCGCCCCGGC
>JBKQNN010000254.1:0-6296 GCA_052145975.1 Rhodomicrobium sp. | reverse complement strand
GACGCCTTCGTCACGCGACAGATGAATGAGCGTGCGCCAGAATTCGTCCCGTTCAACTGGGTCCACCCCTGAGGTCGGCTCATCGAGGATGAGCATAGGCGGGCGATGCAAAACGGCCACGGCAAGCTGGAGCCGCTGTTTTACGCCGAGCGGCAAGCTCTCCGGACGCTCGCCGGCAACATTTTCCAAGTGATATTGCTCAAGCAGTTCCTTGATCCGGCCGTCAATCTCATTCGAAGGCAGATGATAGAGATGCGCGTGAAGCTCGAGATTTTGCCGGACGGTGAGTTCATCATAAAGCGAGAACGCTTGCGTCATGTAGCCGACATTGAGGCGCGCCTGCATGTCGTCCGCCTGCATGGGCTTGCCGAACAGCTTCGATGTCCCCTCTGTCGCCGGCAGAAGACCTGTCAGCATTTTCATTGTCGTGGACTTGCCGCAGCCGTTCGAGCCCAGAAAGCCAAAGATCTCGCCGCGCTGGATGCGGAAGCTCACATGGTCCACCGCTGTGAAATTGCCGAACCGTTGCGTAAGGCCGTCGGCCTCGATGACAGGTGGTCCGGAGTCGTCGAAGGTCCGCGGCCGCACTTCGACCGGCCTGTGTTCTGCACGCTTCTCTTCCGGCAGCAGATCGATGAAGGCCGCCTCAAGGGTTTTCTCTCCTGTCTTTTGCAAGATTTCGGAGGTTTTCCCGGCCGCAATGACCTTGCCACCGTACATGGCGCAGAGCCAGTCGAATTGCTGCGCCTCGTCCATGTAAGCGGTCGCCACCAGCACACTCATCCCAGGACGCCGGGCACGCATGTTGGCGATCAGCTCCCAGAATTGCCGGCGGGAAAGCGGATCGACACCCGTGGTGGGCTCGTCAAGGATGAGCAGGTCAGGATCGTGGATCAAAGCGCAGCAAAGGCTGAGCTTTTGCTTCATGCCGCCGGAGAGCTTGCCGGCCGGGCGATCCAAGAAGGGATCGAGGCTTGTCGCCTTGAGCAGCTCGCCCATATGGCGCTGCCGTTCAGCGTGCGATAGGCCGAACAGCCGCCCATGGAAGTCGATATTTTCAAAGACGCTGAGCGTCGGATAAAGATTTTTGCCGAGGCCTTGTGGCATGTAGGCAATCCGCCCAATTTGCGAATTGCGATATTTCTGGCCGGCCATATTGCCGCCGAAGACGATGACCTGGCCTTGCTGGATGATCCGCACGCCCGCGATAAGCCCGAGCAGCGTCGACTTGCCGGCGGCATCCGGCCCGATCATTCCGATCATCTCGCAGGCCGGGATGTCCAAGGTGACGTTGTCAAGCGCAAGCGTTTTCCCATAACGGTGGGTAACGCGCTCGACCTTGGCTACAAAATCATCAGCCATTGGGAAGCTTCACCGCGAGATTATCTGGCCAGGAAACGGAAGGGCTGGTGCGGACGAAGCCCATGCCGCGAATGCCGGTCTTCACGTGAGCATGATATTTGCTTAGCACCTCAGGATCGACCTGAAGCTTGATGCGGAATATAAGCTTCTCCCGCTCCGTGCCCGTTTCGACAGGTTTCGGCGTAAACTGCGCTTCCGTGGCGACAAAGCTCACATGTGCCGGGATTACGAGGTCCGGGTACGGATCGAGGATCATGCGAGCCTCGTCCCCAAGCGCGAGCTTTCCGGCTTGGCCCGCGGGCAGATATATCGTCATGTAGACGTCGTTCAAATCGAGGATCTGAATAATTGCCGTTCCAGCGTTGACGACCTCGCCTGAGCGATGGAGCCGGTATTGGACCCTGCCGTCGCGCGGCGAGAGGAGCGTAAGATCCGCCACGATCGCGCTAACTTGGTCCACCTGGGCCTCGGTGGATTGGACAGCGGATTTTGCCACATCGCATTGCTTTTCTGCAGCCAGCAGCGTGGCATTTGCCGAATCCGCTTTATCGACGCGCTGATCGAAGACTTGCTTGGTCAGCCATCCCTGTTTGACAAGCTCCTTGCCGCGTTCCAGGTCGCTCTGCGCATAGACCTGGTCGGCTTTACGCTGCGCGACCTGAGCCTCAGCCGATGCCAATGCACTTTTAGCGACCAGCACATTCGCCTGCGCGGAGCGAAGCTGAGCTTCGTATTCGGGTGAATATATGCGGGCCACCACCTGTCCAGCTTTGACCTCATCGCCTTCGTCGACGGTCACGCTTGCCAGCCGGCCGGCATATTTGGATGAGACGTCGATCTCCGTCGCCTCGATCCTCCCGTTCGATTTTGCAATTCCCTCAGGCATTTCGCTGCCGCGGAGTTTCTCAATCAGAGACTCGAACTTCTTTTGGACGTCTCCCTGAAACTTCTGGAAGTCCTTTTTAAACTTCTGAATGTCTTCCTCGACCTGAGGCGGCTGAGCGTTTGCGGCGGGAACAAGAAAGCCGCGGTTCGAATCCAGATCGGCAAGAATGCCAAAGGTGAAGATAACAACCGCCATCAGCGTACGGCCCGGCAAACGGGGTAAGTTGAGCTTGTCAACGGACCCGCGCTTTTGCATAGGAGCACGCTCTGCCTTTTTACAAAGAGTATCGAATTCCGTTACGTGCATTACCTTACTTGCCTTAGCTGAGAACCTTCTTTGGCGTCGTCAGTGCTTGGGTATGCAGCGCGATCATCATCTCTTCGTCTGTGGGAATCACCCACACCGAAACGCGGCTGTCATCGGAAGAGATTTTCGGCCCGTTCTTTTCGTTTTGGGCCCGGTCCAGAGCCACCCCGAGCCAATCAAGTTTCCCGCATACTGCAGCGCGGACCTCGGCAGAGTTTTCGCCGATCCCCGCGGTAAAGACGAGCGCGTCCAACCCTCTCAAAACAGAGGCGTAGGCGCCGGTATACTTTACGATACTGTAGACGAAGTAATCGAAGGCAAGTTTCGCTCTGGGATCGTCATTGTTTTCAAGTTCACGCATATCGCCGCTCGTCTCTGAGAGACCCAGCAGCCCTGATTTTTCATAGAGTATCTTTTCGAGCGAGGCGTGGTCGTAGAGCTTGCTGCGCAATAGGTAGAAAAGAGCGTCCGGTGGGATGTCTCCCGACCTCGTCGTCATGGGTAGCCCCGAAAGGGCGGCCAATCCCATGGTCGTTTCGACGCTCTTTCCGTCAAGCATCGCGCACATGCTCGCGCCGCCACCCAGATGTGCAGCGATAACTCGCCGTGCGCCGGGTGCGTGTTTGGGGATCTGCCGGCTGATGTAATCATAGGAAATCCCGTGGAAACCCCAGTGATGCACGCCTGCCTTACGCAATTCTTCCGGCACAGCGTAGATCTGGGCAACCTCAGGCATCGTCCGATGAAATGAGGAGTCGAAGCAGGCCACCTGGTGCAAGCCCGGAAAGCTGCGCGCAATGGCGCGCGCCGCGGCCACCTCATAGGGCTGATGCGAAGGCTCCATCGCCCCAAGCGATGCAAGATAGTCGAGTACACCACCGTCTATCAGCACCGGACCGTGGAAGCGCTCGCCGCCGAGCACCACCCGGTGACCGGCTGCTGTCAGCTTCACCATCGGCAGATGTTTCTCACACCACTCGAACGCATATCCGAGCGCTTTGCCGTGATCGATTGCGTGACCCTCGCCCCACTCATGCGCGCCCAGCGGCTTTCCCTCCTCATCCTTCACGACGAGGTGAGGATCTGTCTGCATGCTGTCGATCACGCCGCGGTAGAGCAGGTGCACGTTGTCACTCCGGGCAGCGTAGATGGCGAATTTCAGACTGGTTGAACCGCAATTGACGACGGCGATGCCGGTTTCCATGACGCCTTACTCCGAAATCTCAGGCATTAGGATGGATGGATCGCGGGCAGCGGCATTTGCGTAGAGCACGGCGGTTGCGGCCGCGAAGCGCCTAGCCTCCGCATTATCGGCGCGGCTCGTGAGAACGATAGGCACTCTTGCGCCAACTACGAGGCCCGCGGATTGAGCGTCAGCCATAAAGACCAGGTCTTTATAGACCACATTGCCCGCCTCGATGTTTGGCACGATGAGGATGTCGGCGCACCCTGCGACAGGGGACTCGATATGTTTGATCCTCGCGGCTTCAGCATCGACCGCCGCATCCAGATCGAGTGGCCCATCAACGATCCCGCCCACTATCTGCCTGCGATCGGCCATCTTGGCGAGAATGGCGCCATCTGTCGTTGCCGGCATTTTCGTATTCACAGTCTCGACAGCCGCCAGTATCGCGACTTTCGGAATTTCAATTCCGAGCGCCCGTGCGAGCCCAATCGCATTTTGGCAGATGTAGCGCTTTTGATCCGTGTCTGGCGCAATGTTGAGAGCCGCATCGCTGACAATGATGCGCCTTGCATATACGGGGGCTGCGATCAACGCACAGTGGCTTAGGAGGCGCCCGGTGCGCAGTTTGGCGTCCTTGTCCAGCACCCCATGCAGAAACACGTCGCTATGCAGGCTTCCTTTCATCAGCGCTTGGACTTCACCCGTCCCGGCAGCCAAAGCCGCGCGGTGAGCGGACTCTGCGGGGGCCGTTGTGTTCACGATTTTAAAGCGCGAGATATCCAGAGCTGCTTTCTCCGCGATGGACTTGATCTCCTGCTCAGGGCCGAAAAACACTGGAAAGATCAGGCCATCGTCTGCAGCCTCGGCAGCGCCCGCGAGTGCGGCAGCGCTGCATGGGTGGACAACGGCGGTTACCATCGGTTTCAGCCCCCGGCACTCCTCAACGAGGCCGTCCAACAGATGCCCGGTAGTGTTCCGTCTTAGCTTGGACTTCGGCGCCTCCACCTCCAAGACAGCATTTGCTATGATGGCGCCCGATGCATCGGCGCAAAGGCCATCAAGGACAATCGTGCCGCGCTCGGGCCGCTTCGTCTTGACCGACAGCGTCGTCCTGGTCGCGCCTGGCCTTATTGGAAGCTTCATGTCGAGGGTAATTGAACAAATCGCCGAGCCAGGCCCCGGGAGCTGGGCCTCAGCCAGCGACGAGAGAAGTGCTGCTGCTAGCGCCGCCGATCCCTCCTTTGAGCTATCTCCGCCGGCGCTGCCGTCGCCAAGAAGAACTGACCAGGCGCGAAGATCCATCGCGGCGAGGTTTCGCTGCATCGAGGCCGTGTCACCGGGGCGGATTTCGTCGAACGTCTTGTTTTCTATAATGCGTTCCATTTAGACGCTCCTTTTCGCAGCCGCCCGCAAGGCGGACCGTGGCGCACGTCAGTTCACCTCACTGAGCGGCGCGGAGGGCTTTCTCAGTCGAGGCCTCACCGCTCAATCCAAGGACCTCGGCCAGCCGCGATAGACACATCTCCTCGACCGGCAGAATGGGGCCGATAGCAAGAGCACCAGCCCGAACTGTTTGTAGAAGCTCTTTTCGCTTTGCTTCCGAAGGGACAAGATTAGGCAAAGCTTCAACTGCCTGATCCCTGTAAATCCGCAAGATAGAGGCCTGCGTTCTCACCAGCGCCTTAAATTCCACCAGCGAGAGCCTCGTCATCGACTGCCTCGCTTCATTGAGTGTGAGGGCAGTCTTTGAGTCCATGCTGCCCACGGAACCGATGATGAATAGGGCTGCCCGGATAATGGCGTCATCAAATGTGCCTGTATTGAGCTTGGCGGCCAGCTCCGACTTTTCTTTCTCCCATGCGGCGATCCGGTCGTGGGTTAGTGCGGGCGTGCGTCTTGTCGCTATCTCGGCTTCACTCATTTGGAGGAGGCTTTGAAGGGTGGGCGATCCGAAGATGGCGAAGAAAAGCTGCTCAACCATTGCATCCCTGGCCTCGCCAAAGGCCTTAAGAACAGCTTCGATCTGCGCCGAAACCATGCCCTGCCCCTGCCAAAACGGGTTGCTTGCGGATACCGGCTGCCGCGCCTCGCGAACCGGGCCGGCAAGCTTCGCCACCTCTTGCATCCCGGGGCTTTTTCTTGTGAAGAGGCTGTAGCTGAGCCGAAGGGGGTGAAGATCGCGTACCAGGGCGGCTGTCTGGTTATTGGCGAGCGCGCGAACGCCGGCCTGGAAGAAAGTCCTGTAAATGTTGTAATTGAGCTCGGAGAGCCGTTCGACCGTTTGAAAGGCCCGGTCGTCCTCCGGACTGTTGCGGCCGAGAGCACGGATGTCGTCGAGACTTCGCGGCTCGAAGGTAGCGTTGCTTTCCGGCGTTAATTTCGCCTCACCGTGATCGTTCGGGGTGACAATCATCTCGAAGAGGCCAGGCGGAAGACAGTCGATAATATCGATAAGCTGAATGAACTGCTCGTCTTGGTTTTTGGCCACCCGCGAGGAAACGAAGAGCGCTAGATGACCTGCTTTTTGATCGAGGCAATAAACGATCGTCTTGCCTT
>JBKQNN010000253.1:0-3977 GCA_052145975.1 Rhodomicrobium sp. | reverse complement strand
GTAAGCTTAAATATCTACAAACAGAAAACGGTTATACTTGGAAAATATTTAGGTTGTGATTTGTTACTCGACACGATAATTGACAATAACAGTACAGCTCTGTCTTGAACTTAGGAAGTTCACGAAGCTCGCAAGCCGGTTGCGGGGCGGCATGCAATGCAGCTCGCGATCACGGAATCGTCCAAATCCACTACTGTAAGGCGATCTCGTGTCTGCAAAACGGCGGTGTTGCGTGCTGGACGGCAACCTAAGCTATTTGATCCAGCCTCCGTTGATGGGCTTGCACTTCGGGCCAATTGCTCCTTTCCTCTGGCGTAGCACTTGTCTCAAAGAACCCGTTACGGGTGGGCCGCGGCCAGCCATAACGGGGACCGCCACTGGCCGATGATGTTCAGCAATTGCTCATTGCTGTAAGGCTTCTGGAGAATGGGACGGCCGTGATTGCAGGCGCGTAGCAAATTGCCGTAACCGGTTACATAGACGAAGGGGATGGACCGCTCAGCCAGGGCATCGGCCAAAGGGAATACCAACTCGCCGCGAAGGTTTACGTCGAGAACCGCCCCATCGACCGCTTCCTCTTCGAGCAACTGCATCCCCTGTTTGAGGCTTGCAGCCGGGCCGGCCACGGTGCAGCCGGAATCCGTGAGCATATCTTCCAGGGCGATGGCAATTAGCGGCTCGTCTTCGACAACGAGGATCTTTAGTCCTGAAAGCCCGGCTTCTTGTTCCATACAAGCCTCCTTCAATGCATCGACAGCCGGTCCACCGGCATGTCCACGCTGCAACGCACGCCTTCGCTCAGAAATTGAAGCCGGACCTCTCCGTCCAAGGCGCCGGCCAGCGCCTGTTCGATCAGGCGGGAGCCGTACCCCCGCCGCCGGGGCGACGAGACCGGCGGACCGCCCATCTCCTGCCACTCCAGGTGCAGCCGCCCAGCTGCGCAGGTTTGCCAGGCAACCCGTACCTTGCCGCTGGACGCCGACAGCGCACCATATTTGACAGCGTTGGTAGCGAGTTCATGAAAGGCCATGCCGAGTGCCACGGCCACCACCGGTCCGAGTTTGAGGTCGCCGCCCTCAACCATGAAGCGGCCGCCATCCCCGCTGGCGTAAGGAGCCAGCTCCTGCATCAGAATGTCGCGCAAACTGACGCCGGTCCAGCAGGAACGGTTCAACAAATTGTGCGTTTGCGACAGAGCCAGCAGCCGGCCCTCGAACGCTGTGCGGAAGGTTTCGGGCGATTCTGCCGTGCGGAAGGTCTGCGCCGACAGGGCCATGACCGTTGCGAGCGTGTTCTTCACGCGGTGATTCAACTCGTCCAGCAGCACCTTCTGGCGTTCCTCGGCCTCTTTGCCTTCGGTGAGATCGAGAACAAACGCAACGCCCTCGTTTTCCGATCCCTCGAACAGGGCCGCGCCAACCAGCACCGGGATGCGGCTGCCGTCTTTTCGGATATATTCCTTTTCGTAGGGCCGGCAAGTTCCGCTTGCCTTGCGCTGCTCCATCGCCTGACGGGTGGCGGCTTGCCATTCGGGAGGGGTTATCCCGGTGTAGCTAACCCGCCCCGAACGAAGGTCTTCGCGGTCATATCCCGTCATGGCGAGAAAGGCCTCGTTGGCCTCGATGATCTGGCTGTCTAGGGTAAAGATGATGCCGATGATATTGGCATCGGCGAGCCTCCGGAACCGCGCCTCCCGTTCCTTGAGATCGCCGTATAGGCGGGCCTTCTCGAGCGAGATCGCTGCCTGCGCCGAAAGCAGCTCCAGGACCGCGATCCGGTCTGGCGTGAAGGCGCAGGTGGCCTGGGTGTTTTCGAGATAGAGCACGCCAGCCAATTTGCCTCGCCTCAGCAAGGGGAGGCAAAATACGGAGCGCGCAGGACCGCCGCGCAAATAGGCGTCGCCGAAATCCACGCTGGGCCGCGACCCATCGTCGAGAATGACGCTTTTTTGGGTGTGTATCACATAGTTAACGAGGGCCTCGGGACAGGCCGCTTCCTTGATGGCGGAGCGGCTCAGCCTGACCTCGATGCCAGCACCTGTGTCCTGGGCTTCCACTTCCACCCGAAAATTTGAGCCCTCTGGCAGAATCAGGAGGCCGCGGTCCGCCCCCGCATTCTCAAGTGCAATTGTCACAAGCGTTTCAATCAGCTTTGGCAGTTCGATTTCTCCCGACATCACCTGCGAAGCCTTGACTACGGCCGCCACATCTAGCTGCTGGACCGCTGGGCCGGCGCTCGCCGCAAGACGGGTTTGCTGCGCGGCCAGCTGCGGATAGTGCCGGTCGAGCTGCTTCATCTTGCCATCGGCCCCCCAAAGGGCATAACAGGCGCGTGCGTCGTGCAGATGTGCAAAGCCGTTCTTCTTGAGGCTGCGATTAAGATAGAAGCGCCCCGCCAGCTCACTGGCCAGCGCTTCATTGTGGACAAAGCCATTGGCGCGGGCGGACTCGATGGCCCGTTCGTAAAGGCCCTCGGCTTCGAGGGGCCGGCCTTCGATGCGGGCAATCTCCGCACTGACCAAAGCGGTACGGTTTTCGAAATTCTCCGGGCAATGCTCCGCCCAGATTTCGAGCTGCCGCTGGTGGGCGGCCATAGCCTCCAAATGCTCCTGGCGCTGGCCGGCCGCGACGGAATCGCAGGACGCAGCGTAGGAAAGCGCACTATAAAAGTGATACTCTGCCACCTCAATAAATGACGGCGACGTCCAAAGTAGCCGGTGCGCCCTCTCCGAGGCCTCGATGGCTGCCGCATAATCGCCCGCGATGAAGCGCGCCTGCAGCTTTCGAATCCAGTACCAGCACTCCCCTATAGCCAGTTCTGGCTTACTTAACAAATGCCGCTCGAACTGGAGCTCGTCAAACTGCTCATCGTCAAAGGAACCGAATTTCTGCGTTAGCCCGCGCAACGTGCGGATTAGCCCGAGCTGCGAAGTGATGATATCAACGACCAAGCCGAACCGCGCCTTCTGCGCAAACGCGAGACCATTCCCGGCTTCGCGTTGAACCTCAATAAGCGGGTCGCCCGCAGCAAGGAAGTTCGATATCAGGTTGTTATAGCTGTACGCAGCAACGGGGAGGTCGCCGCTTTTGCTGGCGGCCTCAAAAGCGCGCCGCAGCAGATTACGGCTAGCCCGGACGTGTTTCATCCAAGGCATGATGAAAACTCCAAAGCACAAATAGGTCCTCGCCTGGAAGCGCTTCGACCCGCGTTGTTCGACCAATTCATAGCCGAGCTGGCCGAATCGAAACCCGGCCTCATAGTTGCCGAAATGCGGTCCGGCGGCTTGGCCGAGCCATGCATAGACGACGCACGAGCTGTCGCTGTTGCCGCGCTCGAGGCTCAAATTAACCGCGCTGCAGATTACCAAGGAAGCCAGGTTAGCATCTGTAAACAAGGCAGGCGACCCGAGCTTGATCAAAACATCCATGGTCGCAAGCGATGCCGGATCGCTCATCAAAGGCAGCTCAAGGAGATCCTCGATCGCCCGGCTGCCGAGTGTTGCCCAGATCCGCTCGTATTCGCGCCGCGTTTCCTCTTCTGGCGGATGCGGCTGCCAGTCGATACCCAAATGCCGGAGGTAACCGAGACCGGCGGCGACAGCGCGGCCATTCTGACCCAGAGTAAGGTACAGATCCATGCGCAAGCACGCAACCGCCGCTTGCTCGATCGTACTCGCAGCGTGCCTCGAAAGCGCCGCCAGGCGCTGCTCCGCCACCGCCAGATCGCCGGTCAAGAACTCGCATTCCGCCCGGTTTATCTCCAAAGCGAAGGCAAGTTCATGCCGCCGCTCCAAGCAGTCCTCCGCCAGAAGCGCGGCGCCTGCGGCAAGAAAGGCAAGCGCCGAGGCATAGGCCGTAGACGCCTTGGCGCGCTTGCCTGCGGTCAGGTTGAGCGCGGCCAGCTCTTCGCGTTCGGCCTTTGAGGCGATCAAGGCGGCACCGCGGTTGAGCTGGCCGGCGATCTCGAAGACCGCCTCC
>JBKQNN010000252.1:0-5472 GCA_052145975.1 Rhodomicrobium sp. | reverse complement strand
GCACCGGGCCGTGCCCAGCACCGATCCGTTCTCCTACACCTTCGCCGGCGCGCCGTGGGTCGCGCATGAGTGGCTTTCCGAGCTTGTCATGGCCGCCGCCTACCGGCTTGGCGGCTGGAGCGGGGTGACGATCCTTTGCGGGGGCGCGCTGGCCCTGACGCTCGGGCTGCTGGCGCGGCATTTATCGCGCTGGCTCGATCCCCTGTCCGCAAGCCTGACACTTCTCACCGGCGCGGGCTGCATCGCCGGCTCGCTGCTCGCGCGGCCCCACATCCTGGCACTTCCGCTGATCGAGATCTGGACGGCGGCACTTCTGATCGCAGCGGAGCGGCGGCGCGTGCCATGGCTCCTGCTGCCCTCGATGACGCTCTGGGCCAACCTCCACGGCAGCTTCATCTTTGGGCTCGCCCTGGCCTGCGCCTTCGCCCTTGAGGCCACGATCGCGGCCGGCGCGCAGTGGCAGCATGCAGCGCGCAAATGGGGCCTGTTCCTGGCTTGCGCCACCGTGGCGGCCACGATCACGCCGCATGGCTGGCACGGGCTCGTCTTCCCCGCCGAACTGATGACCATGAAGGGCCTCGGCTTCATCGACGAATGGCAGAGCCCCAATTTCCAAAGCATCCCGCCGCTCGAAATTGCGCTGATGGCTGCCTTGTACGTTGGCTTTTCGCGCGGCGTGCGGGTGCCCGTCTTGCGGCTCCTGATACTGATCGGCCTGCTTCATCTCGCCTTGCAGCATACGCGCCATCAGATGCTGTTCGGCGTTGCGGGCTCGCTTCTTTTCGCCGGGCCGCTGGGAGCTGCCTTGGGGCGGCTGCAGCCCCTCCGTGCGGCACCGGCGGGGAAGCCCGCTCTCGCTATCGCCATCGCGCTCACGGCCGCGATTGCATTGACGGGTTTCCGCCTCGCTCATCCGATTGTGCGCGAGGATGGCTTCACCTGGCCCGGCGCGGCCTTCGCTCACGTGCCGGCTGCGCTGGCCCGCACGCCGGTACTGAACGAGTACAATTTTGGCGGCTTTCTCATCTTCCATGGCGTGCGCCCCTTCATCGACGGCAGGGCGGAGCTGTACGGGGACAAGTTTCTTGCCGAATATGCGGAGCTGGTCCGGCCCAATCGCGAGCGCATCGTGCAAACGCTTGAGCAGCGCGGCATTCAGTGGGCAATCCTGAACGCGGCCTCGCCCGCCAAGACCGCGATGGAGGCTTTGCCCGGCTGGCGCCTTCTCTATGCGGATAAGATCGCCGCCATCTATGCCCGCGCCGCCGCGCAAGGGGAGCCAGACGCCAGCCGATAAGCATTCCCGCGATTCCGGGCCCGAAAGCGACGAGCCTTATTCTAACGGGCTGTTCGCTCTAGCGGTTACCAATTGGCAGCAAATTCCAAAGGCTCGCGCCAATGCCGCCGGCGAGCATAAAGATTACACCGAAGCCTATAAAGGTAATCATCGCCTTAATCGACTTCTGACGATGGTATGCAACGAGGGGTATCGTGCTTTGCCATGCGTCGCGCAGGCCAGCCACTCCATTGCGAAACCAAAACAAATTCGCCATGATCCGCGATAGCGGTGGCTTCGATTGAAATCAACTAATGGCGCCCATCAAAATATGATAGGCACAGACGAACCACGCGACTACGGCTCCGATCCAAGCCATAAGAGCAATGCCCCAAGCGATCAGTGCAATCAACAATGTAATGGCGCCAAGAGCGTTCATATGTTGTGCCTGATTTCTTCTGGTCGATCCTAAAGACAGAATGGGTTTCCTTTTTGACGCATCACAAAGCCAAATACGGTGCTAAGCGCGGGGTGGCGTCAGAGTGCTTCCATTGGCCGCAAATCGAAGAACTCCATTGTTGAGACAAGGTGGGGCGATCCACTCGAAACCGGCGCGCCCCAGCGTCGAATTCGTGGCACGGCTACAGTACGCCAATTCGTGCCACTCCTGCTTTCCCACCGGCATGAGAAGTTCCGGTTGACAGCCCAACTGTCTGCTCCCAACCCGCGCTAGCTGCGGTGCGTCGAAAGCAGGAGGCTCGTCTCGGAGCTGGCGATGCCCTTCATCTCGCGGATGCGGCGGAGCGCCTTATCGAACGTATCGAGCCCATCCGTTCTCAGCTCCACCACCAGGTCCCAGCGCCCGTTCGTGGTATGCACCGCCACCACCTCGGGAAAGCGCCGCAGCGCCCGCAACACCGTCTCGGAGCGCTCGCCCTCGATCTCGACCATCATGATGGCGCGCACGCGGCCCGGCTCAGCCCCGGCGCTGGTCGTGACCGTAAAGCCCGTGATCGTCCCCTCCCCGGTCAGGCGGTCGAGCCGCTTTTGAACCGTCGCGCGCGAAACGCCAAGGATCGCGGCGAGCGAAGCCACGGGCAGCCTTGCATTTTTATGCAAAAGCTCGATAAGTTTCCTATCGGTCTCATCCATGTCCATAAGGTGCACATTGCTAAGCCGGCGTAGCATATTGCTCCCGATATGGCACGTTTTGTGCAAGTTGCAAACTGCAACGTCAGCAGAATCCGGGCGATTATTATCCTGAGCTTTGCTCGAATATCAGCTGGAACGGGGACAATGCCTGAGACGCCAACATTTCTTATGACGGACTCGAGCCACTTCGAGGTGTCTTACAAGATTAACCCTTGGATGACGCCGGAAGCCTGGCGGCTGAACGAGGCCCAGAACCGGGCACAGGCGCGCGAGGCGCAAGCGAAGCTGGCCACGGCACTCAGGGAAGCCGGCGCGCGCGTCACCATCATGGAAGGTGTGCCGGGGCTCCCGGACATGGTCTTCCCCGCAAATGCCGCGGTCGTGCTGAACGGCCGCGCCATGGCCGCCCGCTTCCGCTATCACGAGCGGCAGGGCGAGGAGCGGCATTTCTTCGACCAATTCCTGCGCCTTAAGGACCAGGGGCTGCTGTGGGAGGTGGCCAGGGCGCCGAAGAGCTGCTGGCAGGAGGGTGCGGGCGATTGCATCTGGGACGCTTCGCGGCAGCTTTTCTGGGCGGGCTTCGGTCCAAGGTCCTCCTTCGACGCGATTGCGGCCATCAAGGACTATTTCGCAGCACCCGTCATTCCGCTGGAACTCGTTTCGGGCCAATTCTACCACCTCGACACCTGCTTCGCGGTTTTGAGCGGCGGGGAGATTCTTTACTATCCTCCGGCATTCTCGAAGATGTCGCTTGCCGCCATCAAGGACCGCGTTGCGGCGGATGCGCTCATCGAGGCAAGCGATGAAGATGCTAAGCGCTTCGCCGTCAACGCCGTCAGCATCGGGCGCGAGATCGTCATGGCCGAACCTGCGCAACGGCTCACGGACGTGCTCAAAGAGCGCGGCTACAACACCCAGCCGGTGCCTCTGCGCCCGTTCATCATGTCGGGCGGCGGCGCTTACTGCATGACGCTGCGGCTCGACCTTAAAAGCATTTCCCCCGACATTCCGAAAGGATAGCGCACATGGCCCTGGACAGCTTCTTCGGCAACGCCCACGCCTTTTCCACCCCTCAAGATTTCATCGAAGCCGAGAACGAATTCGGGGCCAACAACTACAAACCGCTAGACGTCGTCTTAAGCCGCGGCGAGGGCATCTGGGTTTGGGATGTGGAGGGCAACCGCTATCTCGATTGCCTGGCCGGCTATTCCGCCGTCAACCAGGGCCATTGCCATCCGAAGATCCGCGAGGCGCTCGTGGCGCAATCCGCGCGGCTGACGCTTACCTCGCGCGCCTTCCGCAACGATCAGCTCGCCCCGTTCTGCGAGGAGCTTTGCAAGCTCACGCGCTCGCACAAGGTGCTGCCGATGAACACGGGCGCGGAGGCCGTCGAGACCGCGATCAAGGTGGCGCGCAAATGGGCCTACGAGATCAAGGGCGTGCCGGACGGCGACGCAGAAGTCGTTGTTTTCGCCAGCAATTTCCACGGCCGCACCGTGTCCGTGGTGAGCTTTTCGACCGACCCCACGGCGAGAGCCGGCTTTGGCCCCTTCACGCCCGGCTTCAAGATCGTGCCCTTCGGCGATATCGAGGCCCTTGAGCAGGCGATCGGGCCTAACACTGCCGCCGTGCTGATGGAGCCGATTCAAGGCGAAGCCGGTGTCATCATTCCCCCTGCGGGCTATGTGCGCGCCTCCCGCGAGCTTTGCGCGGCCAGGCGCGTCATCTTCATCCTGGACGAAATCCAGACCGGGCTCGGCCGCACCGGTAAGCTTCTCGCCGAGGAGCACGAAGGCGTCGAGGCGGACATGACACTGCTCGGAAAGGCGCTTTCCGGCGGGTTCTATCCCGTCTCCGCCGTGCTTTCGAGCGTCGAAAATCTCGGCGTTATCAAGCCCGGCGAGCATGGCAGCACTTTTGGCGGCAATCCGCTGGCTTGCGCCGTCGCCCGCGCTGCGCTCCGCGTGATCGCGGAGGAAGGCTTGGTTGAGAACGCGGCGGAGCAAGGTGCGTATATGCTGGAGGGGTTGCGCGCCATTTTGAGCCCGGCGGTGAAGGAAGTGCGGGGGCGCGGGCTGATGCTGGCCGTCGAGTTGCATCCGGACGCAGGCGGAGCGCGCCGCTATTGCGAAGCGCTGCAGCGCCGCGGCATCCTGTGCAAGGACGCGCATGGCGACACAATCCGCGTTTCGCCGCCGCTCGTCATCGCGCGGCAGGACGCGAACTGGGCGCTCGAACAGTTCGAAGCCGCACTTAAAACGCCCGTTGCCGCTTGAGAAGCGGCAACGGCGGAAGGCAAAATCCGGGAGTTGTAGGAGATTTCGCAGCGAGGCGAAGTAAGCAGGGTGTTTTCCTTGACTTTTCTGTTCCTTACCATATAGTAAGGAAAGCCAAAAAGCATAAGGCAAGCCATGGCCACTGCCACAGTCACTTCCAAAGGGCAAATCACAATTCCGGCGCCGGTGCGGGCTGCGCTTGGCCTGGAAACCGGAAGCCGTGTCGAATTCGTCCAAATCGAGGAGGGGCAATATTTGATCGTTGCCGCCACCGATGAGGTTCAATCCTTGAAGGGCATGCTGCGGAAGCCACGCGCCACGGTCAGCATCGAGCAGATGAATGAGGTCATCGCGGCCCGCGGAGCCGGGCAAAAATGATCGGATTGGATACGAATATTCTGGTCCGCTACATCGCTCAGGATGACGCCATCCAAACGCCCAAAGCCACCGCGCTCATCGAGGGGCTTTCCGATGCCGAGCCGGGCTTCGTCTCCCTGGTTTCAATCGTGGAATTGGTTTGGGTGATGCAAGGGTGCTATGCGGCAACCAAAGCTGAAACCGTCGCGGTTCTCGATAGGCTGCTGCGCGTTCGCACGCTTTGCGTTGAAAATGCTGAAATTGTTATGAGTGCCTTGCGCCGCTATTCCCAGTCGAACGCCGATTTTGCCGATTGCCTGATCGAACGGTCCGCTCATCGCGCGAATTGCGCACGCACAATGACTTTCGACGAGAAAGCGGCGAAGACGGCTGGCATGCATTTGCTGGCGT
>JBKQNN010000251.1:0-6624 GCA_052145975.1 Rhodomicrobium sp. | reverse complement strand
AGTTTTCGCGAAGACTCCGCAGCGTCATCCCCGCGAAAGCTGGAATCAATTTCTGCCGCGGGAACAAGCGTTTATTGGGGACCCCGCCCCCGGGGGGACGACGCTGCGGCCCGGACTTCAAGCGTTTCAACCGGTTCGGCGATGTCTTCACACGATCCGGGGCGGGAAGGCTAACCGATGAAGATATTCTCATCCTTGGCAGCAGTGATGGCGCTCTGGCTGGGCGTCAGCTTCCTGCTTTGGCTGCTATATAGTATTTTCCGCCGCCGCGACGGTTCGAGGCAAGAGCGGCTGCTCAACGATGCGACTGGCCTTATCGATGAGGCCGGCCCGGTCTTCGCAACCATCAGAACGCGGGCTTCCCTCCGCCCCACAGCCGAGGGCAATTACCGTTCCAATCGGGGCCAGCCCGAGGAAACTTTGCGGGCGGATGTGCGCAGCCTCTTGAACGCAATCGAGGCCCAGAGCAGCTATTTCGAACGTGTCAACGCCGCCAAGAAAAAGCTCCAGCAGACTTTCGGCGTGCCGGACATGCTGGCGCTTTCGGAAATCCTTCAAATCCGGCGGGATTTCTGGGCGGCGTCGGAAATCTTTCTGATGGACGGCATCCAGGAGCTTGGCCCGGAATTCGCGGACGCCAAAGCTTTCGAGGTATTTCAGGCGGAAGCGCGCGCGCTCCTGTTCAGGGACGGCGGGGAGCCCGCCAGCAGCGATCCCGTCGGGTTGCGGCTCGCCATCGCGCACGAGGATGCGCTCACCTTCAAGGCGGAAGCCGGGCGTGCCATCGCGGCCGAGCTTGAAATGAGCCGCTTCCCCACGGCCCGCGAGTTTGTCGAAATCCCTCTGGGCCTCCTCAAGGGCACCGCCATGGGCTTGCGCGAAATCCGCAGCCTGCTTGGCGACGCAGTAGCGACCGCTCAAAACTTAGCCCGCGTCGTGACTTCGAAGGGGCTGAAAGCTGCCGCAGAAGAGCTGCGCCGCGCCCGCGCCAGCATGCCGGGCCAGTTCGCCACGGCTTTCGAGCGCGCGGGCGGCCTTGCCCGGCAGGGCGGCCAAAGCCTGAAGCGCCATTACGAGTTCGTGCTGGAAGCGCAGGAGCTTCGCGCCCGCTATGCCGAGCTGCTCTCGCGCGCGCCCGAACTATCCGAAAAGGGCAGGCAATTCTTGGCGCGGCTTGAGCTGGAGCGCCGGGCCGAACAGTTCCGCGAAACTTCGAGCGGCGTTGTGCATTGGGCGCGGCAAGCGCTCGTCGTCTGTATCGCGTACTTGATCGCGGGGCTTCAATTTGTGCAGGCCAAAATCACCCCGCCGGAACATAAGCAGCTTGCCCCGCTCCGTGCCGGTCCAAGCGCCGCCGCGGCGGTAAGCGAGCCCGAAGAGCCGTTGCGGGCTCTGCTGCTGCCGGCCTCGGCCTATTCCGGCGGCAATTATGGCCAGGCAAGCCCAACCTCCTCGCGCAGGCGAAAGGCTGCAAGCCAGGATGCGCGGCCAAAGGAGCGCGAAATGCGGCTGCGCGATCTCGTTACCGGCGCCGCAACGCTCGCGGAGGAGGACCCGCCGCAGAAGCCGGCTGCGGTGGCAAAAGCGCGCAAGAAGGCCTTGCCGCGTGCCGATGAGCCGGCACCGGACGCAAAACAGCGCGAAAGGAGCGGCTCGCTTCTCGATAGGCTTGCGAGCCTGGAAGCAGGCAAGCAAGGCAGCCCGGTGCAGACGGCCCCCGAGACCGAAAAGCCCAAAGCCAAAGGCTCGTGGCTGCCGTTCGGGCCTGGGCGAAAGTAGAGTTCCATGTTCCTCAACTTTTTCTACGAGCTGAAAAAGTCCGGCATCCCGGTGAGCGTGAAGGAATATCTCACCTTCCTGAACGCGGTGGATGTTGGCATCGCCGGCAAGCGCATCGACGATTTCTATTATCTTTCCCGCGCCTCGCTTGTGAAGGACGAGCGCCATCTTGACAAATTCGACCGTGTTTTCGGCCATGTCTTCAAGGGCCTCGACAGCGCGATCGAAGGGATTTCGGCCGATATCCCCGAGGAATGGCTGCGGGTGCTTGCGGAGCGCCTCTTCACCGAAGAGGAGAAGGCGCAGATCCAGGCGCTGGGCGGCTGGGACAAGATCATGGAGGAGCTGAAAAAGCGCCTCGCGGAGCAGCAAGGCCGGCACCAGGGCGGATCGAAATGGATCGGCACCGGCGGCACCTCGCCCTACGGCGCTTATGGCTATAACCCGGAAGGCGTGCGCGTCGGGCAGGACGGGAACCGCAATTTCCGCGCCGTGAAGGTCTGGGACCGCCGCGATTACAAGGACCTCGACGGCCAAGTGGAGCTTGGCACGCGCAACATCAAACTCGCGCTGCGCCGCCTGCGCCGCTTCGCGCGGACTGGCGCCGCCGAAGAACTCGACCTCGACAACACCATCAAGGGCACTGCCCACAAAGGCTACCTCGACATCGCATTCCGGCCCGAACGGCGCAACACGGTGAAGGTGCTGCTGTTCTTCGATGTGGGCGGCTCGATGGACTACCACATCCGCGAATGCGAGGAGCTGTTCTCCGCCGCGCAATCCGAATTCAAGCACATGGAGTATTATTACTTCCATAATTGCCTCTATGAAAGCGTGTGGCGGAAGAACCGGCGGCGCTTTGAGGAGCGCGTCCCAACCTACGAGGTGCTGAACACCTATCCAGCGGATTACAAAGTGATTTTCGTCGGCGACGCCGCCATGAGCCCCTACGAGATCATGGTCCCCGGCGGCTCCGTCGAGCATTGGAACGAGGAGGCGGGCCAGGTCTGACTCGCGCGCGTGCTCAACATCTATAAGCACGCCGTTTGGCTCAATCCGCTAGCGGAGCGCTATTGGGATCACACCCAGTCCGTGAAGCTCATCCAGCAGATCATGGCGCAGCGCATGTTCCCGCTCACGCTCGACGGCATCGAGGCGGCCATCGGCGAACTTTTGCGCTAACTGGAATGCTCCCCGCCGGCCCGGGTTATGCAAGATCCGGTTGAGCAGTTCGCGAAGACCCCCTCACCCTGTCCCTCTCCCCAAGGGGCGAGGGGACGTCCTCTCAGCGGGCACGCCGGAACTCCCTCTCCCCTTGGGGAGAGGGCTGGGGTGAGGGGGTCTTTTGCCCAAGCTATGCGAAGCGATCAGCCGGATCTGATATTATACCGTGAAATGTTCGAAGCCCTTAGCCGTAAAACTAAGCTCCGATCCGTCTGCGGCCTTGAACCTTGGCGCGCCCGCTGCGCCGGCCATGGCTCCGATGCGCGTCACCGGCACGCCCGCCGCAAGGCACTCGGCTTCGAACGCAGGCGCCCGCTCAGGCGGGACCGCGGCCAAAATCTCGTAGTCGTCGCCGCCGGTCAAAATGGTTTTCATCGCATCGCCGTCATTCGCCACGATGGCGCGGGCGGCCTCCGAAAGCGGGATTGCCCCGGCCAAAACCTCGGCCGAGACCTGCGACGCCTGGCACATTCGGGAAAGGTCGAGCACCAGCCCATCGGATATATCCATCGCCGCCGAAGCTTGCCCCGCGAGCGCCGCCGCCAGTTCCAGCCGCGGCTCCGGATAGAGGTAGCGCGCGAGCAAAAACTCCCGCTGCGCTGGCAGGAGATGCGCCCCGAACGCCGCTTCATGCAATCGCACCTGAAGGCCGAGCGCCGCGTCGCCCAGCGTTCCGCTCACATAGAGAGCGTCCCCAGCCTTGGCGCCGCCGCGCGGAACGAGGCCGCGAGCGCTCGCCTCACCGAAAGCCGTGATGGAAATCCACCACGCGCCCCGCGCGGTGACGGTGTCGCCGCCGATGAGCGCAATGCCGAACTTGGCTTGCGCACGGGCAAGGCCGGCGGTGAAACGCTGCGCCCAGTCCTCCGTGGGCGCTTCGCCGAGGGCCAGCGTCATGGTGTAGGCGATGGGCCGCGCGGCCTTCGCGGCAAGGTCGGAGACGTTGACCGCCAGCGCCTTGTAAGCGGCGTCGCCCGGATCGTCGTCCTCGAAGAAATGCACGCCGGCAACCAGCCCGTCGGCGGTGACCACGAGCCCAGCCGGCGGTAGCCCCGTCAAGAGCGCGGCGTCATCCTTCAAGCCGAAGGCGCCCGGATGAGCCGCCAGCGGCGCCAGATATTCGGCGATCAGCGCGATTTCGCCCAAGCGGCGCATGGGTCATACTTCTCTCGGCGTTCCGCCCCTCACCCCATCCCTCTCCCCATGGGAGAGGGAGTCCGCTCGCAGCAATTGAGAGGGCGTCCCCTCTCCCATGGGGAGAGGGACAGGGTGAGGGGCGTTGCGGTCAAATGTCATGCAGTGACTGTCAATTCCACTCCGGGCCTTAGGCTGGCCCTTTTGGCGCCTTCCGCCCGAACTCATCGGGGCGTGCTTTGCGTGCCACCCGGTCCAGCACGCCGTTCACGACGCCCGGCTCTTCGCCGCCGAAGAAATCGCGGGCGATCTCGACATATTCGTTGAGGATTGCGCGCGCGGGCACGTCCCTCTTCTCAAGAAGCTCGTAGACGCCTGAGCGCAAAATCGCGCGCATAATGCTGTCGATACGCGATAAGCGCCAGCCTTCGGCCAAGTGCCCGGCAATCTCGCTGTCAATTTTGGCTTGGCCGTGAGCAACGCCAGACGCGACATCGCGGAAAAAGCTCCGGTCGGCGCCCTCGTAAATCTCGACCGTATTGAAGCGATGGGAAATAAACTCGTCGAGAACCTGGCTCAGATCGCGCTGGGTCAGGTCCATTTGATAAAGCGCTTGCACGGCGGCCAGCCGCGCGCGCGTCCGGGACGGAACCGGTGGCGCGCAGGCCTCCGGGCCAGCTGCGCCCTCATTCTTACAATCCATGACCAGGCTTTCAGATCTCAACCCGGCACATGCCGGCGCGATAAGTATACTCACAGTGCCCGTTTGGCGAAGTCGCGTTTGTGACGCAGGACTTCGAGGCAAGCCTCGACAGCATCGCGGCCCTTATTCTTGCCTGTCACGGACGCGCGCGCAACAGCTTGCTCTTCGTTCTCGACAGTCAATATCCCGTTCCCCAGCGGAATGCTGTAGGTCGTTGCAAGCGTCATGAGCGCGCGTGCGGACTCGCCCGCGACGATGTCGTAATGGGAGGTCTCCCCGCGAATGACGCAGCCAAGCGCCACGAACCCGTGGAACCGCGTGGCCGCCGTATCGGCGAACAGTCCGGCCTCGACAGCCGCCGCCAGCACTTGCGGGATTTCGAGCGCTCCGGGCACCATGACAACTTCCCAGGTCGCGCCCTGCTCCCTGAGCGCCATTTCCGCGCCGGCAATGAGCTGGTTGGAGATGTGGTGATAGAAGCGGCCCTCTACGACGAGGATATGAATTGGGTTTTTCATTGGTCGTCAATCGCCCGGCGTGCAACGAGGTTGAGGCCGTAGCCTTCGAGGCCAACGATCTTTGGCGTTGGCGAGTTCGAAAGCAGGACCATACTTTTGATGCCAAGATCGAGCAGAATCTGCGCGCCGATGCCGTAGTCGATCAGGCGTTTTTCACCGGCGCCGCCATCGGCTGAGGCTGGCGCGGCTTCGGCGAGCCTCGCCTGGATCACCCCTTCGCGCACGTCGCGGATTACCACCATGACGCCGCGGCCCTCCTTGCCGATGCGGCGCATCGCACGCTCGACAAGCGACCTGCGGCCGCTGTTGCGCCCAATCCCGAACAGGTCTTCGAGAATATTGACGGCGTGCATACGCACGAGCACCGGGTCCGGCGTGCTGACGTCGCCCTTTATGAGTGCGAGGTGCTCGGTGTTATCCACGGCGTTAACGTAGACCCTTAGCTTGAACGGGCCGCCATACGGCGTCTCGACGATCTTTTCATCCACAACACGCACGAAGCTTTCGTGGCGCCGCCGGTAAGCGATCAAATCGGCGATGGTGCCGATCTTGAGGCCGTGCCGCTGTGCGAAAGCCAGGAGATCCGGCATCCGGGCCATGGTGCCGTCGTCGTTCATGATCTCGCAGATCACGCCCGCGGGCAAGAGCCCGGCAAGGCGCGCGATGTCTACCGCGGCCTCCGTATGGCCGGCGCGGACCAGCACGCCGCCGTCGCGAGCCACCAGCGGGAAAACATGGCCTGGGCTGACAACATCGCGGAAATCCTTCTCCGGATTGATCGCCGCGGCGATGGTGTGCGAGCGGTCGTAAGCGGAAATTCCGGTTGTGATGCCTTCCCTGGCCTCGATGGAAACGGTGAAGGCGGTGGAATGCCGGGATTGGTTCGACCGGGCCATCGCGTGGAGATGCAGCGAGTCCGCCCGCTCCGGCGTGATGGAAAGGCAGATCAGGCCGCGGCCGAAGCGCGCCATGAAATTGATCGCGTCCGGGGTCGCCATCTGTGCCGGGATGACGAGATCGCCTTCGTTTTCCCGGTCCTCGGCGTCCACGAGAACGAACATCCGGCCCTGGCGGGCGTCCTCGAGGATTTCCTCGGTGGACGACAATTGCCGGTGGATTTCGTCCTTGTCGATGATGCGCAAATTATCGCTCTGCATTGTTTTTCCGGCTATAATCCTGTTCCGGCCGTCACGCCCCTCACCCTGTCCCCCTCCCCCTGGGAGAGGGGACGCCAACTCACCGGGCACAGCCGGACTCCCTCTCCCA
>JBKQNN010000250.1:0-3946 GCA_052145975.1 Rhodomicrobium sp. | reverse complement strand
TGGGGGATAGCCTTTACGTTCAGACAAAGCAGTAAACTATGGTGGCAACGGGATCCTGCTAAAGCGTCACGACTTTTTGGATTGCAAGCCGTATGCTGTTTGAAAAGTCGGCAAGCAGCGCCTCTTCTTGAAGAAGGCGCTTTCTGAGTGCCTTGCTGACTTCAAGCTGAACCCCTTTGCGACGCCTCCCGCGGTTGCAGATATTCTCTGGATGCACGCCTGCGAAGCGCTCAATCTCAAGAGCCTCAAAACCGTTTGAGCGAAGTTGAACCTGAATAAGTTGCTTTAGAATCAAGTCGAGTCCGCCCATGCCAACCCGCTCATCGTTACCCGTCATCCCATGAATAGCGATTACAAAATCGCAAACGGAGACAACCTTCAAGCACGACGGCTCATCAAAATTCACCGAAGTAATATGAAGTTCTCTAAATGAACCGGGTTTCAAGCCTTCAAAAGAATAAAAATTAAAATCCTGCGCTGCTATTGCAAACGCGATCTGTGAAGTGCCGATCTCTATATTGCCTCCGTGTGGCGCTATAACGCCTACAGAAGAATCCTGTTTTGCAATGCGTACGATATAATCTATTGAAATCGCTTTGCTCTTAGAGAGGGCAAGGAAACTATCGTATTTATCTCGTGCCATTATCCTGTCTGTGCGCTTTTATTCATGCTATATTGTTTTTGCACATCCCATCTGTCTATCAATTCCTCCTTTTCGGTCATTGAGCAATTGATTCCCCACATCTCAAAAAATATCCCTAGATTCAGCTTCAGCGTTTCTCTGTCATGGTATTGCAAAAACGTCTGAGAAAGCGCCGCTAAAAGTGCATAGGACGATCTCCCAATCTCTTTTTGCTCCTCAAGATAACGCAGAACATCGACGCGACCGGTTGCGAGGCCAAGCCTATAAATTGGTTGTTGCATATTGTAGTGCGTCCCTATATTTGCGTCAAAATGGTTTGTGGCGAAAAGCGTGTCTACGTACATCACTACACTTGCCTCCTGTTCGGAGGAGAGTGCGATCTTTTGGACATCTAGGTACATTCCGATGATCCCAAGAATATAGCCTGCAACCAGTGGAAAATCGATAAAACCACTGAAAGAGGAAGCAGACCAGCCATTGCGTCCAGCCCCCTTTGAAAAAAATCGTTCCTGTATAAATTCCAATTGAGGGCTGACGACTAAGATCGAACTCCCTGCAATGTCCTCAACCCTTTTCGGCAAACCGGAGCCCGGTTCCTTATAAAACATCGGCACTTTCTCTAGCCTCATCCCGCTCCCGAATGTCGAAGCCATCGCCCCAGTCAACTATTGCCAATTCAAAATAAGATTTATTCAAATCGGTGATGCAGTCAAGGGCAGCCGCGCCATGCCCGGCGAGACGCTGCGCAAGGAGGCGCATAAGGCCGCGCATGTCTGCTCGATGTGCGGGCCGGAATTCTGTTCGATGGAGATCACGCGAGCCAGGTGCGGTATTACGCCGCGAAGCTGAACGAGACACCGGAGATGGCAGCGCAGGCCGGCGTGGCGGAGACGAGCGGGAAGTTTAAGGAGTTGGGTAGTGTAGCGCTGCGGCAACCTATGCAAGGACGCGCATAGCCATACGATCCGCGTCTCGCCGCCGCTGGTCATCGCGCGGCAGGACGCGGACTGGGCGCTCGCACAGTTCAAGGCAGCGCTTAGCCAGCCTTTCGCCGGCTGAGCCGTAGTGCCTAAGCTGTTGTAACCCGCTGCCAGGGAAAGCCGGTTTTATGCCGGCCTTCCCTTCAAGGTGCCTTAGCAATCGAGCAGGTGTCCCCACACATTGACCTGGCAATGCCGGCCGGGATTATCGTGCTCCTGATAAAAGAAGAAAGGCAGCTTGTCTTTCATGTATTCCTGCCGCACTTCAGCATTCGCGCTCGAAGCTAAGATAATCTGAGATGGAACCGCTGTAAAAGCGACAGCTGCCGCAATAGCGCCCAATAGGGCACCGGAGAAAGTCCGGATGCGCATGGTATTAACTCCGTTTGTAGGTAAGCCGGTATTGGCCTATGATAGGAGATACGCACACGCACTCGCGGCCGTTACAGATCACAGTAATGTTAACACGATTTAGTATAATATTTTAACACGAATCGTTTCTGCCGTGGGACCGGCCTCCGCAAGCGCCGCTGCCCCGGCGCCTTCGCCCACGTAAGCCGCGCCTTTCAGTCGAAGGAGTAGCCGAAGAAGAAAACTTCGTGCGGTTTGCCGTCTTCGTAGGCCACGATGTAGCGGGCTTGGCCACGCTGCATGGAGTGGAGGTAATCCCCAGCCTGTTCGCTTCCTCCCCGTCCAAGGAAGGCATGGCTAACTGCGTCTTTGGCGGGTTTGTCCGTGCCAAATATGGCGGTCAGGTCACCGCTTGCCACGGGACAGGCGCAGCAGAAATCCGGGCTGTGCGAGATCCGCATGATGTCGAGGATCGAGCCGGTTCCATCGGCTTCTCCGTCCTCGATCGCTTCTTCGATGGTTGCGTGCTGCGCGCCGGGGCTCGGCCAATGATCGCCAGGAGGAAACCGGAGCTGAAATGTGTATACCGGCGGCGAAGCGGCTTGCAACGCCGGATCGTAATGCCCCGCCGCGAACTCCTGTAGCCGCAAGACCTGCAGCGCCTCGTCAATGTCTTCGCGATACGGTGCAAAATAGCAATATAGGTGCGCTCCCATTTTTCCCTCCGTCTCGGCTGGACGTTGAAAGTTGACATTCCGGCCGGTTTCCCCGATAAACCAGCTTCAGGCTTGATAGCCGTTATTCGCGCTACCCCAGGCTTTTTCTCCCGATATGAGAGAGCGAAGTCCGCACAAAGCGGCGCCGATGGGTGCGTTTTAGAAAACGATAGAGGACTCCATGTACGCGGTCATTCGCACAGGGGGCAAGCAATATAAAGTTGCCCCGGAAGATGTGCTTCAAATTGAGAAAATCGAGGGCGCGGCCGGCGACGCGGTGCAGTTCGCCGACGTACTGATGGTTGCCGGCGAGGGCGAGCCGAAGGTTGGCGCGCCGCTGGTCGAAGGTGCCGCGGTTTCGGCCGAGGTGGTCGAGCAAGGCCGGGGCCCTAAGGTAATCATCTTCAAGAAGCGCCGCCGCCAGAACTACCGGCGCAAGAGAGGCCATCGCCAGGATCTGACCACGGTCCGCATCCTGGAAATCTTTACGGACGGACAAGCGCCAGCGCTTGCGCCCAGGGAAACCGAAGCCGCCCCGGCTGCGGATGTGGCCGCTGAGGCGCAAGCTTCGAAGGCACATACGAAAAAGCCCGCGGCCGAGGCAGCGCCCGAAGCGGAAGCCCAAGCGACGGCAGCCGCGCCTGAGGCCGATGTGCAGGAGGCGGAAGTCACGAAGGCAAAGGCCGCCAAGGCGAAGGCTGAAGAAGGTTCCGAGGCCAAGCCCGCGGCCCCGAAAAAGCCGCGCGCGAAAAAGCCCGAGTAGCACCAAGTTTACGGAATTCAGAGGCGAAAGATCATGGCACATAAAAAGGCAGGCGGTTCATCCCGCAATGGACGCGACACCGCGGGCCGGCGCCTGGGGGTCAAGAAGTTTGGCGGCGAGCAGGTCATCCCTGGCAACATCATTCTGCGTCAGCGCGGAACTCAGTGGCACCCGGGGCCGGGCGTCGGCATGGGTACGGACCACACGATTTTCGCCATGCGCGAAGGCGTGGTGCAGTTCACGCCCAAGGGCGGCGGCAGGACCTTCGTATCGGTCGTCGTCCGCGGCCCCTCCAACTAGGGCAGCGCGCACTTAACCATTGGCGAGGGATGAGTCACATCCCTAGCGTCGTACCCCCTCACCCTGTCCCTCTCGGCAAGCTCGCCTTGGCGAGCTTGCAACTTAGAGCGTCCGCATTCGCAAGCAAATGCGGATTGGGGGAGAGGGGACGCGCGAACAACGGCTACGACCTACCCCCTCTCCCATGGGGAGA
>JBKQNN010000249.1:0-11606 GCA_052145975.1 Rhodomicrobium sp. | reverse complement strand
ATTGGTTCGCGAAGGTCAGGGAAAAACCGGAAAAAATTCAAGTCGATAACGCCGGTAAATGGCTGTTATCCATGCCTCATCAATGACTTATATCGTCACAATCAGAGAACGTTGGGACACTAGTGATCAAGGTGTAATTCGTGCTGACGGTCAGACTATCGTTGAGCATCGCGCTCAGCCGGAGATCGCCGCCGGCCCTGAAATCCTCGTAGCCCGCCACCACGTAGCCCGAACTCTGCGTATAATCGGCATTCTTCACAAACACATCGATGCCGAAGGCCAGGTTGGTATCGAGAAAGCGCGGCTCCGTCCAGCCTACAGTGAAGGCACCGTCGCCGGAGAAACTCCCCGAAAGCTTCACCTCAAGATATTGCCCCGTTCCCATCAGGTTGCGTTCGGTGTAGGAAACGTCGCCGATCACGCCCTGCGTCGTCGAATAGCCAACGTTGAAGCCAATCTCGCCTGTCTTGTCCTCCAGTACGGCAATCGTGAGGTTCACCCGGTCCGGGGCGGGGCCGGGCTCCTTGGCGATCTTCACCTCCTTGAAGTAACCGAGCTTCAGCAGGCGCTGCCGGCCCGCTTCGGCCAGCACCTTGCTGTAGGCGTCGCCTTCGGCAATGCGGAACTCGCGGCGGATTACGGCGTCGAGGGTGCGCTGATTGCCAACTATGCCGATCCGGCCGATAAACACGCGCTGCCCCTCCTCGATCACGTAAGTGACCGCGATGGTGCGGCGCACGGGATCGCGCTCGATCCTGGGACGGACCTGGGCGAAGGGCTCTCCCATTTGCGCCGCGGCCAAGGTCAGGGCTTCAATAGTCTTTTCTGCAAGCTCCGCGTTGTAGATGTCTCCGGGCTGGGACGCGATCTTGGCCTTGAGCGCGTTCGCGTTCAAAGTCCCAAGCCGCGCATCGAGATCCACTGAGCCGAACGTATAGCGCGGCCCCTCCTCGATGCTGAAGGTAATGAAGAAGCCCTTCCCATCCTTGTCCGCGTCGGCGACGGCGGAAAGCACGCGCATATCCGCGAAGCCGTTCTTCAAATAGAAGCGGTGCAGGAGTTCGCGATCCAGGTTGACGCGGTCCGGATCGTAGGTGGTGCCGGACTTGAGAAAATCGAGCAGGCCGGTCTCGGTGGTGGAAATTACCCCGCGCAGCGTGGCGTCGCTGTAGAAGCGGTTGCCGATGAAATTGATGCCGGCAACCTTGGTCTCGGGCCCCTCGCGGATTTCGAACACGAGATCGGCGCGATTGTGGTCTAGCTCGACGATTTTCGGGTCCACCTGCGCGGCGTAGTAGCCCTGGCGGCGGTAGAGATCGAGAACGCGCTGCACCTCAACCTCAATGCGGGCACGGACCAAAGGCTGGCCGGCCCTGATCTGAACTTCCTTGGCAAGAGCCTCGGACTTGACGTCCTTGTTGCCCTCGAACACGACGCGGTTCACAAGCGGGTTTTCGGCAACGGAGACAATGACTTTGCTGCCTTCGAGCTTGATGTGGATGTCCTTGTAAAGGCCGGTGGCAAACAGCGCCTTCACGCTTTCATCGGCCTTGCGCGCTTCGTAGCGCTGGCCCTCGGAGAAGGCGAGGTGGCTCTTGACCGTTGCGGGCTCGGTGCGGCTGGTCCCCGTCACCTCGATGGCGCGGATAATGGGGCCGTCCCCAGCGAACGCGGGTTCCGCGCGCGCAATTGCGGCCGCCGTTACGGCCACGGCGATAAAAAAGGCGAAACGCGCCCAGCGGCTTATGCTCATTGCAGTCCGGACCTACTCGCACTTTGTTGCGCCGGCCCACACCCCAGCATCAGCCATACTTGTAATCACCGCTTTATGACGCCAGCGTGGCTTCATTCCATCCGTTTCGCGAGCGGCGCAGAGTGCCTCCCGGCTGTCATGGCCGGGCTTGACCGCAGAGCTAAGGCGAAAACAGGTGCATGAGGCGTTTCCTTATGGGTTCGCCCGGCTGGCGGTAGCTCCGGACGATGTCGTGGACCAGGGTCAGCTTGGCCGCGGCCTCGTGCGAGATAACGAAGGGATAGAGGTCGCCGATGCCCATGCTGCGGTTGATGCTGTTCACGGCGAAGGTCATCGGCAGCCAGGCCTCCAGGACGGCGCCGAAGCCGGTTTGATTGTAGGGATCGAAGGAGATGCTCGCCGAGAGATTGCTGTCCTGCCCGGCGCGGGGCTTGATGCGCAGGCCGAAGCCATAGGCGGTTTCGAGCGTGTCGATCATGTGCAGGTAATGCGCGAAGGTCTCGGCCCAGTCTTCGTGCGGGTGCGAGCTGGCGTAAGCGCTGATGTGATGGGCTTGCCAGTCCGCGGGCGCGCCGCTGGCGTAGTAAGCTTGCAGAGCGCGGCGGTAATCTCTTGTTTCGTCTCCGAATATTGTACGGACATTATTGTAGTGCTTACTGCCTTGTACAAGTATTATCCAATAATAATGGGCGATTTCGTGGCGGAAATGTCCAAGTAACGTTCGGTATGGCTCGTGCATCTTCTGGCGCACTTCTGCGCGAATCGCATCGTTCGCCTCGGCTACATTCAGCGTAATCTCGCCGTTATCGTGTCCCGTCAGGATCTTACCTTGGCCGTCTTCGCCGGGTGGCGGTGCTAGGAAATCGAAGGCGAGCCCAGTTTCCGGCGCCTCGGTCTTGCTTTGGATGGGAAGCCCTAAGCGCAGGAGGCTATAGACCAGCCGGTGCTTGGCGATCTCGACGCGTTGCCAGCGCCGCAAATTCTCGGGCTGCGTAAGATCGGGAATGGTGCGGTTCAGCGTGCAGGCGCGGCACAAGGGGTCCGCGTGCGCGCCGATCAGCCAGTTGCAAGCCCCGTGTAGACGGTTGGCGCAATAGGAAACCGTGCGCGAAGGCTCGGCGAGCGGCGTATAGCTGCCGTCTCCATTGGCACGGAGCGCCGTCATCACCGCGAGAGAGGGCAGGAAGCCAAGCGCATGGCCGCAGCGCTCGCATTGCGTGTTCTCGAAATAGATGAGCTGGCCGCAATTCTGGCATTCGAAAAGCTTCACCGCTGCGTCTCCTGCTTGCGCTGAGATCCACGTAACGCAAGCCCATAAAAATCGATCCCGCCGCCCTTGCCGGCACCCCCTAGATGCCGGCTCTCTCGCTTACGCTTTGCCGGTTGTTAACCTCATTTTTGCGGTTTTGGGCGCCAAACAGGCGGCCGGCCGCGCTTTCCTTTATGGCGCCATTATAGGCAATGCCCCTTTAGGATGCTTTAAATGGCTTTTATGTGCATGATAATACAGGGAAAAATTCTGTTGGTGGCGCGCCCGGCAGCCACAAAATGCACCGTCCAATGGTTAATTTCAAATCTGCCCATATATTTAATAGGATTTTGGAGTCGTAGAAATCGACCTAAAGCGGGAAAAGATTCGCAGAAAGACGGCGGCGGAAAATATGCTGGGCCGACGTTTACCATCGGCACATTAAGCATAATAGGCGCCTACGCGAAAGCAACCCTCCGTTAAGGCAAAGGCGCCTTCTTTTTTTCTGCGAATTTTTTCCGGCTTTAGGTCGATTTCTGCGACCGCAAGCCGCCCGCGGTGCTCAAGATTGGTTATTATTTTCAATGCCATATTCCAAAAACTGCGCCGCTTAATAAAACTGTAAAGCGTTTCCGCTATACTGGTTCCATCGAAGAAGGCGTCTCGAATATGCAAGGAAAATGGGTTAACGGATGCTTACGTGCCCCCAACGTTCCGCTTTACTTTGCGCCCCGGCCGGCGACATTGGCGGCATGAGCATCGAAAAACGCGCCGTTCGCGCGGACGACGACGGGCTCCGTCTCGACCGCTGGCTGAAGAAATACTATCCGTCGCTGCCGCATACGCTGGTACAGAAGCTCGTGCGCACAGGGCAGGTCCGCGTCGATGGCGGTCGCATGAAGGCCGACGCGCGGCTCTCCGCGGGCCAGGAAATCCGCGTTCCCACGCATTTCGCCGCGCCCGAAGCCGCCTCTGCGCCCTCGCTCAAGCCGCCGCCTGGACTATCCAAGGCCGACCGCGATTTCATCGAGCGCATGATCGTGTTCGAGGACGATTATATCGCCGTCCTGAACAAGCCTTTCGGCATTGCGGTGCAGGGCGGGACCAACACCAAGCGCCACCTCGACGGCCTGCTTGCGGGGATGGCGGACCGCTTCGGCGGCGAGCGCCCGCGCCTCGTCCATCGGCTCGACCGCGACACTTCCGGCATTCTCGTGGTGGCCAAGGACCGGCAAACCGCGGCCCGGCTTGGCCGGCTTTTTCAGACGCGCTCGGTGCAGAAAATCTATTGGGCCGTGACGCGCGGCGTGCCCAAGCCGCTACAGGGCAAAGTCGAGGCACCGCTCGTGAAAGCGGCCGGGCCCGAGGGCGACCGCGTACGCAAAGCCAGGCCCGGCGAGCAGGAACTGGCTCAGCACGCCACCACCTATTATTCGGTCGTCGACCGAGCGGCGCAGGCGCTCGCCTGGGTGTCGCTCAAGCCCGTGACGGGCCGCCAGCATCAGCTCCGCGCCCACATGGATATTCTGGGTACGCCCATTTTAGGCGATCAAAAATATGGGGAAATAGCCGAATTGCCAATGGAAGGCATTGAAAACAAATTGCATCTTCACGCCAGGCGCCTGACGCTGAAGGACGCAAAAATCGGGGATATCGATATCTCCGCGCCGCTTCCTCCGCATATGGCGCGAACGTTCGAGCTCCTGGGCTTCGACGTGCAGCGTTACGAAGGCTAGGCGTCCTGTTAGCCAGGTATTAACGAAGGGTTGCAATTCCGGACCGGCAAGCGTGGCGTAACCGAGTTGGTCCAGCATTACTTGCGTTGTAAGGAAACATACCGTACAACCAGAACTAAACGATGGTCCGAAATGGCATTAGTACCCAACCTCATTGTTTTCGACTGCGACGGCACTCTGACCGATAGCCAGCATCTGATCGTGCAGGCTATACGGCTAGCGTTCCAGGGTGCCGGGCTTGCTGTGCCCGGCCGCGCAGACATCTTGCGCACCATAGGCCTCTCTGTGCCCGACACATTGCAGATTCTCGCGCGGGACCAATACCCGGAAACCAGGAACGAACTCGCCCGCTCCTTCCGCGAGTGGTGCATGGCTTTACGGCGCCAGCCAAACGCGGAAGAACCGATGTTCGAGGGCGCGGCTTCGCTGCTTTTCAGCCTCGCGGCATGTGATAACGTTTTGCTCGGCATCGCTACGGGCAAATCCCGCCGCGGGGTCGAGCGCTTCATAGAGCAGAACGGCTTGCGCGGCGTCTTTGCGACCGTACAAACGGCGGACGATGCGCCTTCGAAACCGCATCCAGCTATGCTTCTGCAGGCGATGGAGGAAACGGGCGCGCCCCCCAGGGCGACCGTGATGGTCGGCGATACTTCCTACGACATGATTATGGCCGCCTGCGCAAATGTGGCGGGCATCGGCGTAAGCTGGGGCTACCATTCGCCAGCCGATCTTGAGAGGAGCGGCGCAAAAGCTGTCGCCAGCAGTTTCCACGCACTGGAGGCGCTTCTGGCGGGCCGCGAATTCACGCAAAGCTACGAAGCGGTCGCGTAGATCCCAGGGTGATTCAAAGAACCGCATCGAAGCTGGGGTGACAAGGCGGCAAGTCGGACTTTATGCGGAGCCACCAAGTCAGGAGGTGGCTTCATGGCACAGTCTTTTGTAGAAGGTTTTGGGAGCAATCGCGGACCGGCGGGGCCGGGAGAGGCGGCAGTTTCTGTTGCAGGCGATCCTTGCCATCGCCATCGCCGCGATGCTCGCCGGGGCCAGCGATCTGCGGGCTATTTTCAGCTGCGGATGGCGGCTGAAACCGGAAGCGCTGGCGCTATTTGGCATTGGGCGTGCGCCGCTCCTCGCGACGCTACTTATCACTATGTTTTTCAATCGCCCGATTGCGACGCCTTGGCCAAGGCTCTTGGCAGGTTCGCCTGCGGCGCCTCAATCTCCGCAATCTCGAAAATCATGATGCCTCCGTGTTCAGCCCGTGGCCGGCTTACCTGGCGTAAGCTCACAGGTTACCATGTGAGAGGGCACAACCTGGCGGGCTAATCACTTGAAATGGCAGCTAAAACCTCCGGCATAAATCTGTTTTTATTAGATTGGATTTGCAGTATCCTGAAGGCTTGGGAGAGGCTATGAGGAGGGACTTAATGACAGCACACAGGCAGGTGGCAGCATTGCCGCTGCGGCGCGCAAAGAACGGCGCCGTAGAGATCTTGCTTGTCACCTCCCGTAACACTGGCCGCTGGATCATTCCCAAGGGGTGGCCTTCGAAAAGAATAAAGGATTACAAGGCCGCGGCGCGCGAAGCCAGGCAGGAAGCCGGCGTTAAGGGCAAGATCAAGCCAAAGGCAATCGGCAGTTACCGCTATATCAAGCCCGAGCTCGGCGAGGGCGCTCCCATCGATGTGGCCGTCTATTTGCTCTCAGTGCGGAAACAGTGGAAGCGCTGGCCAGAGAAGCGCGAGCGGCGGCGGGCATGGTTCCATGTTCTGGATGCGGCAGGCAAGATAACGGAACCTGAGCTCTCATCGCTGATTGCCGCGCTGCAGAAGCTGAGCAAGTCTGCCGCAAAGGCAAGACACGCTTGGTTGCGCGCGAGAAGGGTCTAACTCCCAGGTCCATCTCCGCGTCCCCGCGTTCGCGCTTTTGCACCGCGCGGGTTATGGCATCCTTACCGTAGCGAGCAGGCAGTGCCTCTCGCGATATACTGGACCGGGCGCTGGACAGACTGGCCTCGCCCCCTGGATTGAATCGGTTCCGCCCAAGTTTAATCGAATTCGGCACTGTGCCATGCCGCAGCTTTAACCCGCAGCTGCTAGGGTTGCGCAACCTGAGGCATCATTAGGGTGTGTGCGGACAGCCATGCGTAGTCCCCTTCGTTCCGTAATTATCGCAGCAAGCAGCCGTCTCGAACAGCTTGCCGTTGCACTTGCCTCGGTCCGGATGCGGCTTGCCGCAGGCGTTGAGGTTATCGTGCTGGGAGATGGCTCGAACGCGCGCGTCTCTGCATGGCTCGCCGGGCACGGAAAGGGGTGGCCGGCGCTGCGGGTCATTGAGACCGGGGGGCGGACGCCGCCCCGCGCCTGCAATGCCGCAATCGAGGCCGCCCGCGCACCCGTTATTGCCTTTCTCGACCCGGCTTGCTGGTGGTGGCCCAACAAGCTCGCCGCGCAGATCGAAGACCACGCGGCGCTGCGGCTTGCCGCGCAATTACCGGTGGCCTGCTCAAGAGCCATCACTGCAACCTATACCACGCAGGCGGAAGCTGTCCCTTCGGTGCAACACAGGATTGCTCCTATGGGAGAGATCCTAAGCCCTTACCAACACTTCCCTGCGGCCCGGACCCGCCATGCCGCCGCGAAAGCCCGGGCAAAACTCGACTGCGCGCGCGCCGGGCTTTCAAGGCCGGTCACGCGGTACGCCTGCGCCGCCCGCGGCGGCTCGCGAACTTTCATGGCATCCACGCAGGCTAAGGCGGCCAGCGTCCATGCCGCCCTCAACTTCGCCGGTGGATATGGAGCAGGCAAATGATTTTATTTGAAGAGACCAGACCTGCCACGCTGGAAGAAATACGCTGGCTGAGAAATAACCTTCGAAGGAGGCTAGAGGACTCCTGCGTGCGGACCATCGACCCGGGGCTCGGCGGGAGCTGCCTGACGCTACCCGTGATCAATAGTATTCTCATCGCCATCACAGCGATCGCCAATACGATCGTTCAGCAGGCTTCGCCGAAGCCGTCCTTTATGTCCCTTGAAATCAGCCTTGTTAACTTCTCGCTTCGCATCGAGTTCCGTCATGACGGTGGCAGCGTCGAGGGCTTCTGCAAGCACTTGGAGAGCGCGGATAGCAACGAAAACTCTTCGGCCGCTTTCGCGAGCCGCGGTCCCTCGATCCTTTCCCAAAGCCTGCGCGACATCGAGTACATTGCGGGGAGGCCGAACCGGCTTATCGGATGGGCGAAACTGCGCAAAGCCCAGGCACATGTGCTCATCATCTGCGAGGATGACGAGGATCGCGACAGCCTGGCCACCATGCTGACCCAGAACTACGAAACGAGCTGCGTCAAATCGGTGGCAGAAGCCCAACCGATCCTCGCAGGGAAGAGAGTGGACGCAATCCTCGCCGATTACGACCCGAGCTATCATAGCGAGGGCATTTTCAAGGCAGGATTCGATGAAAGTCCGATGCCGGTCGTGCTCATGGCTTGGCCGGACGAGTTCGAAGAGTTCCGGCGCTACCCGTTTTATATCGATCAATGCCTGCCGAAACCGATCTCGACCTTCGCGCTCGTCACGGCCCTCGAGGTTGCCATCTCGAGCTATACGAGGCGGCTCATCCATCTCGCCAATTACTTCGGCCGCAGTGCGGGCGTCCTGCTCGCAGGCGAGCTTAAAAGCGATCTTCCGGGGTTCACGCTGGAAGTCCTTTCCGGCACGGCTTCCTATGGCGGCGGAGATTTCGCGCTTGCGCTGGAAGGGAAAGACTTCACGCGGCTCGTGCTCGCCGATATTATGGGGCACGGCATCAAGGCGAAGGCAGGCGCCATCGCCCTGTCCGCAATTATCCGGACCCTTCACTGCCAGGCTACCCTCCCGGCGGGCACGCTCTTGCAGAAGGCCTCCCAGGTAATTGCGACCGAGCCGGCCTTTACCGACATTATAAGCACCATCGTCGCGGTGGACATCGGAACCGATGGCAGGATCGAGGCGGCAAGCGCCGGCCACCCCCCTGTCGCTATCATTTCGCGCGAGAAGAGTTTCGTCCTGCCAATCACCGGCCCAATTCCCGGCCTCCTGCCGAACCCAGTGTACAAGGCCGAAACCTATCAGCTCCGGCGTGGCGACAAAGTTGCCATCATTACGGATGGGATCGACGCCCAATCTTCGGCCACGGCAGAGTTTCCGGTTCGCCTCCTCAAGCGCCTGGCGAAATATCAATGCCTTCCGGTGGGAGATCTGAAGGTCGAGATGGAGAAATGGCTGGCGCGCCGCTTAGGACCCGCACCCAAGGACGATTGGACGCTGATGATCGCGGAGTATTGCGGAACCGGCGCTGGCGCCTTCCACAAGCGCTGGGCGGCCGAAGAGGAGGTGCGCGCTCCGGCAGCCTAGTGGCGTGCGTCAGCTAGAACGAATAGTTATGACGCCGGAATTTTTTGACGTGGTGAAGCTGGAGGGCGCAGGCTGCACTGGACGTACAGTCAAGCCGTCCGGCTTTGCCACGGCGAAAAAGACCAAGTCGGAACTGCTTATTTTAGCTGACGCAGGCCACTAGGCCTCGCTCAAATATAGCCGCGCCATACGGTACAGCTATTACTGAACGAGGCCTTAGGGGGCATCGGAGCTGGCGATTACTCGCAAAATACGGGGAGGAGATGCAGATTCGTGAAGAGCTGCAAGGGCTGGCCTTTGAGCCCAACGATCTTAAGGTTGTGTCCGCCCGATACGAGCCGCTTATGAAGAAAAACGAGGATTCCCAAGCCCGAGCTATCGACAAATTCAACCTTTGAAAGATCCAGGACGACGTCGTCGCCAGCGTCGGCGAGGCGTTCGATCTCAGGCCGGACCTGCGCGACGTAGGAAGCATCGAGATCGTCGTCAATATTGTATTTCTGAGACATTGCACACTCTATCATTGCCGCTGATTGCCACTCGATAGTGTGCGATGTGTCTTGCCACAACCTTGCCGCTCCGCAACGTGCCGGCCGGTTTCCCAGAGGCGCTTGCGTTGTCCACAGGGAATGAGAGCGGCGTGCGGTCCTAGCGGCTAGGCGCCGCCAATAGCTATACCTGCGCCGAGCACGATAAGGCCGCCGACGACGATCTGGAATACGGCCTGCAGAAATGGCGTATCCATGTATCTGGAGCGGACGTAGGCGATTGCCCAAAGTTCCACCAGCACGATGACGCTGGCAATGGCGGTGGCGATCCAAAAGGCGTTATCCCAGGAGTCCGGAACGAGATAGGGCAGGCTGTGGCCAAGGCCGCCAACCGTGGTCATCAGGCCGCAAATGCCGCCGCGCAGGAGCGGCGAGCCGCGCCCCGTGAGCGAGCCGTCGTCGGAGAGCGCTTCGGCAAAGCCCATGCTGATCCCCGCTCCGATGGAGGCGGCGAGCCCTACAAGCAATGTTGGCCAATTGTGATGCGTGGCAAAGGCGGCGGCGAACAGCGGTGCCAGCGTGGATACGGAGCCGTCCATGAGCCCGGCAAGCCCCGGCTGCACATATTGCATGACGAACACCCGCCTGGCGGTTTCATTCTCCTCCTTTTTGATATCGGGGGTCAGGATGTTGTTTGAAAGCTTGGCGGCAAGGCTTTCGTGTTTGCTCTCCGCCGCGGCCAAGTCGCCAAGCAGCTTGCGGACGCCAACATCGGTGGCCTGCTCCGCCGCCCTTTCGTAAAAGCGATGGGCCTCGAACTCCATCGTTTCCGTTTGCTTCCGGATGGTATCGAGCGGCAGATTGCGTGTGAGCCAGATCGGGCGCCGCCGCAGAAACCCCTTCACGTCCTCGCGGCGGATGGGCGGCAAATGACTGCCGTAGCGCTTCTGGTATAGATCGAGGAGCCGGCCCCGGTGTGTGTGCTCTTCGCCCGCCATCTCGCGGAACACCTGCGCCGAGGCTGGATAGCGCTCTTCCAAATCCTCCGCGAAAGTCAAATAGATGCGCGAATCCTCTTCTTCCGCACCAATGGCGAGCGCCAGGATTTCACGCTCGGTCAGATCGGAAAACTTTTTGGGCGGATGGATCAATCCTGCGAACACCATCGAAAGCTCCTTAGAAATATTCTAAGGGCATCTATGCGGGCGGCGGCGGCATGTCAATTTGCGATTCGGCCTTTTCCTCCCGAATGTTCCCGTAACGCCAATTTGAATAAGCTTTGTGCAATTGGCAGGTGTATTTCGCTTGGCGCAGCCACTCTTTAGGGCAAACCCCGGCTCCAAAAAGGCACGTCTTGATAGGAACCGCCATAAGTTTTTAGCTGTTTGTTAGCCATGCCCGGCAGGTTGGGCCTCCAAATCCCGCGGTTTCCGGCGGCTGAGCGCCGTGCCGCGCGTTTACCTTTTGGCGCAGTGCGCGCTCGCCGTGAACCGCACCGGCCCGCGCTGCCCAGCCCCGCCGGCAGCCGCCCCAGCCCCGCCCTCAATCCTGCAAATAACGCCATCGCAACGCCTCCCAGCCATGCCCCGCCTTCCCATGACGCAATGGTGGACCACAGCTCCTTACCGATGCGCTAACGGCGCGCAGCGCATCGCAGCGAACTCGGTTGTCATGGCCGGGCTTGCCCGCATAGGCGCTAAAATTAGTGGGTGGCGTGATGAACGAGGGAATCTCCCCTCACCCTGTCCCTCTCCCAGCAAGCTCGCCTTGGCGAGGTTGCTGCTCGGGTGTCCGCATCCGCAAGCGGATGCGGATGGGAGAGGGGACGCCCTCTCAACGGCTGCGAGCGGACTCCCTCTCCCATGGGGAGAGGGACCGGGTGAGGGGCGATTCCCTCGTTCATCACGCCATCCATTGATTTTAGCGCCTATGGGATCAAGCCCGGCCATGACAACTGAGTTTGCTGCAATGCGCTGCGCGGCGTTAGCA
>JBKQNN010000248.1:0-3839 GCA_052145975.1 Rhodomicrobium sp. | reverse complement strand
CCGCATCCGCAAGCGGATGCGGTGGGGGAGAGGGAGCTGGCTGCGGCCTTTTGTTCGGGGTAGAGGGCAATTCAACCTAAATCCGGCAGTTGAAGTAATGCCGAAGCGATAGGGGTAGGGACGGCTTCGCCGCCCCTCCCTCCGAACCGTGCGTGCGGTTTTCCCGCACACGGCTCTCCAGTTGGCAGTTTCCTCATCGGGGGCATCTCGCTTCCTGCCAGGCCGTGTGAAGTGCGAACAGCCCGGCATCCGCGAAGAAAGCGTTGGTCCAACGCATGTGATCGGCGAGACAGCGGCCGAGGCCGGGACGCTTTTCCTGCTTGCGCAGGAATGCGCGCAACCGTCTCCGGACCAAGCCGTCCAACCGTTTGAAGGCAGGGTGATGGGCGTGCTTGAAGCAGTTGAACCAGCCTCGCAAAACCGGGTTCAGACTGGCGATGACTTGTTCGAGGCTGTCGCCCCGGGTTCGCTTCGTCCTGGCCCTGACCTTGTCTTTGAGCTTGTCCAGGCTCTTCTTGCGGACGTGACGCCGTTTGCCCTCGAAGCTGTAGCCAAGGAAGCTGAAGCCCCCGCCCTCGTCCCGTGAGTCCCCGATATGGGTCTTATCCGGATGGAGGCTGAGGCCGTTTTCTACCACCCAGGCGCGGATGAGCGCAAGGGCGGCTTCGGCTTCTTCCCGGCTTTGGCAGAGGACCACGAAGTCATCCGCGTAGCGCACCATTTTGTAGCCATGGCTGGCCATGAGCTCATCGAGCGGGTGCAGGTAGATGTTCGCCAGCGCCGATACCATGCGCTCCGTCCAAATCGAGGCTTCCAGCCAGCTCAAGTCCGGCACTTTGTGCCCCCGGGTTTCTGCGCCTTGCTTAGCCGTTTCCGGCACTCCCGGCGCTGTTCCTTGCCACTCTTCATCCATCGCGCATCCACCTTCCTGCCCCCTCTCCCTCGAAGCGGTTTTGCTGCCCGCCCCTCTCACGGCTTTCGCCGCATCGGTACCATGAGGGCTCTGACTCCTGCCTCGCTCGCACACACGCGGCAGGTCTCGCCGCTTACTCCGCCTTGCCTTCTGGACATCCAATCCCCAACCACGCCGTGCGCCCGGACGCCGCTTTCACAGTCACCTCAGCGCGTCCGGCTTGTTCCGGGCTTCGCCACGAACGAGCAGGCTCGCCACGCAGTGCCGCCGAATCGGGTTCGTTTTGCTACAGGCTGCCCTTTCGCTTCCAGTCGCTCTCCACCCCGCATCGCTGCGGCGCAGTTACTTTCAACTTCGCAGGCTGTGACCGCCTGCGGCGGGGACTTACACCCCGCTGACAAAGCGTCCTCACGGACGCACTCATTCCCGCGAAGGCGGGAATCTATTTCTGACGTTGGAACAATCTCTTATATGGGCTCCCGCCTGCGCGGGAGCGACGCTGCGGAATGGTTCACCCTGCGGGTGTGCGGCAAAGCCCGCAAAGCACTCTGTTCCGGTACGTGTTTTACGGCCGATGTTGGCTCAACTGCCGGATTTAGGTTCAAGCGTCCCTTCTCCCCGTCCGCATCCGCTCGCGGATGCGCCCGCAAAAGATGCAAGCACGCCAGGACGTGCTTGCGCGGAGAAGGACAGGATGAGGGGGGACTTGCCCCCTTTACTCCGGTTCTACTTTGCGGCGGCGAGCAGCTCCTCTGCGGGCTTTTTCCCCTCGAGCGGGGGGAAATCCTCCGGGGTGATGGTCTCCTTTTCGAGCAGCATCGCAGTGCCCTGTTCGAGCTCGGCGCGGCGGGCGTTCAGCGTCGCCTTCGCCTTCTCGTAGGCTTCGTCGACGAGCTTGCGCACGGCAATGTCGATCTCGCGGTTGGTTTCGTCGGAATAATCCTTGGGCCGCGTGCCGAACATGGCCTCGCCCAGGAAGGCCTGGCGCTGCGGCTCGTAGACGCGCTGGCCTAGCGTTTCCGCCATGCCGAAGCGCGTCACCATTTGGCGCGCGATGTCGGTGGCGCGGTCGATGTCGTCGGCGGCGCCAGTCGAAATCTCGTTGAAAATAATCTCCTCCGAAGCCCGGCCGCCCATGAGAACGGCCATGCGGTTGATCAGCTCGCCGCGCTCGATGATGAAGCGATCCTCCGTGGGCCGCTGCATGGTGTAGCCTAGCGCGCCGATGCCGCGCGGAATGATGGAGACTTTGTGCACGGGGTCGGCGCCGGGCAGGGCGGAGGCGACCAGCGCGTGGCCCATCTCGTGATAGGCGACCACCTTGCGTTCCTTGGGCGACAAAATCCGCGAGTGCTTCTCGATGCCGGCCACCAGCCGTTCCACCGCGCTGGTGAAATCGTCCATAGTCACCGCGCTGGCGTGGCGCCGCGTGGCAGCGAGCGCGGCCTCGTTGACGAGGTTGGCGAGATCGGCGCCGGAGAAGCCGGGCGTGATGCTGGCGATGCGGTCGAGGTCGAGAGTTGGCGCGGCTTTGACCTTCTTGATGTGCACCTTCAGAATCGCCGTGCGGGCCGGGCGGTCGGGCCGGTCGAGGGCGATTTGGCGGTCGAAGCGGCCGGCGCGGGTCAGGGCCGGATCGAGGATTTCGGGGCGGTTCGTTGCCGCCAGCAGCACGATGCCCTCGCGCGGATCGAACCCGTCCAGCTCGGCAAGTAGTTGATTCAGCGTCTGTTCTTTCTCGTCGTTGGCGCCGCCCATCATCCCCGCCGTGCGCGAGCGGCCAAGGCTATCTAGCTCATCGATAAAAATGATGCACGGCTTCATCTTACGCGCCTGCTCGAACAGGTCGCGAACCCGCGCCGCGCCGACGCCCACGAACATCTCCACAAACTCGGAGCCGGAGATCGAAAAGAACGGCACGCCCGCCTCACCGGCCACCGCGCGTGCAAGCAGCGTCTTGCCGATGCCAGGCGGGCCGACGAGCAGAATGCCTTTCGGCACGCGCGCGCCAAGCCGGCCGTAAGGCTCGGGGTCCTTCAGGAAGTCCACGACCTCCTTCAACTCCTCCTTTGCCTCGTCCGCGCCCGCCACGTCATCGAATTTGACGCCGGTTTTCGTCTCCACATAGATCTTGGCGCGCGACCGGCCGACGCTCATCAGCCCGCCCATGCCTTGCTTCTCGGCCATGGGCCGGATAAAGAAGATCCAAATCCCAACGAAGAACAGGACCGGCAGAACCCAAGACAGAAGATCGCGGAATATGCTTTCGCCCGTGCTACCGGTGAATTGCACATTATATTTCTCGAGCTGGTTGGCGATCTCGGGATTGACTGGCGTGGTGGTGAAGTATTTCCTGCCGTTCTCCGGCGTCTTGAACTCGCCTTGTATCTGGGTCGGGCTGACCACTACATTGTCGATCTGCTTACCCTTCAGAAGTTCCTCGAACTTGCTGTAGGGGATGTTCTCAATCTGGTTGTAGCTTACCCAAAAGGATTGAAACAGCAGCAGCAGGAATAGCGCGATAAACAGGTAGGTGAGGTTGAACTGATGCTTCTTTTCCATCGTCTTGTCCCCCGTGTGGCCCCAACTCACTTAATAGCGCCGCCGCAGCAGCGAAAGGCCGGCGCCTGCGAAAACGAAGCCTGCGCATGAATTGCGTGAAACCCCGCCACCGCCCAAGGCGGGTCTAACGCCAATTTAACCTTTCCAACTCCCCGCCGCCCCCTTGCGGCGCACCGTTCGGGGCGCTTTTCGATATTGAAGCAATTTAGCACAAACGCTTTAAGGATGCATTGCGCGCGATTATGTTTGGCGCTGTTTACAATCGCTGTTGGAACCCTTATGTTCCCGTTGCGTTCTCAAAGGGGAGGGATTTTCGATGGATAACTTGCAATTCCAGCAGTTGATAGCGGAACTGGGCGAATTG
>JBKQNN010000247.1:0-8499 GCA_052145975.1 Rhodomicrobium sp. | reverse complement strand
GCAGCCAGCGCCACCAGATTGTGGATGCGCACGGGCAAGCCGTCATAACAGAGCCGGGCCGGACGATCCTGCAGGTCAACGGCCATGCCTTCATCCAGCACGACGAGACAGCCAATTTCCATGCCTTCGGCGGAATTCCGCAGACCCGCCGCGGTCCCAACGGGAATGCGATTTCGACGATTACCCGGCCCGATGGCGTCCGCATCGAGATCGAAGTCGATAGCTACGGCCGGCCGCTCCGCCGCGTCCGGTACCTGCCTGATGGCCGGCGCTTTGTGCTGTTCGAGAACCGTGCCATCGCAGTTGGCGTAGGGTTCGCGCTGGGTGCGTTGATTATTAGCTTGCCGCCAGTGGAAGTGGCCATTCCTCGCGAGCAATATATCGTCGATGCAGGTTCAGCGACCGAAGACGACATCTACGGCGCCCTTCAGGCCGGTCCGGTTGTGCCGCTGGATCGCGCATATTCGCTGGAAGAGGTGCTTGCCAGCGTCAGCCTTCGCGAGCGCATGCGGAGCATCAGCATCGACACGATCAGTTTCGACTTCGGCTCTTGGGAAGTCGGTCCCGATCAGGCTCAGATGCTGGAATCCGTCGCGGCCGTCATCCGGGATATGACGAACCAGAATCCGGGCGAGGTCTTCCTCGTCGAGGGACATACCGACGCGGTTGGCTCGGATATCGACAATCTAAGTTTGTCCGACCGCCGGGCCCAGGCCGTGGCCGGCGTGCTTTCGCAGCAATTCAACATTCCGCGTGAGAACCTGGTTACGCAAGGCTACGGCAAGCAGTTTCTGCTGATCCCGACGCCCGAGCCGGAACGTAGGAACCGCCGGGTGGTTGTCAGGCGGATTACGCCGCTGCTTCAGGCTGACGCGGAACATTATAGCGCCGGCGATGGCGGCCCCGGAGACCAAGAGCCTCGATAAGAGCCAACGGAAAGCGGGCTTCTAGTGTGGCGTCCCGCAATTACCTACACCATTTGCGGCGAGGTTCGCATAGGCAATTGCGGGACATCAAGCCACACTAGGACGAGGAGTCATACGGCATCCGGTTAAATAGTTCGCAACCGTCATCCCGGAAACGCCCAAGGCGTTATCCGGGATCTTTACGGGCGCCGCGGCATTTTGCAAGATCCCGTGTCTGCGCAGCAGCATTTCACGCTGCAGCGCGCACGGGATGACGCCAATGGCGGCGAAGCAATCGAGCGGTGCCAGTATCATGGATATCCTTCACCTCCTTTGGGCCATTCTTAGCTTCGTCCTCGGCCTCGTTTGGCAGATCGCGTGGTTCATCCTGCGCGACCTGGTCTCCACGGCGTTTTGGGCCCTTATCGCCGCGTGGCTCTTCCTGAGCGCCCGCTACCGGAGCTTTTCTCAGGGCGTGCTCGCGCTGGTGCGCTTTGGGACTTACGGCCTTCGTCTCTTCTGGCGCTGGCTTCGGGGCAAGCCAGGCGCGCTGCCGTCCGCGCGGCGGGAAAAACCGCGGCGCACAGCCGCTATTCGCTACCGCAAACGCTTTGGCACCGTTTCCATTTCCGAGGAACTCAATATGCTGCTCGTAGGCGCGATGGTGCTGCTCATCCTAGCTTGAAGCCGTTTGCGGATGCTGCACACACCATGCAGCTTGAAAAGACATAAACATATCTTTATAAGCCTCCCCTGGAGGGGGCTATGGGAAGCTTTGAGGACATCGTAGTGCTTTTGAAAGCCGCGGCAGAGCCGACCCGGCTTCGAATCCTACGCCTGCTCCTCAATGGCGAGTTCAACGTCAAAGACCTCACCCAACTCCTTGGACAAAGCCAGCCACGCGTCAGCCGGCATATCAGGCTTTTGGCGGAGGCCGGATTGATCGAGCGCTATCAAGAGGGAAGCTGGGTTTTCGTCCGCGGTCCGGCAGATGTAAGCGTCCGCAAATTCCTCAACAGCGCCCTATCCATGATCGTAGCCTCCGATCCGCAAATCCTCCGCGATTCCGGGCGCGCCGGCCAAATCCGTGCCAAGCGGGCGGCGACGGCCCAAGCCTATTTCGACGAAAACGCCGCGGAATGGGACCGCATACGCGCACTACACATTGCCGAGCGCGATGTTGAGGAAGCCATCCTGGACGCGCTTGGACCGGGCCCCTACGATCTTCTCCTCGACCTCGGAACCGGAACCGGCCGCATCCTGGAGCTTGCCCGCGAGCGTGCGCGCCAGCTCGTCGGGATCGACAGCAACCGCGAAATGCTGAAATGCGCGCGCGTACGCCTCGATAAGGCGGAGCTTGCGAATTGCAGCGTCCGGCTCGCCGATATCTATAATCTGCCTTTTCCCGAAAACAGCGCGGATGCAGTGCTAATCCATCAGGTGCTTCATTTTCTGGATAATCCCAAGGCAGCACTCGCCGAAGCCACGCGCGTTTTGAAGCCGGGGGGCCGCTTGGCTATCATCGATTTTGCGCCGCATAATCTCGAATTCCTGCGCGAGGAGCATGCCCATGTCCGCTTGGGCTTCGCATCGACGGAAATCGCGTGCTGGCTGGGCGAATGCGGCATAGGTTCGGGCTCATACAGCGAATTGCCGGCAGGGACCGCTAAAGAGAATGCGCTGACGGTGGCGATCTGGACCGGGGAACGGTCCAAAACCGCAGCAAAACAATGGAGGGCCGCTTCGTGAGGAGCAGCAGCGAGCATTCTGGGCCAACTGCGCCCGTCACAGTGAGCTTTGAGTTTTTTCCTCCGAAGACAGCCGCGATGGAGGCTTCCCTTTGGGCGGCCATCCGCAAGCTCGAACCGCTGGCCCCGGCATTCGTGTCGGTGACCTACGGCGCTGGCGGGTCTACGCGGGAACGCACGCACGCAACGGTCGCGCGAATTCTGCAAGAGACTTCGCTCAAACCGGCCGCTCATCTGACCTGCGTCGCCGCGACAAAGGAGGAGGTGGATAGCGTCGTGCGCGCCTATTGGGAAAGCGGCGTCCGGCACATCGTGGCTCTGCGCGGCGATCCGCCTGCCGGTCCTGGCACCCCCTACGTTCAGCATCCGGGCGGCTACATCAACGCGGCGGACCTTGTGGCGGGGATCAAGCGCATCGCCGATTTTGAGGTTTCGGTCGCTGCCTACCCGGAGAAACACCCAGAATCGCCCACCGTCGAAGCCGATCTCGATATGTTGCAAGCAAAAGTCGACGCCGGCGCGTCGCGCGCGATCACGAACTTCTTCTTCGATAACGCCGATTATTGGCGTTATTTGGAGCGGGTCCGCGCGCGCGGCATCTCGATACCGATCATTCCCGGCCAAATGCCGATCCACAATTTCAAGCAAGTCGCGAGCTTCGCTGGCCGCAGCGGAGCGTCGGTTCCCGCTTCGCTCGCAGCCCGTTTCGAAGGTTTGACGGAAGACCCCGAAACAGCGCAGTTCGTTGCCGCCACGGTCGCGGCGGAGCAAGCATTGGAGCTTGTTGCGGGCGGCGTAACCGAGTTCCACTTCTATACGCTGAACCGCGCCAGTCTCGTTTATGCCGTCTGCCACCTTCTTGGCTTGCGCCCCGTAAAGACAGTTCCGGCGGCGGTTTGAGGACACATCGAATGAACCGTGACGAACGCATTGCCGCATTGCACAAAGCCGCCGCCGAGCGGATTCTCATCCTCGACGGCGCGATGGGGACCATGATCCAGCGCCACAAGCTTGAGGAAGCCGATTACCGCGGCGAGCGCTTCAAGGACTGGCCGCGAGACCTCAAAGGCAACAACGATCTCCTTGTGCTGACGCAGCCGGACATCGTCCGCGGCATCCACGAAGCCTATCTTGCGGCCGGCGCCGATATCGTCGAAACGAACACCTTCAACGCGCAAACCGTCTCGATGGCCGATTATGGCATGGAGGCTTTCGCCTTTGAGATGAACGTGGCGGCGGCTAAGCTCGCGCGAGAGGCGGCGGGCAAGTATACCGCGCTGACGCCACAACGCCCGCGCTTTGTGGCGGGCGCCATCGGGCCGACGAACCGCACCGCCTCGCTTTCGCCCGACGTGAACAATCCCGGCTTCCGCAACATAAGCTTCGACGAGCTTGCCGCCGCCTATAGCGAGCAGGCGCGCGGGCTGATCGAAGGTGGCGTGGACGCCATCCTCATCGAGACCGTGTTCGACACCCTGAACGCGAAGGCGGCGGGCTTCGCGGTCAAGGAGACCTTCGACGCAATGGACCTGGAGCTGCCGATTATGATCTCCGGCACGGTGACGGATCTTTCGGGGCGCAATCTTTCAGGCCAGACCCCCGAAGCCTTCTGGTATTCGCTGCGGCACCTGAAGCCTTTCTCCGTCGGCATGAATTGCTCTTTCGGCGCGAGCCAGCTCCGCCCGCCGGTTGCGCAAATTGGCAAAGTGGCCGATACGCGCGTGAGCGTTTACGCGAATGCCGGCTTGCCGAACGCCATGGGCGAATATGACGAGACGCCGGAGTCGATGGCCGAGAGCATGCGCGCCTGGGCGGCGGACGGGCTCCTCAATATCGTGGGCGGGTGTTGCGGCACGACGCCCGCGCATATCGAGGCCATCGCTGAAGCGGTCGCGCCATACGCGCCGCGGGCAATCCCCGCTATCGAGCCGCGTTTGCGGCTGTCGGGCCTCGAACCCTTCGTGCAAGGGGATTAGAGCTGCGGCTTGGCGGCCGGCCGCTTGGCAGACCCTGAAATCTCGGCTATCGTTGAAACATGGTGGACGAACCCGAAAATCACACGCTGCGCTTGCTTCGCGAAATGCGCGATCAGCTCACCGGCTGGCGTGAAGAAAGCTTGCAGCTGCACGCCGAAGCCCGCGAAGAAAACCTGCGCATGCATACCGAGGCCCGCGCGGAAAACCTTCGGTTGCATGCGGAAACGCGCGAGTTGGTTGCTGCCGTCCGTGAAGAAAATTTGCGCATGCATGTTGACACACGGGAGCAGCTTGCCCTGGTGATAGAGACCACCGTCGATATGGCGAAGACCGTGAACGCGACCGCCGAAGCGGTGACAGAGCTGAACGGCCGCGTGGAGATTATCGAAGGCCGTATGAACATCGTCGACGGCCGCCTTGCCCGCATCGAGAAATACACCGGGCTGGTCAAGGCCTAGCGCTTCCCGCCGCCAGAATCCTTGCGCTCAGTTAAGTGCGCATGGGCATGAGCCGCAGCTCCCGCCGCTTTCGCACGCAGGTGCACTAGCGTTGCTGCCGCCTTTGGCGGGCTCCGCTATGAGCGAAAGCTGGCGCCTTAGGTCGGCGCTTTCGCAGGATGGGCAGGACGGAGCCTTATCTGAAGAGCGCACGAGCTTCTCGAACTGGTGGCCGCAAGCATTGCAATCGTAGCCGTAGATCGGCATGGCGTATCCCCGTTGGTTGGAAAATCGCGATGAAAATGCGTCAGAAAATCGGTCTGCGCAAGTGGGGGCGTTGCCCCGTAGGAACATCGCCCCGCTTCGGTACGCGGAGCGAACGGCTTGTTAGCTTTTCGCAGCACCGCGCAATTCTTGGAGTGCCTCCGCCATCTCCGCGATAATTGCGCCAGCCGCTGCGGCTGGGTCGCTAGCCTGCGCGATCGGACGGCCAACCACTATGTAATCCGCCCCCGCATGCAAAGCGTCGCCAGGGGTCGCGGTGCGAGCTTGATCGTCGCCTGCGATGGCTTGCTTGCTACGCGGCCGGATGCCCGGACAGACAACCGCGAGCGTGTTTCCGAAGCCCGCCTTAAGATCGCGCGCCTCCAAAGGCGACGAAACCACGCCATCGAAGCCGGCATCCGCTGCAAACCGCGCGCGCCGCATCACCAATTCGGCCGGGGATGAGGAGATGCCTTGCACGCCAAGGCTTTCCGGCGCCGTGCTGGTGAGCACCGTGATCCCGAGCAACTTGAGGCCAGACCCTGCCCGGCCGCGAACCGCCGCGGCAACCGTTTGCGGGTCTTGAGCATGCACGGTCAGGAACGCCGCGCCCAGCGCCGCGACCCGCGCCGTGGCCCGCTCCACCGTGTTGCCGATATCGAAAAGCTTCGCATCCACGAAAACCCGCACGCCCTCTGCCACCAGCCTGCGCGCAAGCTCAACGCCACCCGCGAACAGCAGCTCCAGTCCGATCTTGGCGACGGCATCCGGCAGCGCAAGCCGCTGCCAGAACGCATAAGCCTCGCCCGCGTCCGGCATGTCGAGCGCGACGATGAGCCTGCGCTCCGCTTCGGATTCGATAGATGACATTCCGCGATTACCCTTGCTCTTAGAGATCGACAACGGATCGCACCATACACCGCTCTATCGTCTAGACGAGCCCCGCGTGAGCGGCGAATATCTAGGCGCCTACGTGGAGAACTCTCCTATCCGCGCCAGGATGGCGGCGTGGCTCAGGATGCCGTTCTTGAGGCATTTGAGCTCGAATTTCTCGTTCGGGCTATGGATGCGGTCATCGGAGAGCCCGAAGCCCACCAGGATCGAATCGAGGCCCAGCTTTTCCTGCATATGGCCCACGACAGGGATGGAGCCGCCGCAGCCAACCAAGGCGGCGGGTTTCCCGTAGATATCGGCGAGCCCCGCGCGCGCGGCCTGCATGAAAGGGCCGCCGCTTGGCACAAGAATGCCCGCCGAGGCGCCCATCTCCTCGATGCGCCATCTGCAATCGGGCGGCGTCCGCGCGGCCAGAAACGTCCGCAGGCCCTGCAAAATCGTGGCTGGGTCCTGGTTCGGAACGGTGCGAAAACTCAGCTTGGCGGAAGCGCGGCTTGCGATGACGGTCTTGGAGCCTGGCCCGGTGTAGCCGCCCCAGATGCCGTGCAGGTCGCAGGTGGGCCGCGCCCACAAGCGCTCCAGCAGCGTGTAGCCTGCCTCGCCCACGGATTGCGTCAGGCCGGCCTCGCCCAAAAACGCGGCCTCGTCGAAGGCAAGCGCCGCCCAGGCTTGGCGCTCTTCTTGCGAAAGTTCCGCAACGTCATCGTAGAAGCCGGGAAGCTCCACCCTGCCATCGCGGCCGTGAAGCTGTCCGAGGATTTCGGTCAGCGCGTTGAGCGGGTTCACCACCGCGCCGCCATATAGCCCCGAATGCAAATCGCGGGACGGGCCTTCAAGCGTCACTTCCACATAGACGTTGCCGCGCAGGCGGTAGGTTATCGCGGGCGTATCTATGTCCCAGGAGTTGGTGTCGCTGATGATGGCAACAGCTGCCTTGCCGAGCGAGGCGGCGTGCTCCGCAAGGAAGCCTGGAAGCGAGGCGCTGCCGCTTTCCTCCTCGCCTTCGATCAGCGCTGTCACCGTGACCGGCAGGGCACCATGCACCGCCTTCCAGGCGCGGAACGCCTCAAGAAAGGTCATTACCTGCCCCTTATCGTCCACCGCCCCGCGCGCGACAACGCGCTTGCCGTGCGGCCCATCCACAATAGCGGGCTCGAAGGGCGGGCTTTCCCAGAGTTCGAGCGGCTCCGGTGGCTGGACGTCGTAATGGCCATAATAGAGAAGGTGCGGGGCGTTTGCGTTCTCGCCTTCGCAATGAGCAAGAAGAATGGGATGGCCCTGGGTCTCGTGAAGCTCGGCCGTGAAGCCCAGCGCCTGGAACTCGTCCCGCAGCCAGGCGCCGGCGCGTTTCACCTCGTCTTTGTAAGCTGGATCGGTCGAAATCGAAGGTATGCGCAGGAATTCGGTATATCGCGAAACGGCCGCGCCGAAATCGCTCTCGATTTGCGCCAGAACCGGCTCAAGCTTCGTCATGCGATGCTCCTTGCAGTCTCTAATACCGACGGTCATAAGTCTTGACCGCTCGCCGTCATTGCGAGCGAAGCGAAGCAATCCAGGGGCAAGATAGCAATCCCGTAATGCCGTACCATGGTAAATTTTCGCTTGGTTAACGGACACCCGGGATCTTTTCCGCCGCCGTCTTTCTGCGAATCTTTTGCCACTCTAGGTCGAATTCTGCGATTCCAAAATACCCGCTAATATTAGATTATTGCGCAGGTTAACCACAAATCCCACTCTGGGGTTGCAGAATTAGTTAACGGCAATCAACGGTTATTTATGTGTTTTCAAAGGCTTATGCGTCCGTATACAGCTTATGCGCTGCCGGAAACGCTTTTTCTTGGCGGCGCGCCGGAGGAGGAAGCAAGTCAAGCCTGCGGCGATGTATTAGAAGAAGAAATAGGTTTGCGAGCATTTAAAAAATGCGGCGCCCACAGTATGCAAGGAAGGCTATCTGCATGGAAATGCATGCGCCACGGGTCTTAAGGGCCAGCGCGAGCCCGGCACGGCAAATAGAACGCGACCTCTCGCGAAGGGTTGCCTGTGCACCGCCGCCTCGTTTCTTCCTCTAATCGCTGGCCGCTTTTTCGCGGCGCCATGGCCCAGTCAAGCCGCACGGGTGCTCACATCACGGGGAATCTCCCCTCACCCTGTCCCTCTCCCCATGGGAGGGGGAGTCCCGTCGCAACCGCGGTGAGGGCGTCCCCACACCCAGGGGGAGAGGGGCAGGGTGTGGGGCGATTCCCCGGGGTGTGAGCACCCGTGCGGCTTGACTGGG
>JBKQNN010000246.1:0-6958 GCA_052145975.1 Rhodomicrobium sp. | reverse complement strand
CTGGCGCCGCTTGTTCGAACACGAAGGCGATGACATCAGCGCGCAGCGCTGCCTCCTGGCAGCCTTGGCATGAACCGCTACAGTAGATGTAAACAGCGCCTTCCAAAATACCCGTTAATATTAGATTCTTGCGCGGGTTAACCACAAATCCAAACCTGCGGTTGCAGAAATGGTTAACGGCAAGCGACGGTTCTTTGTTATATTTCAATTGGTTATTCGTCCGTATTGCGATTATGCGCTGCCGGAACGGCCTTTTCTTCGCTCCGCGCCCGAGGACGAAGAAAATCGAGCCCCCGGCGATGTATATAGCAGAAAACATAGGTTTTTGGGTACTTAAGAATTGCGCCTGCCACAGTATGCAAGGAAGACTATTTGCCAGCAAATGCCTGCGCGACGGGCCTTAAAGGCCGGCGCGAGGCATGCAGGACAAATAGAACGCGGCCTCTCGCGAAATTATGCCTGTGCACCGCCGCGTCTATTCTTCCTCAAGGCGCCTGCCGCGTTTCCGGGGCGCAAAATTGGAGCGCACCCGCTGCTGTCGTAACAGGGGCAAAACACCGGGCAGGCAATTGCCGGTGCGCTGATGCACGGCCGTCATTCCCGCGAAGGCGGGAATCCATTTATCCGGTTGGAACAAGTTCTAAGATGGGTCCCCGCCTTCGCGGGGACGACCGCCTACAGCTTGGCTTAACGCGGTGTACTACTTACCTGCCCGGACTTTTGCCCCTATTACCCGGCCATCCAGTAACGCATTGAGCGCATTGAGTTTTCCTGGATGGTCCGGCTTGCCCTTGGGCTCGACCCGAGGGTCAAGCCGGGCCATGACAATTGAGTTTGCTGCGATGCGCAGCGCGGCGTTAGCGCAATCGTAAGGAGCTATGGGCCACCATTGCGTCATGTGAAGGTGCCGGTGCGACCAGGAGGCTCTGCCATGGCTTTATTTGCAGAACTGAGAGCAAGGATGGGGCGGCTGACGGATGGCGCGTGGCCGCATTGGGCATGCCGGGCGGCTGCGGCTTCCCGCGAGCGGCGTCTGCGCCAAAAAGTAAACGCGCGCGCTTGCGTTCAGCCGCTGCAAAACGCTGGACGAGGCACTCCCACCCTACCGGGCATGGCTAACAAACTGCTAAACTGGACCGCTCGCGGACTGAAGCAAAGCTTGGGATCGAGCCGCCGCCGGAGACCGGTCCGGCGCAGTGCAGTCAAAACTTGTGGGGGTGGTATTATAGGGCCTTCCCGATTTCAGCCCGTCTTGAGCCGTCAGGGAGGCGGAACGCCGGTCAGTCCGCAAGGTCAGGGCGTGACCTGGCAAGCGACGCCGCGCTGTTTCATTGCCGAGCAGAGCGCAAGTGCCGCGCTTTTCGCCTTATAGGGGCCGGCGGCGATTTGATAGCTCCCATCCGCGCTTGCCAGGACATCGAGTTCCCGGCTGACGAGGATATCGGCAAGCGCCGCCTTGATCTGGCGCGCCCTGGTCCGGCTGGCGGCTTCGCTGCCCGTCGAGCCGAACAGGATCAGGAAGCCGTTCGCGCTGGAAGCGGGCGCGGTTGCTACCGGCTGGATCGCGGCAATCCGCACGGGCGGCAGGGCCCGTGGCTTCTGCGCCTGGGCAGCCTTCGGCGGGGCCGCGGGCTTGGCGGGAGTTGCGTTCCCCGGCTTGGCCCTCGTCACGACGCGGGTGGCCGATGCCTCGGGCGCCGGAGCCGGAGCCGGGGCTGGCTCGGCAGCCTGAAAGGGGGGGGGCGGCGCAGGAGGTGGCGGAGGGGCCGGTTGCGACGAACCGAAAACGCCGCCAAACATGTCCCAAACGGAGCCGCCTGAGGAACTTTGCGGTGCGGCTGGTGGGCTTGCGTCCGCGTGGCTGGCACCCGGCGTGAACGAGTTCAAGCCCATCGCCGCTATGACGCGCTGCTTGCCCTCCAACGCCACTTTGCGCTCGCTCTGGGGAAGCGTGTCCATAAAAAGCGCCGTCGAATAATCCTGAAGCGCGCGGGCGAGCGCGCCGCTGTGTTCGTCAATGTGAGCGCGCAGGTGATAAGCGCGGGCTGAGAGCTCCTTGGACAATCCGGCTTGCATGGCGTCGTCGACAGCTCCGGCGGCGGCGTTCCAATCGCCTGCCTCGTAGGCTTTTGCCGCGCGGGTAAAAGCCTCGACGCCACGGCCGTCCGCACTTTGCGCGAACGCCGTCCCCAATAGCGCTGGAGCCGCGGCCGTAAGGCATAGGCTAACCGCGCATAATCGTAGAACCCGTATAATGCCGGGAGCTCGCATGAAGAGCCCAATTTTCCCCTAGTGAACCTCGACGCTGTTTGCCCCTAGATAAAGCTAAAGCGCGAAATTGGGGCGAAGCCATGTCTGAAGCGTAAGCGATTCGGCAGCGGGTGCGGTGCCAGGCGCTATCGCCTGTCCACAAATCCTAGAGGGAAACTTCTGCTTGTACACAGAAATAAGCTTGAGCTTACGCCCCGGTGGGGGCCGCGGTAGCACTGCCCTTCGTCGCGAGGCCGCGGCGCCGATCGAGAAATTGGCGCCGCACCTGCGGCTCCTGGATTTTCGCGGAGTTTACCCCGGCCTCCGGGCCGGGGCTCGCAACGGCGCGGGAGGGTTACTCGACCGTCACGGACTTGGCGAGGTTGCGCGGCTGGTCCACGTCGGTGCCCATCTCGACGGCGGTGTGATAGGCGATGAGCTGGATCGGGATCGCATAAAGGATCGGCACGGCCAGCGGATGCGCCGGGGGCAGATCGAAATGCAGATGCGCCTTCACGCTTGAGGCGGCTTCGGGCGCGTCGCTGAACACGATAAGCTGGGCACCGCGTGCGGCGACCTCTTGCATATTCGAGACCATTTTGTCGTAGAGCATGTTCTTCGGCGCCAGGGCGATGACCGGCACGCTTTCGTCGATCAGCGCAATCGGGCCGTGCTTCAACTCGCCCGCCGCGAAGCCCTCGGCATGCAGGTAGGAGATTTCCTTGAGCTTAAGCGCGCCTTCGAGCGCGACCGGAAAGAGCGCCCCGCGCCCCAGATACAGCACCAGCGGCGCCTTCGAGAGGGCGTGGCCGAGCGCCCGGAACTCGGCCTCGCGGCGCAGCACGTCGGTCATCAGGCGCGGAACATGGATCAGCGCGCGCACCAGCTCGTGCTCTTCGGCTGCGGAGAGCGCCCCGCGTGCCCGGCCGGCCGCAATCGCGATGCAGGCCAGCACCGTGAGCTGGCAGGTGAATGCCTTGGTGGAGGCAACGCCGATCTCGGGGCCGGCCAGCGTGGGAAGCACGGCGCCCGCCTCGCGGGCGATGGTCGACTCGGGCACGTTGACCACGGCGGCGATGGCCTGGCCGTGGCTCTTGCAGTAGCGCAGGCTCGCCAGCGTGTCGGCGGTCTCGCCGGATTGCGAGACGAACAGCGCGAGCCCGTCCTTCGGCAGCGGCGCTTCCCGGTAGCGGAATTCGGAGCCGATATCGACTTCGACCGGTAGTTTCGCAAAGCGCTCGAACCAGTATTTTGCGGTCATGGCGGCGTAGAAGGCTGTACCGCAGGCAGATATGGTTAGCTTAGAAAGGCTTTCGAACGGGAGCTTTACTCCGGGTAATTGGATGGTATCGTCGGAAAATCGAACATAATGTGCGAGCGTCCGGCTAATGACTTCAGGCTGCTCGTGAATTTCTTTCGCCATAAAGTGGCGATGATTGCCCTTGTCGATCAAAAGCGCAGAAGCCGCCGTCCGGGCCACGGGGCGAGAGACTTCCGCTCCCATCTCGCCGTAGATCGTGGCGCCCGAGTGCGTGAGCACCACCCAATCGCCTTCGCCAAGGTAGGCGACGCGATCGGTGAAGGGCGCCAGCGCCATGGCGTCGGACCCCAGAAACATCTCGCCGTTGCCGTAGCCCACGGCCAGCGGGCTGCCGCGGCGCGCGCCGATCAGCAGGTCTTCGCGGCCCGAGAAAATTATCGCCAGCGCGAACGCACCCTCAAGCCTGCCCAGCGCCGCCTTCACCGCAGCGGCAGGCTCGGCGCCGGCGCGCAGCTCGCGGTCGAGAAGCTGCACCACCGTCTCCGTATCGGTGTCGCTCTCGAACACCGCGCCATCGCGCTCCAGCTCCTCGCGCAACTCTCGGAAGTTCTCGATAATGCCATTGTGGACTACGGCCACGCGCGTGGTGGCGTGCGGATGCGCGTTGCGCTCGACAGGCTTGCCGTGCGTCGCCCAACGGGTGTGGCCGATGCCGCAGCTTCCGTAGAGGGGTTCGTTGGCGAGCCGGCGTTCGAGGGCGGCGAGCTTGCCTTCGGCGCGGCGCCGGGTCAGAACCCCGTTCTCAAGCGTTGCGACGCCGGCGGAATCGTAGCCGCGGTATTCGAGCCGCCTGAGCGAATCGACGAGACGGGGGGCGGCAGGTTCCTTGCCTAAAATGCCTATGATTCCGCACATGGATGACCTGCCTTCCCTACCGGCCGTGTAAGCCGCTTATAAGATGCCCAATCCCGGAATAACTCAAGCCGTAGCCTCCGCCAACTCAAAGAGTGATACAAACTATTTCAAAGAGAGCTTGAGCCTGTGGCCTATGGCGCTTTCGCCGGTGCGCGTAACTTTCTGTTTACCTCAACTTGACGGCATTCTTGGGGAATTCGCCCGGTTGCCGGGATTTTCTTTGAGGCACATGATAGCGCAATGCGCCTTTCTGGATGCCTAACGGCCTCGTAGTGCGCTGATAATACAGGATAACATTTCGCATCGACGCAGGTGCGGGCATGGCGGAATGCACCGTCCGATGGTTAATTTCAAATCTGTCCTTATATTTAATAGGATTTTGGAGTCGCAGAAATCGACCAAAAGTGAGAAAAGATTCGCAGAAAGACGGCGGCGGAAAATATGCCGGGGTGCCGTTTACTATGCCTCCATTTACCATAGTAGGGACTTACGCGAAACGAACCCTCCATTAACATCCGGATGCACCGCATCCGCGTCACTTCATCTTGAGCATGTTGCGGAGTGCTAGGCCGAACAGGAAGATCATCAGCGCGGAGAACAGCTTCTGGGCGGCGCTGACGGTGGAGACGGCGCTTGGCACCACCGCGAGCGGGTTCGAGCCGCCGTACAGCTCCACGCCATAGAGGCAGCCGTAGGTGCGGTGCGCGGCCTCGCCCGAGCCGTCGAGCACGATGAAGGCGTTGCGGAAGGCGAGGTGCCAGGCTTCGTTGGCGAGGTCCGTGCCGCTTTGCAGGCTGGGCGACAGCGCGCCGACGTAGGGCGGCGGCGTGTAGGCGGGCTTGCCCGGCAGGCTCTCCCGCTCGCTGGCCTGCTCTTCGGTTTCGGCATGCGGCGCATCCCCGGCAAAACACGGGCGCCTGTCCGAAGCCCAGGCATGCCAGGCCCCCGAAGCGGCGGCTACGATGGCTGGCGCGCCCTTTGCCCCCTGCCGCGCCGCGATCATGTCGGGGCTCTGGCTGACATAAAGCACGGCGCCAAACACCACGGCTGCGAGCCAGAAACCTGCGGGCCGGGCGAGCGAGCGCCCGAAGTCCGAGAACAGCCCATAGAATGCGCCGAACCAGAAGCGGAAAAACCCAGCCCAAGCCTTGCCGCGCCAGAAGGCAAGCGGCAGCGGCCAATCCTCGGTAAAGCGTTGCGAGCGCAACTCTCGCGCGTGAAACTCCAGCTCGCGCTCGGTGTCGTGCCCTTGGATCGCCAGCCGCTTCAGCGCCCGCCAACGCGCCGGAATGTTCCTGAGGTCGCTGTCTTTCGCAACGGCCTCGAACATGCGGCGGTAGCGCGGGTTCTTCTCTAGCCTGCGCCTGTGCCAGCGGCCACGCCGGCCGAGCTTCTCGCGCTCTTTGTCCTCGATTTCCTTAAGCTCACGAAGCTTGCGGCCAACTTCCAGATTATCGAGTCGTGGCGCCTCCTCGAAATGTGCCTGAATGAAGTCGGGCACAACCTCGAAGACAGCGCGGGCCATGTCGAAGCCCCGGTCGCCACGGATCGCGATGAAGTTGGCATCCGCCCCGAAGCGGGAGTCTTTGAACGCCGCATATTGCCGGAAATGAACAAGCGTGAAGCTTGCCATAGCCTCAAATCGTACTCTGCGGAAAAAGGCGTCGCCCTTAAAGGTGGCGCTAATGAAGCGGGCGTCACCCTTAAAGGTGGCGCTAATGAACCGGGCATCGCCCGAGACGGTGGCGCTGTCGAACCAGGCGTTGCTCTTGAAGGTGGCTCTGGCGAACCGGGCGTCGCCCGAGACGGTGGCACTATCGAACCAGGCGTTGCCCTTGAAAGTGGCTCTGGCGAACCAGGCAGCGCCGTTAAAGGTGGCGCTATCGAACCAGGCGTTGCCCTTGAAGGTGGCTCTAGCGAACCAGGCGGCGCCGTTAAAGGTGGCCCTATAGAACCAGGCGTTGGCCTTGAAGGTAGCTCTATAGAACGAGGCGTTGCCCGGAAAAATAAAGCCCTCGAAATTGGCGGTGCTTGACTCAAGCTGAATTGATTTGACCTCATCCTCAGAGGCGCGAGGCGCTTTTTCGACTTCTCCCGCTGTCTCTTTGGTCCCCTCCACCCCCCTTACAAGAAAGAGACAGCGGGAGAAGTCAGCGGTGGCAGCTTCCATCCACGCGCGGGTTTCCTCGTTTTTAGCTTCGAGATCGCCCTTCCAGTCTTTATAGGCGAACCAGCGGCCATCCGCTTCCATCGCCTTGCGTTTGGCAAGGAGGGCTTCAGCCCAGGCGTTCCAATGCGCTTTGGCTGCCTCATGGGCGATTCTCTCCGCCGCGTGCTCGGCTTTGCCTTCGCCGAGTGCCGCAGCCTGCTTAGCTGCGCGCGCCGCCTCGCACTCTAAAAACAGTGCAATCGTCTCGTCCCGCGTCATGCCCGCCTCCGGCAATTGTCCCGGTTCCGCTTATCGCCGGAACTGCTTGCTTTAGCAACGGGGATGGCGGGGCGGCCAAGGCCACAAGGCAAAGGGGAGCGTTA
>JBKQNN010000245.1:0-7269 GCA_052145975.1 Rhodomicrobium sp. | reverse complement strand
CGAGATCCGGGAAGACTCCGCAGCGTCATTCCCGCGCAGGCGGGAATCCATTTATCAATCTGGAACAAGCTCTTGTATGGGTCCCCGCCTACGCGGGGACGACGCTGCGGCGCGGATTTCAGGCGTTTCAGCCAATCCGGCGATTTTTTCACACGCTCCTTCGCGGGAATGACGCTGCGGGCATACTGCGGGCGGATTCGAACGCCACCGCAGAAAGGCGGCGTTGCGGGATGGCGGTCATGAATCTGCACCACGCCCGCTCCATTGCCGGGGCGCCAATGGCGCAGGCGGGCGCCGGGCCTGTGCTTGAAGTGGAGCATCTGAGCCATTCCTACGGCGCGCGCAAAGCCCTCGACGATGTGAGCTTCCGCATCGGCGCCGGCGCCTTCACGGTGCTGCTCGGGCTGAACGGGGCCGGAAAGAGCACCTTGTTCGCGCTCATCACGCGCCTCTTCAACGCGCAGCAGGGTACGATTCGTATTTTCGGGCATGAGCTTAGGCGGGAACCGGGCGAGGCGCTGAAGCTGCTCGGCGTCGTGTTTCAGGCGCGCACGCTCGACCTCGATCTTTCGGTTTGGCAGAACCTCCTCTATCACGCCGCGCTGCATGGCATGGCCGGCCGCGATGCCCACAGCCGGGCGGAGCGCGTGCTGGCCCAAGTGGCGCTTGAGGCCCGCGCGCACGAAAAGGCGCGCAACCTTTCGGGCGGACAAATGCGCCGGGTCGAGATCGCGCGGGCGCTGCTGCATGAGCCGAAGCTCTTGCTGCTCGACGAGCCGACGGTGGGGCTCGACATCGAGGCGCGGGCGGACATCCTCCAGCACGTGCGGACCCTCGTCGCCGCCGAGGGGATCAGCGTACTGTGGGCCACGCATTTGATCGACGAGGTGTCGGACAGCGATAGCGTTATCGTGCTGCACAAGGGTGCGGTGCGCGCGCAAGGCCGCGTTTCCGCCGTCGTGGCGGCGGCCGGTGCGCAGAACATCGGCGAAGCGTTTGCCGCGCTCACCCACGGCGCCGCAGCCAGCAGCAGCGAGGCGAGCGAATGAGCTGGCCGTGCGATCCATACAATGGTCACTCCCCTCACCCTGTCCCTCTCCCCATGGGAGAGGGGACGGCCTCTCAACGGCTGCGACGGGACTCCCTCTCCCATGGGGAGAGGGCTGGGGTGAGGGGAGTGACGCTCATGAGGGGTACGCCGGCATGGCTTTGACTCCCCCCTCACCGATGGCAGGTGCAGGGCGGAGTGCCGCCGGCTTCGCGCCTAGCCAGTACTTCATTTGCGCGAGGGGCATCGTCTGGCGCGAAGCCTTACGCTTCCTGCATCAGCGCGAGCGCTTTATCTCGGCGCTGGTGCGGCCGCTTGTGTGGTTGTTCATCTTCGCCGCCGGCTTCCGGCAGGTCTTGGGCGTCTCGATCATCCCGCCCTACGAGACTTACGTGCCCTACGAGGTCTATATCGTGCCGGGCCTCCTGGCGATGATCCAGCTTTTCAACGGCATGCAGTCGTCGCTGTCGATGGTCTACGACCGCGAGATGGGCAACATGCGCACCCTGCTGGTGAGCCCATTCCCGCGCTGGTTCCTGCTTTCCTCTAAGCTCGCTGCGGGCACGCTGGTCTCGATCCTTCAGGTCTACGCCTTCCTCGCCGTGGCCTGGTTCTGGGACATCCAGCCGCCGCTCATCGGCTACGTCACCGTGCTGCCCGCGCTCGTGCTGTCCGGCCTGATGTTCGGGGCGCTGGGCATGCTGCTGTCCTCGCTCATCAAGCAGCTCGAGAATTTCGCCGGCATCATGAACTTCGTGATCTTCCCGATGTTCTTTGCCTCGTCCGCGCTTTATCCGCTTTGGCGCGTCGAAGAGTCGAGCCTCCTGCTTTACCGGATCTGCTGGCTCAACCCGTTCACCTACGCGACGGAACTCATCCGCTTCGCCTTTTACGCCAAGCTCGATCCGCTTTCGCTGGCGGTGGTCCTGGCTTGCACCGCCGTGTTCATGGGCAGCGCCATCGCCGCTTACGATCCCGCCCGCGGCTTGATCGCGCTGCGGCGCGGCATTGGAGGTAACGCATGATCGCAAGGCCGGTTTTCGCGCTGACTTTGTTTGCGCTCGTTCAGGGCACCGCTCCGGCCGCAGCAGTGGACAGCCGCAACCCCGATTGGCCTTGCCGTCAGGTCAAAGTGCCCGAGCTTTCGGTCGCGGCGATCTGGCCTGAGCCGATCCCGGAGATGACCGCGGATGCCGCAAGCCAGGTGCCCGGCCTAAATGACCTCGTGGCGCAGCTTGCCGCGCGGAAGACGCCGATGGAAGAGGCAGAGAAGGAGATCGCGGCCTTCGTGACCGGAGCGCCCGAGGAGCGAAAGAAAAAGGCCGGTCTCTTATTCATGGGCCTCTTCGATGCGCTCAATGCCCAGCGGTTTCAGGTGATGAACGGCATCGAGCGCGCCTACCGCAAGCAGAAGGAATTCGCGGAAAAAATCCGCAGCGACACGGAGAAGCTGCGCGAACGGCAAGATGCGAATGCGGATAGCGCCCAGATCAAGGAACTGGTTGGGCAGGTCCAATGGGAAACCCGTATTTTCGACGACCGCCGCAAAACGCTGAGCTATGCCTGCGAGGTGCCGGTGGAGATTGACCAGCGCATCTTCGCGCTCGCCCGTGCTATCCAGAAGGCCGGCGGCATAAGCTAGAATCAGCGATCCGCACAACGCGCATTACCCCTCACCCCAGCCCTCTCCCACAGGGAGAGGGAACTAGCTCGCAGCCGCTGAGAGGGCGTCCCCTCTCCCCCCATCCGCATTCGCTTGTGAATGCGGACGCTCTAAGCTGCAAGCTCGCCAAGGCTAGCTTGCCGAGAGGGACAGGGTGAGGGGTAACGCCCTATGGCTATGGCACGTCTTTCAGCGATAGGCCGGTGCCCACAGCCCGCGCAGCGGAACAGCCGGCGATCTCCGAATCGGTTGAGAGGGTGTGCGTTTCGCATATGCGATTAAGGTATAGTTAATTGCGCGTTAAGATTTCATTGCATTTGGTGCGGCTCGTAGGTAAACATTCTCGCGCGCGTGGGGGACTTGCGCCGGAACCCTGATCGATCCAAGCCCACATAGGCACGTTGAGGGACACGCTCGCTCGCGGCGCCAAGTCAGAGGAAAGGTTTCTGGTGGATCGTGCGCTGGGCTGTACCGGCAGCCCGCTGTTGCCGCAACAGCGAAAACCCGGTTTTGCCGCTCGTTTGAAAAGCAGGTTATCATGCCCTTAGATACTTCCGATTCCACACCCCGTCCCATATCGTCTGCAGAGGCGCGGGAGTCCGCCGTCGTCCGTTTCGCGGGCGACTCAGGCGACGGTATGCAACTGACCGGCAGCCAGTTCACGCTTGCTACGGCATTGGCCGGCAACGCGCTCGCCACTTTTCCAGATTATCCCGCGGAAATCCGTGCACCTCAGGGCTCGACCTTCGGCGTCTCCGCCTTCCAGATCAATTTCGGCTCGACGTCCATCGAAACATGCGGTGACGAACCCGACGTGCTGATCGCGATGAACCCGGCGGCGCTCAAGGTGAACCTGGCCACTATGCGCCCGGGCAGCCTGATCATCGCCGACGCCGGCGCTTTCGTGGAACGCAACCTCACCAAGGCGGGCTACGACTCCAATCCGCTGCAGGACGGATCGCTTGCGCCGTTCAAAGTTGTCGCCCTGGACATGACGCGCCTCACCGTCGATGCGGTGAAGCCCTTCGACCTGGGCACCCGCGAGGCCATACGCTGCAAGAACATGTGGGCGCTCGGTCTTGCACTCTGGATGTTCGACCGCGACCGCGAGCCGGTGGTAGCCTGGATCAACAGTAAGTTCGGCAAAAAGAACGAGCTCGTTGCCAACGCCAACATTGCGGCCCTCAACGCCGGTCATTCCTATGGCGATACCACCGAGACCGGGCTGCCGTTGAACCAGATCCGGATTGCGCCGGCAGCGCTGGCGCCCGGCCTTTACAAGACGGTCACGGGTGCCGAAGCGACGGCCCTCGGTCTCGTCGCCGGCAGCCAGTTGTGCGAGCTGCCCTTGTTCCTCGGCTCCTATCCCATCACGCCGGCGAGCGGCATTCTGCACACTCTGTCGCATCTTAAGGAATACGACGTCACGACCTTCCAGGCCGAGGACGAGATCGCGGCGATCTGCTCGGCGATTGGCGCCTCCTATGCCGGCAAGCTTGGCGTAACGACCACCTCCGGACCGGGCATGGCGCTTAAGACCGAAGCGCTCGGGCTCGCAATTATTTCGGAGCTGCCCTTGGTTATCGTGAACGTCCAGCGCGGCGGCCCGTCCACGGGCTTGCCGACCAAGACCGAGCAATCCGACCTATACCAGGCGGTTTATGGCCGCAACGGCGACGCTCCGCTGGCGGTACTCGCGGCCCGGAGCCCGTCCGACTGCTTCGATGCGGCAATCGAGGCGGTCCGGCTGGCCGTTGAGTTCATGACGCCGGTCATATTGCTGACCGACGGCTACATGACCAATGCCTCGGAGCCATGGCGGGTGCCGGACCTTACGTCGTGGCAAAGCTTCGCCGCCGAATTTTACGACGAGGTTCCGTCCGAGGGCCGGATCAATCCCTATATGCGCGATGCCGATACGTTAAAGCGCATCTGGGTTAAGCCCGGGACGCCTGGCCTGACCCACCGTATCGGCGGCATCGAGCGGAATTTCTCGACTGGCGAAATCTCCTACGATTCCGCCAACCATCAGAAGATGACGGACACGCGCAAAGCCAAGATCGACGGCATCGCCAACTTCATCCCCGAGCAGGAAGTCACGCTCGGCGCTCCCGGCGGCAAGCTCGCCGTGGTTGGCTGGGGCTCGACCTACGGGGCGATCGATCAGGCCGTGCAGCGCGCCCGCGCAGCCGGGGCCGATGTGAGCCACATCCACATCCGGCATCTGTGGCCCTTGCCGCGTAACCTCGGGACGCTGCTCGGCAGCTATGAGAAAATCCTCGTTCCCGAGATGAATACTGGCCAGCTCAAGACGATTTTACGCGACCAGTATCTCGTCGACGCCAAATCGTTCAACAAGGTTTCAGGCCAGCCGTTCCGCATCGCCGAAATAGAAGCGGCGATCCAACAGGCGCTAGCGTAAGAGGCAGATTTCTATGGACACGACAACGGCTACCCCTCACGCTTTGACGCCCGCCAATTTTGCTTCCAGTCAGGAAGTGCGCTGGTGTCCTGGCTGCGGCGACTATTCGATCTTGAAGACCGTCCGGCTCGCGCTGGCCGAGACGGATGCTAAGCCGGAAAACACGGTTTTCGTGTCGGGGATTGGCTGCTCCAGCCGCTTCCCCTATTACGTTGAAACCTACGGCTACCACACGATCCATGGCCGTGCGCCGGCGGTGGCCACCGGGGTGAAGCTGGCCAATCCAGAGCTCGATGTATGGATCGTCACCGGCGACGGCGACGGCCTGTCCATCGGCGGCAATCACATGGGGCATGTGCTGCGACGGAACCTCGATTGTCAAATTCTCCTGTTCAACAACGAGATTTACGGCCTGACAAAGGGGCAATACTCGCCAACCAGCCGGCAGGGCACCCGCTCGCCGTCGACGCCGTTCGGCTCGGTCGAGCGGCCGGTAAATCCGTGCAGTTTCGCCCTTGGCGCAGGCGGCCGTTTCGTCGCCCGCGCCATCGATATCGGGCAGAAGGAGCTGCTCGGCCTCCTCAAGCGCGCGCACGCCAACAAAGGCACGAGCTTCGTTGAGATCTACCAGAATTGCGCGGTGTTCAACGATGGGGCGTTCGAGGAGTTTGCTGCAAAGAAGGCGCAACCGGAACGCACGGTTTGGCTTGAGCATGGACAGCCGATCCTATTCGCCAAGGGCACCAAGGGATTGAAGCTCAATCCGGAGCGGCTGTGCCTTGAGATCGTGGAAGTCGCGGGCGGCGATTGGAAGGCTGCCGGCGTGCTCGTTCACGACGAAACCAATAAGGCAATCGCCCACCTCCTGATAGACCTTCCGGCCGACAGTTTCCCCATTGCGCTCGGCGTCATTTATTGCGATCCGGCGCCAACATTCGACGGCGCCGTCGTCGCCCAGAACCAAAAGGCTGCCGGAGGCAAAAGGCGCGACCTTCAGAAGCTTCTCAGTTCGGGGGAGACTTGGACCGTCAGCGGAGATGCCCAGGCCGCGAACGTGTAATACCGGATCCGGTTGATCGCTTCACGAAGACCCCCTCTCCCCGTCCGCATCCGCTTGCGGATGCGGCAGCAAAAGATGCAAGCACGCTTTGGCGTGCTTGCGCGGAGAGGGACAGGGTGAGGGGGGACTTTGCGAACCGATCAACTGGCTTCCGTATAATACGCCGTCGGTCTTAACTGTTCTCCATCGTCGCGAGGCGATCCGGAAGCCGCAAAGGCGGTGCCGGTTTCTGGACGCCGAGGGCGGTCAAGAGCCGTCTCGCGATGACGGGCGCTGCCGGGGTTTTTGACGGCCGATATTGCTACATCCGCCGTTTAGGCGGTTCTTCACGGACGCCTCTTTCCCGGGTGATACAGCCTGAAGGCTGGGCTTATGCTCAGGCAAGCCCGAAACCTTGAACTCAGCAAACTTCTTGCTCAGGCGTTTCAAATTCCAGGTATCGATGAGGGAAAGCGCTTTTTCGTCTTTGTAGAAGCAACTCCTCGACCGCATTTCAGTCTCCGGTGCGATAAGCATAGGCGCGGCTATTCTTTCTATTTCCACTCTTGCCAAATGAACCCAGACAGAAACCACTGGCCACGGCCTATCTGCCGTGCGGCGTGCAAATCACCCGCTTTTTTGCGTTTCTCCACATCAAATTTTATAGAGAAGTCACCGGAAACTTGGGCCGGCCGGTGTGGTCAGCTGTCCTTGCTCCTTAACAGATCCTTCATTTCGCGTAAGGCGCTACTACGGTTAATGCGCGGATGGTAAACGGGCGCCCCTCATATTTTCCGCCGCCGTCTTTCTGCGAATCTTTTCCCGCTTTAGGTCGATTTCTGCGACTCCTAAATACTATTAAATATACGCGCAGATTTGAAATTAACCAAAAACAAGCGCTAGAAGACACCTTCCGCGGCGATTGCGCGCCGAACATTTCTGATTATGATCAATGAGTTAGCCGAAACATAAGGCGCTGTTTACATCTACTGTAGCGGTTCATGCCAAGGCTGCCAGGAGGCAGCGCTGCGCGCTGATGTCATCGCCTTCGTGTTCGAACAAGCGGCGCCAGCCGAGGTAGCTTGGGAGATATTTCG
>JBKQNN010000244.1:0-4854 GCA_052145975.1 Rhodomicrobium sp. | reverse complement strand
CTTCTCGGGGAGCATGTGGAGAAAGGGTCCGATCTCCAGCTTGAACTTTATGAGACCGCCCTGGAAGCAGGCCGCAAAGCGATTGGCGAGAAGTTCGAGACACTCGCCGGCCAGTTCTGGGAACGGCCCGGAACCCGGCCTTTCATGCGGGCGAAGCTTGCCCTGGCCAAGTGTCTTTGGGAGCGCGGCGAGCAGGCAGGAAGCCTCACCCATCTCCGCGAGATGCTGAAGCTTAACCCAAACGACAATCAACGCGCGCGCTCGGTCCTGGCTGCATATCTGCTCGAAGAGCGGCTGCATGACGAGCTGGCCGCGCTCCTGAAAGACTATGGGAACGATCCAAGGGCCGATTTCGCCTTCTGCCGTGCCCTCCTTGCCTTCCGGCTGCTCGGCGACAGCCCCAAATCGCGCCGGGCGCTTTCCGCCGCTCTCCCAAAGAACAAATATGTCCGGCAGTATCTTAGCGGGCAGAAGAAGCTTCCGAAAAACCTTCCGGACCGCTACACCTGGGGCGATCAGAACGAGGCGGTTCTCTACGCGGCGCGGTTCAAGAAGGGCTGGGACGAGACGCCCGGCGCGGTCGAATGGCTTTGCGCCTCTTCCCGTGCGGAGAAAAAACCTGCGGTCCGGAAAAAAACCGCCGCGGCAGCGTAAATAGCAGCGTGGAAAATGGCCGGCACGGTCCAGGAGCGTTATTCTCTCGCAGAAGTCTGTGAGCAAACAGGACCGGACGATTTGCGCGAATCGCTTACGCCGCTAACCTAGCCTTGGGCGAGTGTTTGGGAAAGGGACGGAAATGGCTTCAAGAAAACCGAAGAAGGAAGCCAGCTCTGAGGAGCTGGCGAACCAGGTTATCGAATTCGTCAACCTTGCGGGCTTGGAGAATCTCTTGGAGTTTGGTGCCAGTAAAACCAAACTTAAGCCCCTGGAACGGGCTCAGGACCTCTATTTCCGCGCTTGCGAGGCCGCTACTGTGAAAGAACGGATTTCGCTCGCCCAAAAGGCCATCGCCATCAGCCCGCTCTGTGCGGATGCCCACAGCCTTCTTGGTGCGTATGAGGAGAAAGGGTCTGACCGCCAGCTTGAGCTTTACAGGACAGCTATGGACGCTGGCCGCAAAGCGATTGGCAAAGAGTTCAACAAGCTCGCCGGCGAGTTCTGGGGATGGCTCCAAACGCGGCCCTTCATGCGCGCCAAGCTTGCCCTCGCCCTGTGCCTTTGGGATCGCGGCGAGCGGGCCGAGGCCCTCACCCATCTCCGCGAGCTGCTGGAGCTTAATCCGAACGACAATCAGGGCGTGCGCTCGATCCTGGCGGCTTATCTGCTCGAAGAGCGCCTGCATGACGAGGCTGCCGCGCTTCTGAAAGCCTTTGAGGACGACACCAGCGCCGATTTGGAATATTGCCGTGCGCTCCTCGCTTTCCAGATGCATGGCGGCTGCGCCAACTCGCGCAAGGCGCTTACCGCTGCCATCAAGCAGAACAAGCATGTCCCGCACTATCTCACCGGAAAGAAGAAGCTGCCGAAAACCCTTCCGGCTTTCTATTCCTGGGGCGATAACGACGAAGCTATTTTCTACGCCGCGCGTGGTAAGAAGGGCTGGGACGCGACACCCGGCGCCATCGAGTGGCTTTCCGGCTGTATGGGCGTAGAACCGAAGCCCGCGGCAAAGAAGCCGGCCGCCCGGAAAAAGATCGCGGCGGCAGCGTAAAGGGCGGCGCTTGTCGGCTGCAGGACTTGGCGTAAAATTAGGGAACGCGCGGGAGCCACCGTGCCGTGTCGAGCTAATTGCCAAGAAGGCGATAGTTACCCAAGTAATGGGCTATCTGTCGGTCGCCGCCTTCTCGCGTGCCCGGACGTGGGTTCGAAGATATGCCGCTTGCCCGCCGTTCTGCGGCTCGCTGGCTGCGTTGTTGACGATATTGATAGTACCAGCATCCGCGTGGGGTGAGAGAAGCAACGAAGTCTTTTTCCGCCTGTTCGTGGCGCTCGCGAAGCTCTTGTTCTCTCGCCTCTGCTTGAGATTCGGCGTGCAGTTTTACGACCGCTATAAAGAAGGCAAGACAGACCGCTCCTACGAGGAAACTCGGAAGAATTGGCCCCATTGCTTTGAGACTGTTCCATCCGGGTTGCGGCACCAGCAGCAAGAAAGCTATATAGGAAATCAGGGGGATTACTCCCGCTAGCTCCCGGCGCCAAGCCACTGCGGGATCGTCGGTAAGCCTTGTTGCGAGGGCAAAGTCAGGCTGGGTGAGATAGACTCCGAGACCGAAGCCAAAAAACCATTTAATCCATGGGGAAGGATGAAACACCGCGATTAGCTCGCTGACGCCAATCGCGATTAAGCATCCATATGCTGATAGAAGAACCCCGCCAACAAGCACGGGGCAACAAAAGAAGACATTTCTTGAAAGAAACACCTTCAACTTCCTACCCTGGATCGTAGCCACTAAAGAAATGGCCACAAATTCGAAACCAAAATAATAGCCGAGTGCCAAGAGCGGGAAATCGAACAAAAACAGCATGATAATATAAGACAGAGTTTCAGCCAATGATACCTCCCAAGAAGAGAAAGGCGTGCTTACTGGGGGCAAGATACGCGAGCGTCGCTTAAGCCCCTTAATTTAAGCTAAGCGGTTACCGCGAAGGTTGCACCTCAAGCAAGTTGCGTTGTATAGTTGTTAACAGCGAAAGTCTTAGAGTTGTGGAAAACCGCTCTCTTGAGAGTTTGCCCTAAAGGGCAAAGGGAAAAATGGGCGCGCACAAAACTGACAACCGGCCTTACGAGTTGGCCGGGTGCAGGCCGCACTAAGTTGGTGGCAAAAATGCTGGTAAGGACGTTACAGCCCCGAGTGGGGCTAGTCCCTTTAGTGGGGTGATTGGTTGTATCCTTCTTGCAACAACCTCCTCAAATTGGTGACTTTCAACCGGAAAGGGTGATAAAAGTATTATCATAGCCTTGGTTGTGGGTTAGCATCAGCCTATGGTGTCCTTTTGATTAAGGTATTCTGTGATGGTTGCTCGGCTGATTGCACTCAGTGGCGCGATCTTGTTTGCGCTCGCTGGTTTCGCATACGCTAAAGGTCCTTATGGCTCCATTCATGTGGGGCAGTGGGCGGGTGGCGCCTATACGAACGATGCTACAGGAGCCTTCTCTCATTGCTCGGCGGCGGTGGCTTACCAGAGCGGCGTCGTGCTTTTTGTCTTCTTGGGAAGCAACAAACAATGGTCATTAGCCTTCGCGCATCAAAGTTGGGCGCTGACGCCCGGTGAGACGATTCCAATAGGGCTCACGTTCGATGGCCGCGAGCAATTCAACGTCTTCGGCTCGGCGCAGGACGCAACATTCGTAATTGTGCCGATGCCCCAGAATTCAGCGCTCTTAAGTCAGTTTCGAAAAGCAAACAGTATGACCGCATTCGCCAAGGGCACCGCGTTTCCTTTCGCGCTCACCTCCACATCCCAGTTAATGCCGGTTCTCGCGCATTGCGTTGATCGAATGAACCGCGGTGGCGTGCCTGCCGCTGGCGACTTTAGCATTGCAACGGCAGCACCAGTGCAGCCCGCACCGGCTCAGCCAGCGCCAGTCACGGTGCCAAGCAGCCTTAAGCCCGAACCGTCTCAAGATTATCAAATCGAGGCGATGGAGATTGCGACGAACTTCATACTCAAAAGCGCTCTGCAAAACCCCAGAATCCTAAGCCGCTCGGAAATCCCCCCCATACTCGCCAGCAACGGTGCGGCTTGGAAATCGGAAGAAGCGTATGGCTCTGTGCGCATCGTTGCCCAAGATGGCGATATGAAAGGGATCGATGTTGCAAGCGCGATTGCCGCTGCCGACGCCAAAGAATGCAAGGGCAAATTTGCATCCGGGAGGGTCGCGGAGCTTGTCGATAGCGAAGTTGTGTTCCGTGGCTTTGCCGCTTGCGAGGATACCGATGGTGCCCGCTCGGCTCAATATTTCGTCGTTCCTCGCAAGAAGGGGGGCTTCATTGTTCTTTCGGTCGTATCGGATATGAAGACGGAACCCGCGCGAAACGCGGTGAAAGATGAAAAGCTTGTTGACTTCCGTAAAGCGGTTCTAGTGGCGGCATCAGCTCACCAATAACAAATGCGGATTGCGCCGCTTCTGCCTTGTGTGCAGCCCTGCCCTCTTTTAAGTCTGGTGCATGGGGATCGACAATTCTGTAGCGGCAAAAGACACAAGCCGGGACGTTGCAGCGCTGGCGGAGCAGGTGCGCGCAGGCACGCGTGTTGCGCTCGCACGCGCCATCACGCTGATCGAGAGCCGCAAAGCTGAACACCGGCTGCAGGCGCGGCAGCTTCTAACCCTGCTCAACGCCGCCGCCGGGCGCTCGCAGCGCGTGGGTATCACTGGCGTTCCAGGCGTCGGCAAATCGACGCTTATCGACAGCTTAGGCAGCTACCTCACGGCCCATGACCATCGCGTGGCCGTGCTGGCGGTCGACCCATCCTCCAGCCGCTCCGGCGGGGCGATCCTGGGCGACAAGACCCGGATGGCGCGCCTGGCAGCCGACCCGGACGCCTTCATCCGCCCCTCGCCCTCCTCCGGCACGCTTGGCGGCGTCGCGCGGACCACCCGCGAAACCATCCTGTTGTGCGAGGCGGCGGGCTTCGACGTGGTGCTAGTCGAGACGGTGGGCGTTGGGCAATCGGAGGTCGCTGTCTCGGGGATGGTGGATTTCTTCCTCGTGCTGATGCTGGCGGGCGGCGGCGACGAGCTTCAGGGCATCAAGAAGGGCGTGATGGAGCTGGCCGACATGATCGCCATCACCAAGGCCGACGGTAGCAACGAAGGCGCGGCCCGCGTGGCTGCCGGCGATTACAAGGCCG
>JBKQNN010000243.1:0-15341 GCA_052145975.1 Rhodomicrobium sp. | reverse complement strand
TGGGTAGGCCGGCTTGAAGCTTTCAAGCTTCTCCTGGTACTCTGTTTCCAGAGCTTTCCGCTGGCCGCGAAGAACCTCGATAACCGGATTGGATAAGAACTGGGGCAGATTGATCGCGGTTAGGCTTTCCACCTGGCGCCATAATTGCTCGTTTTTCATGCGCTCAGAGATCAATTGCCCAGCCGCCACATTGGCTGCCGCCAAATTGTTTTCCGCAATCGATGCCTTGTCCGTAACCTCGACCATTTTTTCGCGTTCCGAAAAGTCGAGCACGGCCTTCTCGGATTCCTCAAGCCTGATTTTCAGCTGCTTAATCTGGTCATCGAGAAACCTTTTGGCGTACGCATTGGCCTCAAACCGCTTATCGAGGTTCGACTCAACGTAGGCGTCGGCATAGCCATTGGCGATCTTCTGAGCGCGCTCCGGGTTCGGATCGAGGTAAGAAACATCGGCAAGCCTTGATCCCGGAACCGGCAAAACGGTCACATTCTTTAGCACAATCTTGACCGCACGTGCTTGAGCCGAAGTAAGTGCATTTCCTCCGGCTCCACTAAGAACGCCCAAAAGCGATATACCCCGCGGCTTAAGAAAGCTTGGATCCTCGGCAAGTCGCAGCGCCGAGACAACGCGCTCGGCCATCGCGCGGCTTCTCAGAAGTTCGTATTGCGTCTTTAAGAAGTCGGTTGAGCCAACCATCTCAGCCGGGTTAATATTTCCACCTTCGACAACCTTAGCTGCCTCGCGCTCAATTTGGATTCTAACCGTTGCTGTATAAAGCGGCGTCTGCATGAGCGTGCGGACACCGCCAAGCACTGTAAACGCAAGCGTAATACCCAAGATGAGCCATTTGCGCTTAACAACCATATAGAGATACTGACGGAGCGTTACCGCCAACGGCACCTCATCGCCTTGCGCCGGCACTCCATAGCCTAGTGAACCAAGAGGGCTGCGCAGGGCCTGCGCGATAGGGGCCTCCGTCCCAGAGACGAGCGCACGGCCCTCGATAGCGCGCTCCTGTCCCGGCTCAAAATCACTCATGTGATAAGCTCTCAAGCCGCATCTTTTCGCTACCCATTAGTTACTTAACGCGATCCTACAGCCGTCACAGCAGCGGGGCAATGTTAGCCAGAGGAAGCAACTTAAAAGCGTAATTTGCCCCAACTTTAGCGTCCGAGTTAGATACGACGATCACGTCGCCGGATTGCAGCTGCGGGTCATCTTCCCGTCCCGCCTGGATCTCCGATACGTCATACCGCCCTGCGAGGTGCTTGCCATCCGTGACCCGGAAAAGGACCACCGTGCTGTCGGCGAACTCGTCGAAGCCTCCCGACTGAGCGATGGCTTGCTGAAGCGTCATGCCGCCGGCAATCGGCACAACACCGGGCTTTTTTACAGAGCCGGTAACGGTAACGCGCTGACTGTTGTACTCTTTGACAAACACGGTTATCTGCGGATTTTGCAGAAACTTCGCGCCAAGCTTTTTTGTGAGCTCCTGTTCAAGCTCGCGAGCGGATTTACCGCCGGCCGTCATCTCGCCAATAAGCGGATAGTTGATCGTGCCCGCCTCCGAGACTTGAACGGACTTGGAGAGGTCCGGCGCCTTATACACTGTAATATCCAAGACATCGAGCGGGCCTATTTTATAGGCTTTGCTCTTGGGGTCGGCCATTGCCGTATAGGACTGCGCCGCCTTTTCAATAGCTGCCGCCTGCAAGACTGAAGCGTTCTGCGGGGTGGCGGTTGCAGAGGAGGAGGGAGCGGGCGCATCCGCCACCGCGAGTTTTGCCGAACCGGCGTTGTTAGCCGGTGCCATGCCGCACGCGCCCACAAATGCTGCCGCCAGCGCGGGGATTAGAAATCTCGGCAGGAGCATCATTCCCGCAAACTCCCTTAGGAAGCCCCGATGTGCATAGCGCAACCCAAATCAGCACGCCTAATCCGTGCGATGCAGGAGCGGGAACGCTTGCCCGTGCAGAGGACAGATGGCAAAGTTGCAATTGGCATACTTACAGTTGCATCCCGTACACTTTAAGTTGAGTGCGACATACACTCAATCAACACAACCCCACTTAAGGTTGCATTTCGCCGTCGTGACGCCGTGTACTGTCAAGTAGGCGTCGGCCACCTTTAGCGCAAGTTGTGCGATTAGACAACTACTCCTTGAAAAAGTTGACCGGTGTGAACAAACTGCCACAGCGGAAATCGCTCCTGCATTTCCCAGGTTGATCATCATTGCAAGACTTAACTGTCTTGGCTATAAGTGCCCAACAAGTGCCTATCATTAATGAATGTAAGTCGTATGTGTCTTCATCATGGGAAGTGGAAGGGTTGGCATGGTTAGGAAAACGATTTCAATCGCACTCGTTGCATCGTTGGCGGCAACCAGCGCCCAGGCTGCGCTGCTGACCAACGTAGAGGGGGGCGTCTCGGTGGATCGCGGTTATGGCTTTGCGCCGGCTGGAGCAAGCAGCGTGATCGCGCCAGGTGTCCGGATTCGCACAGGCGAAGGGTCGGCCGACATCGTTTATGAAAACGGCTGCACTGTGAAGGTTGCGCCGGGCCAAACAGTGATCGTGCTTGGGTCGCCGCCCCCGTGCCGGGAAGCCGCAGGCGCGCCGGCGGGCGGCGTGAGCGAAAATGCGCTCTACCTTGGAGGTGCCCTGGCCGTGGGCGGTGGTGCTGCAGCAGCAATCCTGCTTACGCAATCGAATTCTTCGAGCCGGCCTGCGAGCCCGTAAGAATCGCCCTTCTCCCAGCTTTTCCTAGCTTTGGCTGTAACAGAGTGCTTTTCTATTTATCCGGCGCGGTTCTCTCGGCAGCCTTGGTGACAGGGGGCGGCACTCACGTCGGCTTCTTGAGCGATGTGGTCCTGCAGTTCCTTGCTATCCCTCTGCTCTGTATAGCACTTTGGCCGGCCTTCAGCCAGAAAAGCGCCCAAAGGAAAAATGCGCGGCTTGCACTTTGGGCCGGCGTCATCGTCGGCCTAGTATCAGCCCTTCAGCTTATTCCATTTCATTTGGATTATTGGTCCGGCGTTTCACGTTTGCTGCCTTCGAGTTCAGGCGGCTTCCCGGCAGTGCAAGCAACTCACACTCTTTCCCTAACACCCGAGGCAAGCTGGGCGGCCGCGCTATCGCTGATCGTTCCTCTTTCCGTCTTTACAGCAGCGGTTCAACTTACTCACGGCCAACGCATTCGCCTTTGCTTTCTTTTGGCCGGCCTGGGAGCGGTGTCTCTAACGTTGGGCTTTCTGCAGGTAGCCCAGGGACCGGCAAGCGGTTTGCGTTTTTTTGAGCTCACCAACCCAAGTGAGGCGGTCGGCTTCTTTGCCAACCGCAACCATTTCGCTGCTCTCTTATATGTTACCCTGGTATTGGCTGCCCTATGGCTTTGGATGACGGCAGATGCAGCGCTTCGTCAAGGTGCATTCGGAAACCGTTCAGCCCTATGGCTTGCCGCGGCTGGAGCATTTCTTGTAGCCGACACCGCCGGCCTTGCCATGGCCCGCTCCAGGGCCGGGATTGCCTTAGCTATCGTTGCACTTGTGGGCATCGTGTTGATAGCGCTTAAGGAGAACCGGCCAACAGAACGCAAACACCGGCGCCTTAGTACCAGCCGTATTTCCTTGGCAGCGGCCCTATTTGCGGTACTTTTCGCTGCACAATTCGGCCTTGGCAGCATGCTGTCACGCTTCGGGGGCGACCCCTTAGAAGATCTGCGGCTTACCTTAAACCAAACCACCTTTGAAACTGCCCTTAAAACCCTTCCTTTTGGCACAGGGCTTGGGTCTTTCACACGCGTCTACGCAACAGTCGAGAAGAAGGAAAACGCCTTTGACGGTTTTGCGAACCGGGCCCACAACGACGCAGCAGAGCTTTTGCTTGAGACAGGGGTTTTAGGAGCAGTGCTGCTCTTAGGGTTTCTGGCTTGGTATGCCAAGTGCACTTACCGCGCCTGGACCACGCGGCAATCGGAGCATCCTTCGGCTGAGCTCATGCTCGAAAGGGCGGCGAGCCTGATCATAGCCCTGCTCCTGCTGCATTCGCTTGTGGACTATCCGCTGCGGACTGCGGCGCTTGCAACCGTTTTCTCCTTCTTTTTTGCGGTCCTCGCCGCTCCTGCGATCGCAACAGCTGCACCTAACGGCGGGAACGAATCTGAGAGGCCGGCGCGATCGGACAGGCGCTCGAAAGCCCCCGTATCGCCCTTGGAAAAGTGGACTACAGATACTGCGTGGCCAGATAGTTGGCAACAGAAGTAGCCGCCGACTTATTGTGGCAAAACCACGGTGTGGTTATAGCGAATTAAAGAACAGTTATCGATATACGCATGTTTTATGCATACAAAAAGCCACTATATCCTAGCGTACCTAGAGAGCCAGTGCATTCCAATTAGGGCGAGTATTAATAGCGCGCCCATCCACACAGGCGTGCATTCTTAACCAAAATCTTAAACTCATGATTCTCACCCGTTGCTGTAGGTGCAGCGAACATCTCGTAGAGAGGGCAGTTCGCGTAACCTGTACGTCTGGTTGCAATCGATTTGCCACAACTATCAGCAATTACACTTCTGACATGGCAACACTCTAGGAATAATGAATTTGGCGCTTGCGTCGCAATAGGAAATTAAGTACAAGTGTGCACCGGTTTTATGGCAATCACACGGCGAGTTTCAGTGATGCGTTGGTTAGTTCTATTGGCGGCTGACGTCGCGTTAATGCTCCTGGCGACGGTATTCGCGCTTTTCCTGCGCGAAAATTTCGAGATCAATCCAAACCGTTTTGTTGGGTTTTTGCCCTATCTGCTGGCGACCTCGGGAACCGCGCTTGCCGTTTTTCCTGCCGCCGGGCTCCATCGCTCCGTATGGAGGTTTTCGAGCCTGCACGATCACTTGGTTGTAACGGGGGCTGTCGCCGCGGTTGTTGCCGGCGCTGTGGGTTTCACATTCCTTTATGACCGGCTGGATGGTGTGGCTCGCTCCCTGCCCTTCCTGCAATTTCTGACCGGCACCGCGTTCCTGACCGGTGCCCGTGTCTTGCATAGGCTTGCCCACGAGTTTCGCCGCGATCGCAAGAACGCACCAGCTTTCCTCCAGGTGCCCCCCGAAGTGAGCGCGGAAACGACCGCTGTGATTGTTGGGATCACGCGGCTGGCTGAGGCGTATCTGCGAGCTGCCACCGAGTTTACTCCGGGCCAGATCAAAGTCGCGGGGATCGTTGGGCTCAAGGAGCGTCACACCGGGCGGGCGCTCGCTGCACACAGGGTCTTGGGCAGTCCTGAGGAGCTTGGCGATATTCTCAATTCACTCGAAGTTCACGGCGTGACCGTGAACCTGATTGCCGTAGCGGCCCCTTTCCAGACATTTTCTCCTTGCGCTCAAGAAGCGTTGCTAGCGGCCGAACGGACGCGCTCAATTGAGCTTCGATTTCTTGCCGAAGATTGGGGCTTAGTGGCCGGCAAGTCCACCGGGGCATTGTCTCATGGGCGTACAATTTTGAATGGTGATCCCCAAGTGCGCTTTGAAGTATCCCAGACGGTACTGGATCGTATTGCCGTGCGTTCCTATTGGTTTATGAAAAGGTCGCTCGATCTTCTTGGGGCAATCGTTCTTATACTCCTCCTATCTCCACTTATGGCGATGGTTGCTATGCTGGTTACGGGCAGTATCGGCTTCCCCGTTTTGTTCTGGCAGCAGCGTCCCGGGCTCGGTGGGCGGACCTTTCGCCTATATAAGTTCCGAACCATGCGATCGGCTCACAGCCACGACGGAAGCCGCCTTTCCGACCGGGAGCGGGTTTCAACGATAGGCAACCTGCTAAGACACCTGCGCTTGGACGAACTGCCCCAGCTGTTCAATATAATGCGTGGTGACATGTCCTTTATTGGTCCACGGCCGCTCCTCGAGCAAGACCAATCCAAGGCATACAGCGCGCGCCTTCTCGTAAGGCCCGGCCTTACCGGCTGGGCGCAAGTCGTCGGTGGCCGCAATATATCAACGGTGGACAAGGCGGCGCTCGACGTCTGGTATGTATGCAACGCCAGCCTCGCCTTGGACGCAGAGATCGTACTTAGAACAGTACCGTTTGTGCTCTTAGGAGAACGCATTACCTTGCGCCATCTCGAACACGCGTGGCAGCAGCTGAGAGAAGGGGGAATGGTCAAAGATAGCTCTTTTCTTTCGAGTCACAGCTAGCTTGCGTTGCAACGCAGTTGTCGTATATATCGTGTATAGTGCTGTACAGCTCAAGCTTTTCAACGAAACTTTGAAGATAATATATTTGTAGAGGAATATATTTGATTAACGATAAGGGTAATGCCGATATGTGCCATGCTTCGGGTGAACTGGATTCACCCGATTTGCGGTAGCTTTGACTGTAATTAACCTGAAGTGTTGTTGGATAGCCCGGGATGTCTACTGGGCGCGGCCCGTTGCGCGACAATCTGTGTGCATGTTGAGCGGCATGGCCGACGCGCGGCGAGTGCAGAGCCATCGCAGAGGCGGCTATAAGCGATGGCCGGTGATCGCTTTGCGGGAGGGGCTTCAGCACACCGTCGCCTATTTCGACCGGCTTTTGTCCGCCGGTTCGAACGAGCGAATCGCGCCGCTAAGGGGAAGGCCGGCGGCCTAAAAGGTTAAGGGCACAATGGGCCCTGACGGCGTGCTAGCGCTCTGCGAAGTGCCGCTTTGGCCACGTGAAACCGATCTTTACGCGTCTAGTGTACGGACAGTGTGCTCAAATGGATGCTTTTCTTTTTACGTTGAAAAGCAATGAGCGGTTATCCTAAGACCCGGCAGTGGATCGAAGTCGATGCCCTACAGCAATGAGCACGCGCGTCCGGCGGTACTGGTGACGGGCGGGGCGGGTTATATCGGCTCGCACGCCTGCAAAGCGCTTTGGCACGCGGGTTACCTCCCCATAGCTTACGATAATCTCATCTACGGTCACGATTGGGCGGTGAAATGGGGCCCGCTTGAGCGCGGCGACATTAAGGACCGTGCCCGGCTCGATGAGGTCATTACCCGGTACAGCCCGAAAGCCATCATGCATTTCGCTGCGTTTACCGCCGCCGGGGAGTCGGTCTCGAACCCAGGGAAATTTTATCGCAATAACGTTTCTGATTCGCTAACGCTCCTCGAGGCAGCACGCGATCAGGGGATCGGCCGTTTCGTGTTTTCGAGTTCTGCAGCCATTTACGGCATTCCGGACCGGCTCCCCATCGCAGAAGAGACCCCGCAAAGTCCCATCAATCCCTATGGGGCATCCAAGCTTATGGTCGAGCGTATGCTCGCCGATTTCGACAGGGCGCACGGATTGAAATCGATGGCGCTTCGCTATTTCAACGCGGCGGGTGCCGATCCTGAGAACGAGATCGGCGAGTCTCACGATCCTGAGACACACCTCATCCCTCTTGTTCTCGACGCAGCATCCGGCCGCCGCGAGAGGGTTACCATTTTCGGCAACGACTATGACACGCCCGATGGCACCTGCGTGCGCGACTATATTCATGTGAGCGATATCGCAGGCGCGCATGTCAAGGCCCTGAATGCGCTCGAAGCCGGGGCGGCGGCAGGAGCCTATAATCTTGGGATAGGCCGGGGCTTTTCGGTTCTGGAGGTTATCGCCGAGGTAGAGCGTGTGACCGGGCGTTGCGTTTCCACCGTCGCCGGAAATCGCCGGCCAGGAGATCCGGCTGAGCTTGTTGCCGATGCAGCCAAAGTGCGCAAAGAACTGAGCTGGGAGCCGCAAATCACCGGCCTCGGCGAGATCGTCGGCACGGCGTGGGCTTGGCATCAGCGCTCCAACTGCGCTGCCGGCCTGGGACACTAAGCTTGGACCATTCCTTGCTTCAGTGTTTCCGCGTTGGTTTTTTGAAGCTGAAGGACTTCTTTGTGCACGGGTTCGGCGTTCGCATGCACCGCCTCGGGCAGCAATGAACAAATGCAGGTATTGAAAAGCAAGGCCGATCTGAAAAGGGCGCCGCGGGAGTTCCTGGGCGTCTCGACGCCCGCCAAATACTCCTCTCTCAAGGCTAACGTTGCTGCCAACGTCGCCGGCCAAGTCTGGCGGGCACTTCTCGGCTTCGCATTCATCCCGCTCTACATCCGCTATCTGGGTGTCGAAGCGTATGGCCTGATCGGAGTCTTCGCGGTTCTGCAGGCTTGGCTCAGCCTGCTCGATTTGGGTCTGCGTCCCACACTCAACCGCGAGATGGCTCGCTTCCTCGGCGGAGAGAACGATGCCGATGGTGTGCGCGATCTCTTGCGCAGCGTGGAAATAATCTGCCTCCTTGCGGCGGCCGTTTTTTTCCTTGCGGTTTGGGCGGCTTCGGGTTGGCTAGCTGGGAACTGGCTCGCTGCGCAATCGCTTTCGCCACAGGCCGTGTCCCAGGCGATCACGATCATGGGCGCGGTTGCGGCGCTGGCATTCATGGACACCATCTATATCAGCAGCATTGCCGGCCTGCAGCGCCAAGTCGCGCAGAACATTGCGATGTCAGCCATCGTCACGGTGCGGTACTTCGGTGTGATCGGCATACTCGCATGGGTCTCTCCGACCATCCAGGCATACTTCCTGTGGCAAGCGTTTACATCGATCCTGTCCGTCTGTGTACTCGCAAGTCTTGTTTACTGGACGCTTCCTAGCAGCGGTCGCCGGGCGCGTTTCTCAGTGCCGGCGCTGCGCCGCATCTGGAGGTTCGCCGGCGGCACGGCCGGCATCACGCTCCTGGGGATGATGTTGACGCAGATGGACAAGACGCTTCTGTCGAAGCTTTTGCCGCTGGAGGAATTTGCCCACTACGCCTTGGCAAGCACCGTGACCTCAGCGCTTTATATGTTTGTTGCCCCGATCACGGCCGCCATTTATCCCCACATGACGCAGCTCGTGGCCGGCGGAAACGGCGAAGCCCTCAGGCGAAGCTACCACGAGGGCGCACAACTGGCGACAGTTCTGGTTGGCCCGGCGGCTCTGATGCTAATCCTGTTCGGCGACAGGATTCTGCTGTTGTGGACGGGCGACCCGAATCTCACGGCGAAGGTCGCGCCGCTTCTGCGGGTACTGGCCTGTGGAACCCTGCTGAGTAATCTCATGGGGATGCCCCATTACCTGCAAATGGCTCACGGCTGGACGTCGCTGTTGATCCGTATCAACATTGTAGCTCTAGCCGTGCTCATCCCTGCGATCCTTCTTGCAGTCCGGGCCTACGGTGCCATCGGCGCCGCATGGGTCTGGGTGGCGCTCAACACCGGATACATCGTAGTTGTCATCGCACTCATGCACCGGCGGCTGCTGCCCCTTGAGAAATGGCGATGGTATCGCAGCGATGTGGGGATTCCACTGGCTTGCGCGATATCGGCGGCATGCATTCTCAGGTGGGCGACACCGCTCAACCTTGGCCCTATCGCGGAAGTATTGGCCCTGGGATTGACCTTTGGGCTGCTTTTATGCACCGCTATGTTGTCCGCGCCGAATGTCCGATCCCGCCTTCTCGCCACCATGGCGATGCTGAGTAGACATGTCGTCGGCTAGTGCTCATGATCGGGAGTGCCGTGCAGCCGTTGCCGCACTTACGTGAGTGCGGCCCGAAGAAAAGTTGTTCGATCCCCGGATGCGAATAGTCCGCCCGCTACGAGAGGTCCGATGAATCTTAAGTTGCTTGGACTGCGGCGCTTCCTTGCGAATGTGCTGGTTGGCGTCTTTCCGCCGACGCGCTGTTACGGTTTGAAACGTCTGATATGGCGGATGGCCGGCGTCGAGGTGGGGCCAGGAGCACGGCTTGTCTCGTCCGTGCGAATTTGGACCTCCGGTCCCGTCCGCATCGGCACAGACACGTTTATCGGCCACGAGGTGCTGATTGCCGGTGGCGACGCCGAAATCGAGATTGGGGCCAGGTGCGACCTTGCACCCAGGGTGAGCCTGGTATCGGGTAGCCATGAGGAGGGCTCGATCGATCGGGCCGCGGGACCAGGCATCAGCCGCCCGATCCGCGTTGGAGACGGCGTCTGGATCGGTACCGGAGCAACCCTAATTGCCGGCAGCTCGGTGGGATCGGGCTCGATCATCGGTGCGGGGAGCCTCGTTAACGCGGCGATAGCTTCGGCAGTGGTAGCCGTTGGCGTACCATGCAAGCCTATACGAGGGAGGACAGATCCCGCCGCCCCTCATGGCACCGTCGCCGGCGAATGATGCGCGGAAGCTGTCCTTTCACGATTGACAAATCATGCATGACGGCAGAGTGAATTGCCATGTTCAGAGCCAAACGCCAGGCTCAGATACATTTATATACTACCTGGGGTGTGCCTGCCTTATACTTCTACCAAATCACGATATTCTAAACTGGCTTTTTGCGGGCACTCCAGCTGTGATATGGAAACAGTGCTTGGCGGTTATCTTAACGTATCAGGCATTTGTAGTGCTGAGCTGGAGACGATCGATAATTGATCCATCGACGCGCCGGGTTCGAGTACTTTTGAAACTATTGCTTGTTTTAGCAATCGTGGCTTGCTATTCATCATTTGTCCAAGGGTTTACCGTCTATCGTGTTATTTACGGAGCTATTTCATATATTGGCTTCATGGGCGCCCTTGCATTTGCAACGACCGTGGTTACGGAAAAGCGTAGAACGCAGTTTTTAAGATTGACAGTCGCTTTAGGTGTTGTTTCATGCTTGGGGTTGTTGCTCGACTACGAGACCGGCTGGTTTGACTTTCTTCCGCATCAGGGAGGCACCGGAATTGACGAGCAACTGGCTCTAGGAGATCTTCGAAGGGCGAGTTTTTTGTTTGCAGCGCCAACTGTTGTGTATCCATTTATTAGTTTCAGCTTAGTGGCTGCCGCTATTCTTGTCGTTCTTAGACCAGGTTTGATTAGCAGTTCAGGCCTGATTTTGCTTCTCTTCATCGCACCGATATCAATATTTTTTACCGGAAGCCGTGCTCAGTTCTTTCTAGCGGCCGGCTTCGCGTTCGCGATCTCCATTATTCTCATAAGACAAGTTACAAAAGGAGTACTTGTTTCACTCATTCTGACCTTCGTCTTGGTTTTTCCCGCGATTGTCGCTGCTGGAATAAAGGTACAAACGCCAGATATCCCACAGCTCTCCATGCTAATAGATCGGTATGGGAGCGGCAGCTTCGAGAAAGATGCAGAGGGCAATGACGAGAGATATGAGGAATGGGCGAGGGGCCTCGATCTTTTCGTTGAAGCGGGGGGCGAATTCTTCACGGGAATTGGAATCTGTAGTTCCTGTGGAATGGTCGATGATGGCCGCATAGCTACTTCACACTACGAAAGCACCCTATTCCAGGCCTTCTCTGAAGCGGGTATTGTGGGGCTCGTCGTTAGGTTTTATCCGGGAGTCTTGGCGATAATAGTATTGATTTACCGGTCGCGTTTGGAATGGAAACTTCGCGTGATTCTTGTGCTTTGGTTTGCGTTCTATTTCCTATCCGTTGGAACAAGTCCAACGGCAGGAATGTACCACACACAATTTATTTATTTTACTGCGGTTGGCCTCGCGCTGCAAATGCGCTCAATTGGATTAGACAGGCAAGAGGTGGCTTGAGCTGCTTCTGTCGGCCTTAAGGCGTAGCGGCTGCCAATTTCACGTGACCAACGGAGCAGCGGTGGAGATAGGAGACAGGTGCGATATCGCCCCCGGAGTTCGGTTTATGTGCGGTGGTCACCGTATTGGGGCGCATGAGCGACGTGCCGGGTTTGGGTTCGTGGATAGCATTGTTGTTGGACCAGGGTCGTGGATTGGCGTAGCAGCCACTCTATTACCCGGCGCCCGGTTAGGGCCGGGGACGCTGGTAACATCTGGCGCGGTTGTCACCAAAGGCGATTATCCATCAAATGCAACGCTGGCGGGTGTCCGTGCGCGGGTAGTGAAAGGGTGCGGCGAATGAAGGCCGGACGTGTGTTCTATTTCTGTTCAATAAACACAACCGGGTTCGAGCGGAGAATAGGCGAGCGGCTATTAGTAGGGGCGGCTAGCAGAAAAGTACTTTCCGTCTTATCCGCTCTTCGATCTGCCGGATGTCCGGCATATGCCGTTTCGTTACCGGTACTTGGGCGAACGTCGCGTGTGCGCTGGTCCCACGCGATAATTGACCGGAGACAGCGGTCTCCCGTACTTTTCCTGAGTAGCGCACGCAAGCCTGCTCTACGGCGAATTGCTGGACTGTTCCAGTTCACCTGTTTCTGCCTGTTAAAAGTCAGACAATCCGATAGGGTGATCTTATATAACTATGCGCCTGAGTATATTGCCGGTCTTTTAGTGTTGCTCGCCAAGAGGAATCGCGCGTTCCTGGATGTTGAAGACGCCCCTTTAACCGGTACGTTCCGTTTTGTTGAGGTGTTTAACCGAATAAATTATCTGATCACGTCGCTGCTGTGTGGACAAAAATATCTAACGGTCTCGCGAGAGGTCGCGCGCAACATGCGGTTATCTTCTGCCGTGGTTGTATATGGCGCAATCAGCCAATCTGATCTAACACCAGGCATCCTCCCGCTACAGGACGATGAAATTAGAGTGTTGTATTCTGGAACTCTTGCCCCAGAAACTGGTCTCGAAATATTTTGTGATGCGGTTCGTCTTCTTTCAAAAATGGACCTGCCGAAAGGAAACCGCATCGTTTTTGTTGTGACCGGATTCGGCGGCGAAGAGTTGCTCGAGAAGCTTAGGGGCGAGTTAAGCTCAAATACCGTGCGCCTGGAGTGGCTAGGCGCTCTCTCCTATGTCGATTATCAGCGCGCATTTTCATCGTGCTTTGCTGCACTGTGCTTAAAAATGCCGGGGTCAGAGGTGGGCTCCACCACCTTTCCGTCCAAGGTGGTCGAAATCACATCGAGAGGGCTTCTGCTGCTGTCAACACCCGTTAGCGATATCCCTCTACTATTCGATTCGACCTCAGCTATATTGCTGAAGGATGCCACTCCAGATTGCTTAGCATCTGCGATTGTTAAAGTAATTGGCGATCCAGATTACTATCGAAAAATTGCCGCGCGCGGTCTGCAGCGAGCCACCGAAATATTTAGCGAACAGTGTGTAGGCGAGAAAATTAAGAGCCTCTTATTCAATGGTGCTTGAGAGAGCGCGTCTTCCTTTAAAAGCGCACCAAGTTGCTCAAAGCTCTGCAAAAATTGGAGCCCCAGGGGCTGGAACGTTGTTTGCCGGCAGGCTTTCGTAGATGAAGCATATCAAAAAAGCACCCTTGATCGCCTTCGCCTGGTCCGGCCTCCCCGACTACGCGTCACGTTGCATTCGTGCGGTGATCGACCGGCATCCCGGCGGGGTCGAGGTCATCGGGACGCGGCCGGAGGTGCCAATCGAGGGGATGGAGCTGTCGCTGGCTCAGCCGGCTCATTGGATTGATGGAAGCAGGACAGATTTGCGTTGGAGAGAACTCGGCTTGGCTCCCCCGGCCCTGTTTTTCCAGGGTGGTTACTATTGGCCAGCCTTTCGTGCTCTCGGCGCGGAGTGTCGCGCCGCCGGGGGCGCTGTGGTCGGGCTATCCGATGCCACATGGCAAGGGTATTGGAGGCAGGTCCTGGCCGATCCGGTCCGGCACCGGCTCTTGCTGCGGCGCAAGTTCGACGGCTGGTTCGTGCCTGGCCGCTCGGGTCTTCGCCACGCCCGTATAATGGGCTATCCACCAGGGAGAACGCAGGCGGGAATGCTCGGTGCCGATCCTGCTCTGTTCAACGGTGGCGGCCGGCTCTCGCAGCGGCCGAAAACGCTGTTATTTGTGGGGCGGCTTAGTCCAATCAAGAATGTTCTTGGCCTCGTCAATGCGTTCAGTCGCTTCGCGATCGATCATCCGGAGTGGCAGCTGCAAATCTGCGGGTCTGGCCCGCAACGGGCCCTGCTGCCCAGTCTTCCAAACATGCATATTGCCGATTTCGTGCAGCCTTCGGAGCTGGTGCGAAAACTCCAAGAAGCGAGATGCCTCGTGTTGCCGTCTATTCGGGAGCCCTGGGGCGTCGTCGTTCACGAGGCGGCGCTGTGCGGGTGCGCCCTCGCCCTTTCCTCGTCTGTCGGTGCCAACGACGATCTGGCTTATCCCGAAAACTCGGTGATCTTTCCTCCCGGAGACGAAACAGCGATCGAGGCAGCGCTGCGTGAATTGGCAACGTGGAATGCGGCGCGGTGGGAGCAAGCAGAACAGTCCTCCCGCCATTTGGCGCAGCAGTTCGGCCCACAACGATTCGCGAATGGCGTGGATCGCTTCATTGAGACATTCGGGGTCGCCGATGGTGGAGAACGAAACTGATTCACATCGTCCACAGCATCTCCTCGATCGAGGCTGAAGCCGCCGGGACTTCTTATGTCGCGACACGGCTGTGCGGTGCGCTCGCGGCGCGCGGAGCCAAAGTAGATATACTCTCGCTCGGTGGCCCACTCGATGCGCAACGGGATGGCTATCGCGACCGGCGGTTCGCTGCGAATCTGGCGTGGGCAACGGGGCTTCGAAAGTTGGGCCGCTCGCTAGACATGCGCCGGGAGCTATTCGCATCGGATGCTTCAGTGTTCCACACCCATGGGCTCTGGATGCTGCCGAACATCTATCCGGCTCAGGCGGCGCGGGCACTCGTGCGGCCGTTCGTTTTGAGCCCGCACGGCATGTTGGCCGCTGGAGCGTTGCAGTTTTCCCGCCTCAGAAAGCGCGTGTTCTGGCAATGGGTACAGGGCCCGGCGGCCCGCGCGGTGAGTTGCTTTCACGCAACCGCCGCCAGCGAATATGACGACATCCGCGCCGCCGGCCTGACCCAGCCCGTGGCCGTGATCCCGAACGGCATCGACCTGCCTGCGGCCCTGCCGGCGCGTCCGCCTTCCGCGTCCTACGCGGTGGTCTCGCTCGGGCGTATTCACCCCGTAAAGGGGCTTGATCGCTTAATCCGCGCCTGGGCGCTGATCGAGGCGGAGCATCCAAGCTGGCGGCTAGAGATCGTTGGTCCTAGCGACGGGGGGCACGGCGAGGCGCTGCAGCGCCTGAGCAGCCAACTGGGGCTGCGCCAGGTCAAATTTTCGGGGCCGGTCTACGGCGATGACAAGTTGAGCCTACTCGCGGAAGCCGAGCTGTTCGTGCTCCCGACGCGCCATGAAAATTTCGCCATGACGGTGGCCGAAGCACTCGTCTGCGGCACGCCGGTGATTTCCACCAAGGGCGCGCCCTGGGCCGGTCTCGAGCCGAACGGCTGCGGCTGGTGGATCGACCATGGACCGGAGCCGATGGCGGCGGCGCTGCGCACCGCCATGGCACTTTCGCCGGAGCAGCGCCGTGCCATGGGCGCTCGCGGCCGGGAGTGGATGAAACGCGATTTCGCCTGGCCCGCGATC
>JBKQNN010000242.1:0-2833 GCA_052145975.1 Rhodomicrobium sp. | reverse complement strand
TCGAAATCGAGCGTCACACTCGCTTCGGCTTCGGACTGCGGCCATAGCCCTTTCCGGCGGTGGGCAAGCGCGCTATGCATCGAGGGATTCCTTAAAACTATCTCCCACGCAATTTTACCCGTAAGCGGAAGCAGCTCAAAGCGGCAACTAGTACGCCCCGCGGGTAATCCCGCCCCAGTTGCCGCAAGCTCGCACGGGATTTCCCGCGGATAAGGCGTACTAGCAGATCTTTGTTGCTAGTGCAGCTTACCGGCCGGAAGTTCGCCTTGGGAGCGAGCGGCAAATGGGGTGCGAACTTCCGGCCGGCTGCACTAGTACAGCACCCGGACGAAATAGAGTTTGCAGCGCACGCTTGGCCGCACTACTTGTGGGGCGGGTGCAATGTTCCGCGGAGACCCTTATGCCAACTCGCTTATCCAGCCGATTGATCGCATTTATCGCCGTCCTCGCTTCGGCGCTTTTTTTGTCAGGATGCGGAATAAACACCATCCCGACATTGGAACAGGACGCCAAGGCCAAATGGTCCGAGGTGCTGAACCAATATAAGCGCCGCGCGGATCTAATTCCGAACCTGGTCGAATCCGTCCGCGGCTTCGCGGATCAGGAAAAGTCGGTGCTTGTGGGCGTCACCGAGGCGCGCGCCAAGGCGACCCAGGTGCAGGTGTCGCTGCCGCCGGATATCCTCACCAATCCCGATGCAATGAAGAAATTCGGCGAAGCGCAAGGTCAACTGTCGAGCGCGCTCGGGAGGCTGCTCGCCGTGTCCGAGAAGTACCCCGACATCAAGTCCGGCGCGAATTTCATGGCCTTGCAGAACCAGATCGAGGGAACGGAGAACCGTATCGCTATCGCAAGGCGGGACTACATCCAAGCCGTCCAGCAATACAATACGGAGCTGAACACCTTCCCCGGCCGCATCTGGAAATCGATCCTCTACTCGTCCGCCAAAGACATGGCCACCTTCGACATAACCCCGCAAGAGACGCAGGTGCCCAAGGTCGATTTCGGGCCGCGTAAGCCGCAATAGCCAAAACCATGGCTTACCAGCACAAGTCCCCCCTCACCCCTGCCCTCTCCCCAAGGGGAGAGGGAGCTGACTGCGGCCTCTCATCGAAGTGCGAGGATAATACTGGCGTCCCTTCTCCCCGTCCGCGCCCGCTTGCGGGTGCGGCAGCAAAAGATGCCAGCTCGCCAAGGCGAGCTGGCGCGGAGAAGGACAGGATGAGGGGGTTTTCTTATTTCGCTACCCTTCTTTTCGCATTGCTGGCGCTCGCGCTCCTTGTCAGCGGCGCCTATGCCGATCCAAAATTCCCGCCGCTGACGGGCCGGGTCGTCGACGACGCCCATCTACTCACCCCGGCGGACAAGGCGGCCATCGAAGCCGATCTCAAGGCGTTGGAAGCAAAGTCCAGCGACCAGCTTGTGGTCTACACCACGAATTCGCTGCAGGGTTACCCAATCGAGGAGTACGGCTACCAGCTCGGGCGCGCCTGGGGCATCGGCCAGAAGGGCACGAACAACGGCGTGATCCTCATCGTCGCGCCGAACGACCGCAAGGTCCGTATCGAGGTTGGCCGCGGGCTTGAGCCGCAGCTTACCGACCTCCTCACATCGCTGATTATACAGAACAGAATCCTGCCCGAGTTCCGGCGCGGCAGCTTTCCGACCGGTATCGAGGCGGGCGTCCACGACATCAAGGATGTGCTGCTCGGCGACGCCGAAGCCGTGAAGGAACGCGCCGCCAAAAGGCCCGCGATGTCCCGGAAAGGGCAAAGCTGGAGCGAATTCATCCCGCTCCTCTTTATCGTTGGCATTTTCATCTTCGTGTTCTGGGCTCAAACGTGGCAGGGGGGACAGCCGCTTTCTGGCGGAAGACAGGGCAGGCCGGGAAGGCCCGGCTATAGCCCGCCGATCTTCTTCCCCGGCGGCTGGGGCGGCGGTGGCGGCGGCTCAGGGGGAGGCGGCGGAGACGGTGGCGGTTTTTCCGGCGGCGGCGGCGATTTTGGCGGCGGCGGCGCATCGGGCGATTGGTAGGGAGCCCAACTATGATCTCGGAAGCGAACAAGCTTGAAATCGAGAAGGCTATCGGCGAGGCAGAGAAAAGCACCTCCGGCGAAATCGTGGCGGTCGTCGCCCGCGCCAGCGGCGGCTATTATTACGTCCCCTATCTTTGGGGCGCACTCGTAGCGCTGATCGTGCCCTGGCCGCTCATCTACTGGACGTGGATGCCGGTGCAGGAGATCTATCTCATCCAGCTCGCCGTGTTTGCAGCACTTGCGTTCGTGCTCCACTATGAGCCCCTGCGCTTCGCGCTCGTCCCGCGCTCCGTCATGCGCCAGCGCGCCCACCGCCGCGCCATGCAGCAGTTCGTCGCGCAAAATATCTACACAACGCCAGGACATACAGGCGTGCTGCTGTTCGTCTCGGTGGCGGAGCGTTACGCTGAGATCGTGACCGATGCCGGCATCGCCGCCAAAGTCCCCGATACGGAGTGGAAGGACATTATCGCCAAGCTGACCGCGGAGATCGGCGGCGGCAATGCCGGCAATGGTCTGGTCCAGGCGATCCGGCGCGTCGGCGAGCATCTGGCGGCCCATTTCCCGGCGCCCGCCAACAAACCGAACGCCCTGCCGAACCACCTCGTGATGCTCAATGCCGAGTAGCGCCTAAGCAAACATTCCTGGCTTGCCCAACGAATGCGTTGCAGCCTGCTGCGGGTCCAGGCTGCGTGAAAACGGCGAGTCAGATAGAATCACTCCGCGAATTGTAGCGGGGGACGAAGGTGAAACGGTTTATTGAGGGGGCTGATCGCGGGCAATCGACATTGCTGCCC
>JBKQNN010000241.1:0-9441 GCA_052145975.1 Rhodomicrobium sp. | reverse complement strand
CTGCGGCTCCAGGCACAACCATAGCCAAGGGCTCGGCGGAATATGCCTCGGAAATGGAAGCAAAGCAGCATTGCCCTGGAGAAACGGTGGTTTGGGTCAGTACGCGCTCTCAGATTTACCACTTCGCGGGCTCGCGTTTCTATGGGAATACGAGGAATGGCGCATATATGTGCGAGAAGGACACCGCCTCCGCCGGCTTCCGCTCCGCCAAGAACGAGGATCGTCCGCGATAGCCCGGAGGCTAAGCAAAAAGCGTAGAGACCGGAAAGATGATCGACTTTTCACCCTTCAAGAACGAGAGCGACGCCGTCACCCTCGGCAATCTCAAGGTCGAGAACCGCGAGGATCGCGTCGCAATCTACGGTTCCTTGGCAATAACCAGAGACCGCGCCGGGCTTGCCGCTGCAAAGGCGTTGCAATCGCTCCTTGAGAGAATAATCGGGGAATTGGAGGCTGGGCACGATCTGCCGGTAAGGATCGCGGAGGCGGAGCCCGCGGAGAAAGTCAAAAACCCGTTCGGCTTGGCTTAGCGAGTTCGCCGCGCGCACTTGGCTGAATGCGCCTCCCACAAATGCGCCTCCCACAGTTGCCGGAAGACCCCCTTTTGCGCCATGCTAGCGGGCGTCCGGAAGGGTTGGTATATGGGATCGCGCTGCCTTGTCATATTTCTGAAATTATCCTTACGCATCATAGGCATTCACTGTCTTCGCATTGTTACACGCGGGGTCTAGCTTCGCCAGGCAATTGCACTCTAGTTTGTGGGGCTTGCTGCCCCGATTATGGGAGCTAAAAGCGTGAAATCCTCCATTAAGTCGCTTCTCATCGGCGCCGCGATCTCCATCGCGGTTGCATCGGCTCCGGCTGTGGCCGCCGACATTTCTGGCGCCGGCGCCACCTTCCCTTACCCGATTTATGCGAAATGGGCCGATACCTATAAGACGGCTACCGGCAACGGCCTCAACTATCAGTCGATCGGTTCCGGCGGCGGCATCAAGCAAATCACGGCCCGCACCGTTACCTTCGGCGCCACGGATAAGCCTCTCACTGCCGCGGAGCGCACCGCCGGCGGCGACCTGATGCAGTGGCCGATGGTCATGGGCGGCATCGTGCCGGTCGTGAACCTCGAAGGCATCAAGGCCAACGAGCTTACGCTCGACGGCACGACGCTCGCGAAAATTTTCCTGGGCGAAATCAAGACCTGGGACGACGCAGCGATCAAGAAGCTCAATCCGAGCGCCAAGCTGCCGTCCGACGCGATTGTGGTTGTTCACCGCTCCGACGGATCGGGCACCACCTTCAACTTCACGGACTACCTGTCGAAGGTCAGTGCGGATTGGAAATCGAAGGTCGGTTCGGCGACTTCGGTTGAATGGCCGGCCGGCATCGGCGCGAAGGGCAACGAGGGCGTTGCCAACAACGTTCAGCAGGCCAAGAATTCGATTGGCTATGTCGAAACCGCTTACGCCAAGCAGAACAAGCTCACCACCACCAAGATGGTGAACAAGGACGGCAAGACCGTCGAAGCCAATGGCGAAACGGTTCAGGCCGCGGCCGCAAACGCGGATTGGGAGCATTCGGACGGCTTCTATCTGATCATCACCGATCAGGCCGGTGCGAACTCCTGGCCGATCTCGGCTTCGACCTTTATCATGATGCCGAAAAGCGTTCCGGACGCAGCGGCTGCCGGCGAAGCACTCAAGTTCTTCGCTTGGGCCTATGCGAATGGCGACGCAGCTGCTTCGGAACTCGACTATGTTCCGATGCCTGCGGCTGTGAAAAAGCTTGTCGAGTCCCGCTGGAGTGAGATTAAAGACGCCAGCGGCAAGGCAGCTTACGCCGGGAAGTAAATCGAAACCTGAAGTAGGATCGGCAAAATGCCTATCCTACTTCGCAGGCTCCGTCTAAACTAAGCGCGCACGTGTGGGTTAGTACCTTGGTTGATGTAGTAATGCACGATACCGTGAGCACCATAACGAACGAGGCACGCGCCCGAACCCTAAAGCGATTAGGCAACGGCGATTCCGTCTTCAGGGCGGTTACAAAAGCCGCGGCGATAGGAGTGCTGATCGTGCTCGGCGCTATCTTCGCGTCGCTCGTCATGGGCTCGGCACTCGCCTTTCAAACCTTCGGCCTCAACTTCTTCGTGACGGAAGCTTGGAATCCCGTTACCGAGAATTTCGGCGCCCGCGCGCCCATCGTTGGCACTCTGATCACATCCTTGATCGCGATGCTCATCGCCGTTCCCATCGGGCTCGGGGTTGCGATCTTTTTGACCGAGCTGTGCCCGCCAATGCTGCGCCGCCCAATCGGCATCGCCATCGAGCTGCTGGCGGGAGTTCCCAGCATCATCTACGGCATCTGGGGCTTGTTCGTATTCGCTCCCTTCTTGCAGGCGCGCGTTCAGCCCGCGCTTATTAGCGCTTTCGGCAACGTGCCCGTGCTTTCGACCCTGTTTGCCGGGCCGCCCTACGGCATCGGGGTTCTGACCGCCAGCTTGATCTTGGCGATCATGGTGCTTCCCTTCATCTCGGCCGTAAGCCGCGACGTTTTCGACACGGTCCCGGCGCTGCTGAAGGAGTCGGCCTATGGTATCGGCTGCACGACTTGGGAGGTGACCCGGTCCGTGGTCATACCCTATACGAAGGTTGGCCTGCTCGGGGGCGTTATGCTTGGCCTTGGCCGCGCCCTGGGCGAGACCATGGCCGTTACCTTCGTGATCGGCAACGCGCACCGGCTCTCCGCCTCGCTCCTTGCGCCGGGGACAACCATCTCAGCGACAATCGCCAACGAGTTCACCGAGGCGACCGGGGATCTTTACACATCCGCTCTCATCGCCCTAGGCTTGATCCTCTTTATCATCACTTTCATCGTGCTTTCGTTTGCGCGGCTCCTCCTTATGCGCCTTGAGAGATCGGCTGGTTCGTAATGGCAAGGGATTTAGCAAAATATCAACGCCGCCGGCTCATGAGCATCTTCGTCTTGGGGCTATGCTGGGCAGCCTCGGCGGCCGGGATAGCGGTGTTGCTCATTATCCTCGGTACACTTATCTACCGGGGGGTAGGCGGCTTATCCCTGCATGTCTTTACCGATAACGTACCGCCTCCCGGCGCTACGGGCGGCGGCTTGAAGAACGCCATCGTAGGCAGCTTGATCCTAACGTTCCTCGGAACGATAATCGGCACGCCTATCGGTATCCTGGCCGGAACCTATATGGCGGAATACGGACGGCATTCGCGCATTACCCATGTGGTGCGCTTCATCAACGACATTCTTCTCAGCGCTCCTTCGATCGTGATGGGCCTTTTCGTATACGGCTTGATGGTCCGGCCGATGGGCCACTTCTCCGGTTATGCGGGCGCGGTTTCCCTTGCGGTTCTCGTGATCCCCATCGTTGTCCGCACGACGGAAAATATGCTGCTGCTTGTGCCGAACCAGCTGCGGGAAGCCGCGAGCGCCATTGGCCTGCCGCGTTCCATGGTGATCCGGCATGTTGCCTATAAGGCGGCGATGGCGGGAATGATCACAGGCGTCTTGCTCGCGGTCGCGCGCATCAGCGGGGAGACGGCGCCTCTCCTTTTCACAGCGCTGAACAACCAGTTTTTCAGCACAAACCTCAACACGCCGATGTCGAGCCTGCCCGCGGTCATCTTCCAGTTTGCGCTCAGCCCTTACGAGCGGTGGCAAGACCTTGCTTGGACAGGCGCGCTTCTGATCACCGCGGCTGTTCTTACGCTCAGCATACTGGCGCGCTGGCTCAGCTCTTCTGGAGTAAAATCATGAACTCTGCCGCGAATGGCTCCGAACGGATCCGTATCAGTAATCTTGACTTCTACTACGGGCAGTCGAAGGCCCTCAAGAACGTCAATATGCCCATCCACGGCCGGACGGTTACCGCTTTCATCGGCCCTTCCGGCTGCGGGAAATCGACCCTGCTTCGCGTTTTGAACCGGATGTACGACCTTTATCCGAACCAGCGCGCGGAAGGCGAGGTCATGTTCGATGGGGAGAATATCCTGAACTCGAACGTGGACCTCAATCTGCTCCGTTCGCGCATCGGCATGGTCTTCCAAAAGCCGACCCCCTTTCCGATGACGATCTACGAAAACATCGCCTTCGGGGTCAGGCTCTTCGAGAAGATGCACAAATCCGAGCTGGACAACCGGGTTCAGTGGGCCTTGGAGAAGGCGGCGCTTTGGCCGGAAGTGAAAGACAAGCTTCAACAAAGCGGGCTTAGCCTGTCAGGCGGCCAGCAGCAGCGGCTTTGCATCGCCCGCACCGTTGCTGTGCAGCCGGAGGTTATTCTGCTCGACGAGCCGGCGTCGGCGCTCGATCCCATCTCCACGGCGAAAATCGAGGAGCTGATCGACGAGCTTAGGAGCGATTTCACCATCGCCATCGTGACGCACAACATGCAGCAGGCTGGGCGCGTGTCCCAATTCGTCGCATTCATGTATCTCGGCGAGCTGATCGAGTTCGGGCCCACGGAGCAGCTGTTCACCAACCCGTCCGACAAGCGGACGCAAGATTACATCACCGGCCGCTTCGGTTAGCGCGCAACACGCCTGCGAGCCTGTCCCGGCTGGAATGCAGGGCGCTTCTTTAGCGCAACATCGTGTAACGAACGAGCGAATCTCCCCTCACCCTGTCCCTCTCCCCCTGGGAGAGGGGACGCCTTCTCAGCGGGCACAACCTACCCCCTCTCCCATGGGGAGAGGGCTGGGGTGAGCGGAGATTCCCCAGTTCATCACGCAGCCAGCCGGATTTGCTATTACCGGCGGATGCCCAATCGCCCGATAAGGTCGCGATAGCGGCCTTCGTCCTTGCTCTTGACGTAGTCGAGCAGGCGGCGGCGCCCGCTCACAAGCTTAAGAAGCCCGCGGCGCGAGTGGTTATCTTTCTTATGGGTCTTGAAGTGTTCCGTCAGGTTGCTGATTCGTTCCGAAAGAACGGCGACCTGAACTTCGGGCGAGCCGGTGTCGCCGGGCTTCGTCGCATATTCTAAAATGAGCGCGGCTTTGCGCTCGGCAGTGATCGACATCGGGGATCTCCGTTGAGTTAATCGCTGTGCCGGCTTCAGGCGGGAATATTGAAAACCCGGATCGGATGCAACTCGCCGCGTTCCACCTCGCCAATGGCGACGAGAACCCCGCGTGAGGTCGCATAAACCGGGCCTTTCAGGATTGGTGCGTTCCCACCTCTGATGAGGATGGGTTGCCCCCGCTTCAGCCTAGCCGCATCGTCTCCGCTGATGGCGAGCGCCGGGATGCCGTCCAGCGCCGTCTCGACAGGAACGATCATGCTCAAAAGAGCATCTTGGCCGCCGTCACTATTGCTCAAACTTTCGAGCGTTTCCAGGGAAATCGCGTTTTCCTGGCCAAAAGGGCCCACGCAAGTGCGCCTGAGCGCGGCGATATGGCCGAAACAGCCCAGCACACGGCCTAAATCGCGGGCGATGGAGCGCACATAGGTGCCCTTGCCGCAATCGCAGATAAGCCGCGTTTGATCGGGGGACAGCACATCCACGATCTCAAGCTCGTAAATCGAAACCACGCGGGGCTCAAGTTCGACCGCTTCACCCTCGCGCGCGAGATCGTAAGCGCGCTCGCCATCGACCTTGATGGCGGAAAAGGAAGGCGGCGTTTGCATGATATCGCCGGTAAAGCGCGGAAGCGCGGCCTCGATGGCCTCCCGGGTTGGGCGCGCATCGCTTGTCTTCACCGGCTGACCGTCGGAGTCGTCGGTGTCCGTTTCGATGCCCCAGCGAATGGTGAAATCGTAGGTTTTCTCGCAATCGACCACATGCGCAACGGTTTTTGTGGCCTCGCCAAAGGCAATGGGCAAGACACCGGTTGCGAGCGGGTCCAGCGTGCCGGCGTGCCCCACTTTCTTGGGGCTGAACAGCCGTTTCAGGCGGCCGAGCGCCTGGTTCGAAGTGAGGCCTTGCGGCTTATCGAGGATAAGCCAGCCGTGGATTTCGTTGCCTTTGCGGCGTGCCATGTTTTGTTCCCCATAAACGTCATGGCCTGGCTTGACCCGGCCATCCCGAGGCCGCTGAGGTCAGTTCCTGTTCCATGGATGGCCGCATCAAGTGCGGCCATGACAGCAGAGTGTATTACTTCAGATCGCGGGCCACTTCGGGCGAGCGCAACAGTTCCTCGATGTGCGCGGCTTCTTCCGCCACGTGATCGCCCCGGAACACGAGATCGGGGACGTATTTCAGCTCGACGCGCCGGCCAAGCTCGCCGCGCAGAAACCGGATATGCCGGTTGAGCGCGCGGGCCAGATCGTCGCTGTTCTTACCGGACAGCGCGTTCGCGTACACGGTTGCGTGCTGCAGGTCCGGGCTCATGCGGACCTCTGCGACGGTAACGATCTCGCCTTTGAGATCCTGGTCTTCGATGTCCTCGTTGCGGAAGATCTCAGCAAGCGCGTGCCGCAATAGCTCGCCTGCGCGAAGCTGCCGTTGCGACGGGCCTTTGGTTGCTTGGCGTTTCATGATGCGTTTCTCCGAGCCCGCATAGTTATGCGAGTTGTGCCCGGAAGCAAGCCTCGCATGGCGCGCGGATGAGGAAATGTGAAGGCTTGGCCCATGGCCTTGCATCGGCATAGTATGGTAAGGCTAAGCGCGATGCACCCTAAGTGCTCAGCTAAAGGTTTCGCAATGCTTCATGATATGATCGATCAGGCAGCCTATATGGCACATGGCTATTGCCTGCTTTGGAAGCCATGGTTAATTGCCATGCATGCTGGATCGGACTTTCTAATATTCTGTTCCTATTTGGCAATACCTTTCGCGATCTGGATCTTTGTGAAAAAGCGCGACGATATCGAACTAAAACCTTTGGCCTTCCTTTTCGCCGCTTTCATTTTCCTCTGCGGACTTTCGCATGCCGTCCAGGGGCTGACGCTGTGGTGGCCGATTTATGAAACGCAAGCCTATGTCAAAGCGGCAACGGCAATCGTATCGGTCGCAACTGCTCTCGTAATTTTCCCCCTTATCCCCAAGGCGCTTGCCATCCCCAGTCCTCGGCAGCTCGGAATCGTGAATGAGGGCTTGGCCGCCGAAGTTGCGGCGCATCGTTCAACGCTAGCCGAGCTGGAAAAGGCGAAAAGCGAGCTTGAGAGGCGGGTTGCGGAAAGAACGAAAGAGCTTGAGCATTCGAAGGCCCGCTTCGAGGCGCTCGTCCGGGCATCGGCGCAAATCGTTTGGACCCGCGACGAGCATGGGGAGTTTATCGGGAACTGTCCGAGCTGGCGCGAATTCACGGGGCAAAGCATCGAGGGCCTGAAGTCCGGAGGCTGGATGCAGGCAATTCATCCAGACGATCGAAACGCGGTGAGGACCGCATGGCAGGAAGCGCTGCGAACCAAGAAGACATACTCCGTCGAATACCGGCTTCAGCACGGCGAACTGGGCTACCGTTGGACGGCGGCTAAAGCGGTTCCGATGACTGCAAATGGCGAGGTTCTCGAATGGGTTGGGATGAACACCGACATCGACGAACGGCGGCGTTGGGAAGACCATACACAATTCGTCATGAAAGAACTTTCGCACCGCACCAAGAACCTATTAGCGGTTATCTATTCGATGGCGCGGCAATCGGCCAAGCACGCGTGCAGCGAGGATTTCCTTGCCGATTTCAGCGAGCGCATCCTTGGGCTTTCGAGGTCGCACGATTTGCTTGTCACCAGCAATTGGACGGGGGTGCCGCTCGACGAGCACTTGAGGGCTCAGCTTAAGCCATTCGTAGCCGCAGACGGCCGCCAAATCCGCATTTCCGGGCCTCAGCTGATGCTCGGGCCTGCTGCCACGCAAGCGCTTGGGCTTGCCTTTCATGAACTTGCGACCAACGCGGCCAAGCACGGCGCCCTCACGCAAGCCGGTGGCAGCATCGAAATTGCCTGGGATGTCGAGCCGAAGGAGGGGGAGGAGGTTTTCAAGCTCGCCTGGCGGGAGCACAGCCACAGTTCCGAACGCCACCGCGAAAACAAGGCGGGTTTCGGCTATATAGTGCTCAATCGCGTTGTCCCGGACTCGCTTTTGGGCGTGGTGGACTACCGGATGAGCGACGAAGGCGTGAGCTGGGAGATTGAAGCGCCGCTTCATGAGGTTGCGCCGCCCTTGGACCGTCTGCCGAACCTTTCCCTATGATTTCGCGGAAATGCCGTGAACTGAAGCGGCGTGCGCTTAGGCTTTGCCCAAAAATAACTGCGCCATCTGGCTTGTCCTTTTGTCCGCCCGCTGCGTTCCGGAAAGGGTTACATACCTTGGGTATGCGCCCCTTTCCGTGCCTTGCGGGCGAACAAAATTCCGGCGCCATATGACGCACTTATTTCCGGGCAAAGCCTTAGTCTGGTTCCCGCTTCGCGGCGCTCGCCGTCGCAATGACGGCGGCTATGCCACCTCTTCTGCCGCGCTTTCGAAGCCGTGCCGCACCGCATCGCCAAGCTCGGCGTGGAACTTCCTGATAAAGCGAGCTTCATCGTCCGGCCTCGCCGGCGCGTCGATGCCGAGCGCCTGGCGGACGTGGCCGCCATGCAGGTGCTTGAAGCGGATCGGGAAGGTTTTCGGCTTCTGCCCGAATGCGATGACGTATCCATCGCCCTCGATGTAATCATCGTCCGAAGTCTCGATTTTCATGCAGGTATAGCCGGTGGCGGCGCGCTTCCCCTGCCAGATAAATTCGATATCGTTATCGTTGCCGGCTGGAAAAACAATGTGGTTCGACCTGAAGGACGAGACCTCCTCACCCGAGGAATTGTAGTTCCGGCCAAGTGCCTCGAACTGTCTTTTCTTGGTATTGTAGAAAATGCGAACAATCGCATACCGGATCTCGTCGCCGCGGCGCACGGCTTGAAGGTATCGCCCGGCATAGCGTTCGTCCGGCAGCAATCTCCTCCGTATGGTTCGCGAGCGAAGGGCGAGGTCGCGCCAATAAAAGCTTAGCCAGGTGGCGATACCGGTGAAGACGATCAGGGAAAGCAGGCGGAACGCTTCGCCAGTTTGCGGCTCCCGGTCCAGGACCAAGCCCATGGCCCAGACGAGCGCCGCACGGATAACTTCAAAGATTGCATAAAAACCGGTCATATCAACATTAGATAAATTGGAGTGTTCGAGGAAGTGCAAGGGCTAAATGGATGGGGCGTTACCCCGGCGCCCCTCGCAATTTCTTCAGATGCTCTTTAGCGGGAAGCATAGGAGCAGAAACCGTTGCGAAGGAGCCAAAGACATTTCAAGGAGCCGACGCGGGTGAGCGTCAAATTCGAGTACATCGCCACAATGAGATCGGTGGTTCGCCACTGCACGCCTGCGTTCGAGCCGTGCGCGCCGATGGCGAAAACGTCTTCCACAGCTTGTAACACGGTTGCCGCGGCTGCGGCTGCGGCGAAGTCGCGGGGCATTTCGTCCCTGTTGATAACGATGTAATTCATCTCGCCGGT
>JBKQNN010000240.1:0-13577 GCA_052145975.1 Rhodomicrobium sp. | reverse complement strand
CCGCCAGTTGCAACTGGTTGCAATAACGGAGAGCTTACGTTAGCTTTATGCAACTGGTTGCACAAAGGGCTCGCCATGCCGTATCCCGCACTTCTGAAGCCCCTCGACCTCGGCTTTACCAGTTTGCGAAACCGGGTGTTGATGGGCTCGATGCATGTCGGCCTTGAGGAGGCGCCGGACGGCTTCGAGCGCCTGGCCGCGTTCTATGCCGAACGGGCGCGCGGCGAGGTGGGGCTGATCGTGACCGGCGGCGTTGCCCCCAATGAGCACGGCCGCGTCATGCAAGGCGGCGCGATGCTGACAACCGAAGCCGAGGCGGATCGCCACCGCGCCGTGACGGCCGCCGTACACGCCGAGGACGGCAAGATCGCCCTGCAAATCCTGCATACCGGCCGCTACTCCTATCAGCCCGGCCTCGTCGCGCCCTCCGCGATGCGCGCGCCGATCAATCCTTTCCTCCCTCACGCTTTGTCTACGGAGGAGGTCGAGCAGACCATCGAGGATTTCGCGCGCTGCGCCGCGCTGGCTAAGCTGGCCGGCTACGATGGCGTCGAGGTAATGGGCTCGGAAGGCTATCTCATCAACGAGTTCATCGCCGCGCGCACCAACCGGCGCGAGGACGAATGGAGCGGCGCATATGAGAACCGCATCCGGCTGCCGGTCGAGATCGTCCGGCGCATCCGCGCGCGCGTTGGGCCAAACTTCATCGTCATCTACCGGCTGTCGATGCTCGATCTGGTCGAAGGCGGATCGTCGCGCGAGGAAGTTGTCCAGCTCGGCAAGGCAATCGAGGCCGCGGGCGCGACCATCCTCAACACGGGCATCGGCTGGCATGAGGCGCGGATTCCCACCATAGCAGCCTGCGTGCCACGCGCCGCATTCGCCTGGGTGACAAAGCTCCTAAAGGGCGAGGTCTCCATCCCCCTCATCGCCACGAACCGCATCAACACGCCCGAGGTTGCCGAGCGCCTGCTCGCCGAGGGTTATTGCGACATGGTGTCGATGGCCCGGCCGCTGCTGGCCGACCCCGCCTTCGTGCGCACGGCGCGCGAGAACCGCAGCGACGAGATCAACACCTGCATCGCCTGCAACCAAGCCTGCCTCGACCATATTTTCAACGGCAAGATCGCGTCCTGCCTCGTGAACCCGCGCGCGTGCCATGAAACCGAACTGACGATTGCTCCCGCCGGAAACCCGAAGCGTATCGCCGTAGTTGGTGCTGGTCCGGCCGGCTTGAGCTTCGCGGTGACTGCGGCTGGGCGCGGCCACAATGTTACCCTCTACGAGGCCGCGTCAGAGATCGGCGGCCAGCTCAATATTGCCAAAAAGGTTCCCGGCAAGGAGGAGTTTCAGGAAACCCTGCGCTATTTCCGCCGGCAATTGGAGCTGACGGGCGTCAAGCTCCGCCTCGGAACGCGCGCCGATGCGCAAACGCTCGCAGACGCGGGCTTCGACGAGATTGTGATCGCGACCGGCGTCGTTCCCCGCGTGCCGGAAATCGACGGCGTGAACCATCCCAAGGTGTTCAGCTATTTGGACGTGCTGCGCGATGAGAAGCCCGTGGGCGGCGTGGTCGCGGTGATCGGCGCGGGCGGGATCGGCTTCGACGTCGCCGTGTATCTGGCCGAGCCGCACGAGCCGCCTTCGCCTGGCCGGTTCTACAAGAACTGGGGCGTGGACCCCGGCTACCAGACCCGTGGCGGGGCTTGCGAGCCACAGGTGGAGCGGAGCGGGCGGCAGGTCATCCTGCTGCAGCGCTCGAAGGGAAAGCCCGGCGACAAGCTCGGCAAGACCACGGGATGGATCCACCGCGCAGCGTTGAAGGCCCGCGGCGTGGCAACCGCCAGCGACGTTGTCTACCGGCGCATCGACGGCGAGGGGCTGCACGTTACGATCGCCGGCCAGGATAAGACGATCCCCGCGGATAACGTGGTGATCTGCGCCGGCCAGGAGCCGCTGCGCGATCTTTACGATGCACTTAAGGCGCGCGGCCGCACGGTCCATCTCATTGGCGGCGCCGACGTCGCAGCCGAACTCGACGCCAAACGCGCCATCGACCAAGGCACGCGCCTCGCCGCCGCCATTTAGTACGCGATGACGCTGAGAGGACGAGACATAGCACTAGCGTTACGCCCCTCACCCTGTCCCTCTCCCCATGGGAGAGGGGACGCCCGCTCAACGGGCGCGACGGGACTCCCTCTCCTATGGGGAGAGGGCTGGGGTGAGGGGCGTGACGGCAGAGAAATACCAAAATGGAGGAGACTGCGATGACCGTTCTGCCCCACCTTCTTCCCGCCGCCGCGGCATCGCTGGCCAAGTGGCACGCGATGATCGCCGCGAACGACCTGAGCGAGCTTCGATCCATCGTCCATCCGGACGTAACCTTCCGCTCGCCGGCCTCCCACAGCGCCTACAAGGGCGCCGATGCCCTGGTCCTCGCGATCGCCACCGTCGCAACCGTGTTCCAGGACTTCGCCTATTACCGCCAGGCGGCCACCGCGGACGGCCTCAATGTGGTGCTCGAATTCGGCGCCAAGGTTGGCGATAAGGAAGTCAAGGGCGTTGACTTCATCCGCTTCGATGAGGATGGCAAGATCGTGGAATTCGAGGTGATGATCCGGCCGTTGAGCGGTTTGCAGGCCCTCGCCCAGGAGATGGGCAAGCGTCTGGGCAGCGTGCTGCCGGATTACAAAGAAAACCGCTGACCGCGCTCGTTGGTGTCATCCCGTGCGCGCTGCGGCACGCAGTGACGCTGCGCAGACACGGGATCTTAACGAGCGCCTGCGTCCATAAAGATCCCGGATAATTCCTTCGGCATTTCCGGGATGACCGTTGCGAAGGTGACGATGTCCTTACCGCACGCCCTGCTGACCGCCCTGATCGAGCGGCCCTGCTCCGGTTCCGAACTGGCGGGCCGCTTCGACCGCTCCATCGGCTATTTCTGGCAGGCGACGCACCAGCAGATCTATCGCGAATTGGCGCGCCTCGAGGCCGCCGGCTGGATCGAGGGCCTGCCGCAGGAGGGTGGCCGCGGGCGCAAGCGGAAATACCAGGTGCTGCAGGCCGGCCGCGACGAGCTGGAACGCTGGGTTGGGGACGCCTTGGGCCCCGTCCCGATCCGCGAGGAACTTTTGGTGCGGCTGCGTGCAGCGGCCGTCGCCGGGCCCGCGCGCCTTGCGGAGGAATTGGAGCGGCTCGCAGCCCATCATCGCGAAAAACTCGCGGAGTACCGGAAGATCGAGGCTAAGGATTTTCCGCTTGGGCGCCAGTCGCGGGAGCAAAGGCTGCGCCACCTCGTCCTCAAGGCCGGGATCGAGTACGAGAGCCAGCGCGCCGCCTTCTGCGAGGAAGCCATCGCAATCCTGCAAGACGAGCAGAGCCGGACTTAGTCTGATACTGGGTCCGCTTGAACGCTTCCGCAGCCGTCATCGCGAGGCGGCAAAGCCGCCGTGGCGATCCACATTCAGTGCGCGGGGTCGATCCTGGATTGCTTCGCTTCGCTCGCAATGACGCCGGGAAGCGATCAAGCAGATCTCCTATGAAGCGTTTTCAACGCCCTTTTTGCCCGCAAAAGTTCCCCGAAGGCCGCCTTTCCTGCGGCCCCGAGAAGGCGCCTCGGGCCACGCGCGGGAACTGAGAATTGTGCCAGGCATTACTTCTGATCCGGGTAGCCACGATCTGACCCCGCGATCAGGAAATATCCTATGAAAGCAGACGACGTCCTCAAGAATGCCTACTCCATGCCGCTGACGAGTCCCGCCTTCCCGCCGGGCCCCTACCGCTTCGTGAACCGCGAGTTTTTCATCGTCACCTACAGGACGGACCGGGCGGCGATCGAAAAGGTGCTTCCCGAGCCGCTCGCCTTTAACGAGCCTCTCGTCAACTATGAATTCATCCGCATGCCGGACTCGACGGGGTTCGGGGACTATACCGAAAGCGGACAGCTGATCCCCGTCACCTTCAAAGGCCAAGAAGGCAGTTACTCCCACGCCATGTTCTTGAACGACGGGCCGCCGATCTATGGGGGGCGGGAGCTTTGGGGATTTCCGAAGAAATTGGCGCAACCCTCGCTTAGGCCGGAGATGGATACGCTTGTCGGCACCCTCGATTACGGCCCCGTCCGGATCGCAACCGGGACTATGGGCTTCAAGTACAAGCGGCTCGACCCCGCCGGGGTGCTCGCTTCGCTCAAGCGCCCGAACTACCTTTTAAAGATCGTTCCGCATGTGGACGGCTCCCCCCGCATCTGCGAACTCGCCTGCTATTATCTGGAAGACATCGTGCTGAAAGAAGCTTGGACCGGCCCGGCGTCCCTGGAGCTTCATCCGCACGCCCTTGCCCCGATTGCCAATCTGCCGGTGCGGGAAGTCGTCTCGGCGGTGCATATTATCGCCGATCTCACCCTTGGCCTTGGAACCGTCGCTCACGATTATCTTAAAAGTTCATAGTTAGAGATAGGAGCCCAGCATGAATCTGAATGGAAAAGTCGCTATCGTGACCGGCGCGGCAAGCGGGATTGGACACGGCATTGCTAAGCGCTTCGCGCAGGCCGGCGGTCGCGTCGTCATCGCCGATATAAAACTTGAGGCGGCAGAGAAAGCTGCGCGCGAGATTGGCGGGCCAGACAAGGCTTTAGCCGTCGAAATGGACGTAACGAACGAGGACGCCGTAAACCGCGGTGTAGAGAAGACCGTAAGCACCTTCGGCACGGTCGATATCCTCGTCTCCAATGCAGGCGTGCAGATCGTCCATCCCGTCGAGTCGTTCCCATTCGCGGATTGGAAGAAGATGCTCGCCATCCATCTTGACGGAGCCTTTCTCACCTCGAAGGCCTGCCTCCCGCACATGTACAAGCAGAAGTCCGGCTCGATCGTTTTCATGGGCTCGGTCCATTCGAAGGAAGCCTCGCCGCTCAAATCGGCCTACGTGACCGCGAAACACGGGCTTCTCGGCCTTGCCCGCGTGATCGCCATCGAGGGCGCTGCCCATGGCGTGCGGACAAATGTCATTTGCCCGGGCTTCGTAAAGACGCCGCTCGTCGAAAAACAGATTCCGGAACAGGCAAAAACGCTTGGCATTTCCGAGAAGGAGGTCGTCGAGAAGATCATGCTGGGGGGGACGGTGGACAAGGAGTTCACCACCATCGAGGATGTGGCCGAAATCGCGCTCCTCTTCGCCGCCTTCCCAACCAATGCGCTCACCGGACAGTCCCTGGTGGTCAGCCATGGCTGGTATATGAATTAGGCAGCATGCACCCGGCTCTCGCAAGCAAACTCCGTCTGAGTGGTTCGCAGCCGTCATTCCGGAAAGCGCGTCAGCGCTTATCCGGGATCTTAGCGGGCGCGGCGCCTTTTAAGATCCCGTGTCTGCGCAGCAGCATTTCATGCCGCAGCGCGCACGGGATGACGGCCAGGAACCATTCAGACGGATTTCATATTAGGCAAGGAGAGCACATTAAACCGGGCACTCTCATAGAGGGGCATCAATGCGTGCGAACGAGCGGTTGCAACAGGCGGATTTCCTTCTCGTAGGCGGAGGGCTCGCCTGCGCAACTGCGGCGGAGGCCTTGCGGACCACAGGCGCTAATGGCTCCGTCGCGATACTATCCGCCGAGGGGCTGCCGCCTTATCATCGTCCGCCCCTGTCCAAGCGGTTCTTGCGCGGGGACGAGAATGAGGCGCAACTCTTCATCCATCCAGAAGGCTTCTACCGCGATCATGCCATCGACCTTCGGCTTAACACCTGCGTTCTCTCCGCCGATCCATCCAAGCAGGTCGTTACCACTACGGCGGGAGAGATTGGCTACGGCCAACTTTTGATCGCGACCGGTGGCGTTCCGAAGACGCTTGGGATTCCAGGCGATGCGCTCCCAGGAGTGTTTACTCTGCATTATAAGGCCGATGCGGACGCCCTCCGGCGGGCCGCCGGCGATTCAAAGCGCGCTACCGTAATCGGCGGCAGCTTCCTCGGCATGGAAGTGGCGATGTCGCTCGCAAAACTCGGGCTCGAAGTCACGGTCATCGAGCAAGGCCCGGCACTTCTTCCTCATCTCGAATCGGCGGGCCTTTCAGCGTATTTCAAGGGTTATGCCGAAAGCCGCGGTGTTTCGGTGGTGTTGAACGATAGGCCCGCCGCGCTGCACGGCCAGGACAAAGTCGAAGAGGTCGAAACAGCGTCGGGCCGACGCCTGCCAGCCGATCTGGTGGCGGTTTGCATAGGCATTGCTCCCGCCTCGGAGTTTCTGGCCGGCAGCGGCATCGCGCTTGAAGATGGATACATCGTCGTCGACGAGTTGCTCAGGACGAGCGCTCCAAACGTTTACGCAGCGGGTGACGTGACAACCTTCTACGATCCCGTCTTCGCCCGGCGCCGTCATATCGAACACTGGGACAATGCGGTCAAGCAGGGCCGCCTCGCCGCTTCCAACATGCTGGGACGCCGGCGCCGGTATGACGAGGTCTCGTACTTTTTCTGCGATTTAGGCGATCTCAGCTTCGCCATGCTTGGCGCTCCCGACGAAGTGGACGAGTGGTTCGAGAGAGGCTCGCTCGATGCGCGATGCTTCGCCTGTTTCTACCTCAAGGATAATAAGCTCCGGGCCTTTTTTTCGACAGGCCGGCCGGCTGCGGAGACCCGTGCTGCCGAGGGGCTGATCCGTAACCGGGTGAACTTGAGCGATATCAAGGAAAGCTTGCGCGATCCGGCGTTTGCGCTTGACCAAATCCCGGCGCAAACGGCGCTCGTTCTACAGGGGGGCGGAGCGCTTGGCGCATTCGAGTGCGGGGTGGTGAAGGCGCTCGAAGAGGAGCGGATATTCCCGGACATCGTCGCTGGGATTTCGATCGGCGCGTTTAACGGTGCGATCGTTGCCGGAAACCCGCGCCATGCGGCGCGAGCCCTCGAGTCGTTCTGGGCTGAACTCACCATCGTTACGCCTAAGATACCGCTGCCGCCGCCGTTCGCATGGGGTGAAAAAGCTGCGGTGGCGATGAACATATTGGCCTTTGGCGTGCCGAAATTTTTCAAACCCCGCTGGCTGCCGCCCTACAACGATCCTGCGCCCCCCCTCTACTGGACAAGCTTTTACGATCCTTCGCCCATGAAGGCCTTGATCGCGAAATACGTGGACTTCAGCGCGCTTAAAACGAGCCCCGTCCGTCTGTTGATCGGCGCCGTCAACGTGACGACGGCGGAGCTTGAGGTCTTCGACAGCTATGTAGACGATCTAACACCCGATCACGTCCTGGCGAGCGGCAGTTTGCCGCCGGGCCTTCCCTGGACGGTCGTGGACGGCGAGGCTTACTGGGACGGCGGGATCGTTAGCAATTCCCCGCTCGATATCCTCATCAACCGCACCGGCCCCGATGGCAAGCGCATCTTTGTGGTCGACTTATTCGTAGGACACAGGATGCTGCCTTCGAACCTGATGGAGGTTCTGGCCCGCCGCGACGAGATCGTTTATTCTGAGCGAATCCGGAGCGATCTCCGCTATCGTGAACTGACCAACGATTATCGCGCCCTTATCGGGTATATCCTCGGGCACCTTGAACCGGAGGAGGCCGCGAAAATTAAAGAGCTGCCCCCGTACATTCAGCTTATGGGCGATGGAGCCTCTACGAGCACCGTCCGGCTCGTGCGCCCAGCTCAAGAGAGAGAGCAAGCATCGCGAGACTACGACTTTTCGGACGATGCGATCCAAGCCTACAAGTCCGAGGGCTACAAAGTTGCCAAGGACGCGATTGGCCGCGGCAAAGGTCCGTCTTCCGGGCAAGCTTGACTTTGCCAAGGCGGGAGCTAAGGGTGAGGTAGCTTGTAGCTTATACCGGCGGTCATAAGTATCGACCTTTCCGGCGGCCGCAGTTCGTCATCGCGAGGCGGCCTTGGCCGCCGTGGCGATCCACAAGCCACTTCAGTGACTTGCATCTGGATTGCTTCGCTTTGCTCGCAATGACGGGGAAGCGGCAAGACTTATGGCTGCTGGTATTATTGAGTTCCTTAAGCCCTCGGCGCAAGGCGGCCGGAAGCTTCCGTCGGGTTAGCCGCTTATGATCGACTGCTCCGTTTTACGCCGGCCAAGCCACAAAGCCCGCGCCGCAGCCTTAGCGGCCGTTTTCATCTCTGCTTTGCTCTGCATCGCACAGCCTTGTCAGGCGCAGTTCGAATGGCTGTCCGGCAAATCGCAAGAAGCAGCCCAGCTCAAGCGCGAGGCAATCGCCCTGATTGAAAAGCAGCGCTACGCCGAAGCCCTGCCGCTGATTAAAAAGTCGGCCGATCTAGAGCGTGAGTCCTACGGTGAGGACGATGCCCGCCTGTGCGACGGATTGCACTGGCTTGCTATCGCCTACTACAAGCTGGCGCGCTATCAAGACGCTCTGCCTATATGGGAACGCCGGTTGCAAGTAAGCGTCAAAGCGCTCGGTGAAAAACATCCCGATTCGATTTCGGCGCTGCGCGACATGGCCATTGGCACCGTGGATGTGCCCGGAGGCGGTTACGAAAGGGCGCTACCGTTGCTGGAAAAGGCTCTCCGGCTGCGGACGGAGGTGCTGGGCGAGCAGCATCGAGACACGCTGGGCGTCATGAACGACGTAGCCAACGCCTACGCTTTCACCGGCCGCGCGGCCGATGCCCTGGCGCTCTATGAAAAGCGGTTGCGCATCACCAGTGCCGCCTTTGGGCCCGCGGACGAGCGAACCCAAGGCACGCTATATTCCGTCGCCATCGCGTACAGCAATATGGGACGGGAAGCCGAAGCGCTGCCAATATACGAGAAAATCTTACGGGATACCGTTGCCAAGAACGGCGAAAAGCACCGGGACACCGTATTCAGCATGGTGCGGGTTGCCGGAGCTTACACCTCCTTGGGCCGCAACACCGAAGCGCTCAAGCTGATGCTGCGGGCGATGCAATTGCGCAAGGAGGTGTTTCCGGAAAAGGACCGCGAAACGATCCATTTTTTCGAGATCCTCGCGGGAACTTACATGAACCTCGGCCGCTACGCGGAGGCACTCCCGCTGTTTGCGGAAGCGGTAAAGCTCAATGGAGCCGACGGTGGAGAACGAGGCTTCGTCACCCTGCAAAGCATGGACAAGCTTGCATACTGCTACGAGTCGCTCGGCAAACTGGAAGAAGCCCGCAAGGTGTACCAGCGCGCGCTGCAACAGCAAACGGAGTTTCAAGGCGCGCAGCACCCGGACACAATCGTCAGCATGGTCAATCTCGCGCGAGTCGAGCGCAAGCTCGGGCACGAGGCGAAAGCGCGGGCGCTTTATGAAAAGGCCGTCCCGGCCGTCGAGGCTTTGCGCGCGAAGGGCGATCTTTCGCCGGAAAACCGCCAGGCGCTGTTTGCCAAATGGGTTGGCGCCTACAAGGCGTATGCCGGCCTTCTTGTAGCGGCAGGCAATAACGCGGAGGCGTTCCGGCTTGCGGAGCTGTCCAAGGCACGCACCCTGCTTGAATCCACGGCCATGCGCTATGCGAACCAGTCCGCCGTGCTGACCGCGGAAGAACGCAACAAGACGGAAAGCTTCGAACGGCAAATTGCAAAGCTCAGCGAAGCCATCGTCGCAGCCGGCGGGAATGCCGCAAACAGGCTCGTGTTCGAAGCGGACAAGAACCGGGCAATCGCGGAGTTTGCCGCTTATCGCCACGAACTCGCGGGCAAACATCCAAAATACGCTCAACTGAACGACGTGAAGGTTCTAGGCCCCGACGCCGGACCCGCCGTGCTGCCAGACGATACGCTGTTCGTAAGCTATCTGCTGGATGCCGGCAGACCTATCGTATTCACCCTCTCCTCGCATGACCTACAAGCGCAACAGCTGCAAGAGATCCCAGCGCTTGGGCAAACGGTCGAAGCTTACCGGCTGCTCATGGCGCGTTCCGCTGGCGGGTGGGATGCGGAAGACATCGCGTGGCGGCTGCCGGACGGGTCGTACGCCGTGGCTCGCAGCGAGCCTGCACCCGGCGCAACGCCGGTTCAGGACGCAGAAGAAATCGGCCGCTACCTGAGCCAGAGACTGCTGGAGCCGCTGGCGCAGCGCTTGTCCGGTTGGAAGCAGCTGATCGTCTCGGCGGACGGCGCACTGGCGATCGTGCCGTTCGAAACCCTCCCTCTGGGCGACAGGCTGCTCATTGTGGATCACGATGTGAGCTATGCCCAATCGCTTTCGATGCTCGCCCTGCTCAAGAGCCGCGAGGAGACTTATCGCAGGCGCGGCGAACGCAAAGAACGCAAAGACCTATTCGCGATGGGGAACGCGATCTACGAAGCGGACGCGAGCGCACCGGCCCTGCCAAGCGCACCAGCCCCCCACCGCCCGCCGCGCGAGCCAGACAGAGGCGCGGGCCTCGATCCCGGCAAGATGCTGAACCGGAATAGGGGAGATACCCGCGGCGTCGAGCGGATCTTCAAGCTCCTGCACATAAGCTGGCACAACCTTCCGGGCACGCAAACGGAGATCGCCAATGTGTCGCAGATTTTCGCGGACGGGCAAACGGCGATCTTCACCCGCCAGGATGCAACCGAAGCTAAACTGCTGCAGCTCAACAGCCAGCATACGCTGACGGAGTTCCGCTACATCCTATTCTCGGCGCATGGATATTTGAGCACGGAGGAGCCGGCGCTCAGCGCTCTGGTGCTCGGGCAGGTTGGCAAGGCGCCGGGGACAGATGGCTATATCACCGCCGCGAAATGGCCGGGCTATGAGCTAAGCAGCGATCTGGTGGTGCTGTCTGCCTGCGAGACTGGCTTGGGAAAGATCGTGCAAGGGGAAGGCGTCATGGGCCTGCCCTACGCCCTGTATGTGGCCGGCAACAAGAACACCGTGCTGAGCCTTTGGCCGGTCCTGGACGCCAGCACTGCCGAATTCATGACCGCATTCTTTACCAGGCTCAAGGCGGGCATGACGCAATCGGCAGCACTCAGCGATACCAAACGCGAGTTCCTCGCCAGCGCGCGGTTCAAGGACCCCGTCTACTGGGCTCCGTTCGTCCTCTACGGCTATTGAAGCCCATGTCTGCATCAGCGCAAACGCCATCCGGAGCGGCAGGCACGGAACCCGCGCCTGTGTGAGTTGTATGTAGAGGACCTGAGGGCCGTTATCTGCAAGGGAGCTACAAATGACGGGTCTATTAGAAGGAAAGCATGCCTTAGTTACAGGTGCGGCAAGTGGCATTGGGCGCGCGGTAGCGGTTGCTTTTGCGAACGAGGGCGCTGAGATTGTGGGGTTGGACGCCGCAGAGCGGGTTTCGCCAGCGCAAACTTACGAAATTCCAACGCTTAGGGACCTGGAAGAAACAGGGCGAATGGTCTCCAATGCCGGCGGCGGGTGGAAGGCCGAGCAGGCCGATATTCGCGATATGCAGGCGCTTCGATCTCTGGCCGGCCGTTACAAAGCGTTCGATGTTCTCGCGCTCGTCGCTGGCATACAGGGCTTCAAGCCCATCGTCGAAATGGACGATTCGGACTGGAACGATCACATCGATGTAAACCTGACTGGGACGGCGAATTGCCTGCGCGTCTTCGCGCCAGCGATGTTGAAGCGCGGAAAGGGGAGGATCATCTTAACCTCCTCGACACAGGGGCGGCATGGCACCTTGAACGGCGCCGCGTACTCGGCATCGAAATGGGGACTTCTTGGGCTGATGAAGTCGGCAGCGCTCGAATTCGCTCCGCATGGCGTGACGGTGAATGCGGTTATTCCCGGCCTGATCGACACCCGGACCACGCGCCATAGGGACCGCTACATCCAGGCGCTACAGGTAGCTAACGGAGGCCAAGTCCCGCCCGGGGATGTTGAGGCAAACGCGAAGAGCTCGCTCGCGCGGGGAAATCCGATGCACTTACCATGGCTGCCTGCCGCCGAGGTCGCAAAGGCCTACGTCTATCTAGCCTCCGATGCCGGCGCCTTGGTTTGCGGCGCGGCCATCGAAGTAACCGCGGGCGACAGCGCCCATTTCTGAGCGTGCGCCACATCGAGGAGCGATCGGGCTATGGCCTTGCTTTACGAGAAACCCTTCGCGGTGCCGCAAATGTTGCCCATCTCTCTTGGTTTCGTCGCCGGCTTTATCGATGCCTGCACCTTTTTGGCGTTGTTCCAACTGTTTGTCGCGCAAGTAACCGGCAGCTTCGTAATGGCGGGTGCTCAATTCGCCCATGTAAATACAAGCATGCTGGTGCCTGCCATCGCTATTCCGGTCTTTTTCCTGGTTGGCATGGCGACTGCGCTGCTATTGACGCTATCCGGGCAGACGGACTGGATGGCTCTGACCGCCGCGCTTGCAATAGAGACCGCACTGACCGGCGCGTTTTTCGCGATCGGAACCATCGGAGAGCCGTTCGAACGGCCGGATGCTCCGCTCGCTGTGGCGGCAGGCCTTCTCGGTATCTCCGCGATGAGCGTGCAAAGCACATTGGTGCGCCTGACGATGGCCGGCGCGCCCTCAACCAACGTGATGACGTCGAACACGACGCAGCTTGCCATCGATGCGGCGGATTGGCTGATCGCTTCCCGCCGCTGCCGGGAGACGCCAGCCGATCTTGACGCGCAAACCGCTTGCGCGGCCGCACGCCGGCGCTTTACCGGCCTATTTCCGGTAATGTTCGCTTTTCTCGGAGGTACGATCTGCGGTGCGTTCGGCTACCGGTGGCTCGGCCTGTGGTGTGTTCTCGCCGCCGTCGCTATTCTCGCAGCGATCGCCGGTTACTGCACTTGGCGGTCGAGATGCGCCGATGCGGCCCAATAGACGCGCAGCGCGGCTGTGAACGGAGTAAACACCCGGGCCTCCTTCGACCAATCGTTCGCTCTTAAGCCATTGCTGTCATTTATAAAATCCAGAAGGCAGCCCTTGATCTTCACCGGAAATTGTTGCGATGCAACAATTTCAGCACCCGTCGCCGCGGAACCCTGACCAACCTTCCTTTAGAATCCCCTTGCGACACCGCCTTGCGATAAACTACTTCTAGGCCATAATCCGCCGGCAGCGTTTTTGCGTCACGGAGATGCCCTGTGTCCGAAGAGCCCGTCAAAACCCGCGTCTTTCTCTCTTACTCTCGCAAGGACGGCGATTTCACCCGCCGCTTAGCCGTTGCCCTCGAAGCGCGCGGCTACACCGCCGATTACGACCGCTCGCTCGCCGATCCGGCCAACATCGCCACGGGCATCTCCGCCGAGGACGAATGGTGGCAGCGCCTGCAGGACATGATCGCGGCGGCGGACGTCATGGTCTTCATCGTCTCGCCGGACAGCGCGGCGAGCAAGGTCTGCGACGAGGAAATCGCCTATGCGCGCGCCATCGGCAAACGGCTCATCCCCATCCTGTGGCGCGCCATCGATTTCACCAAGGCGCCGCCGCGGCTGTCCGCGCTGAATGTGAAGATGGATTTTACCGGCGATAGCGATGAGGCGTTCGCCGCCGCCCTCGACCAGCTCCGCGCCGCGCTCGATCTGGACGTGGCCTGGCACCGCGAGAACCGCAGGTTCACCGAACTTGCCTTGAAGTGGGACGCGGCGGGCCGCCCGGCCGATAGCCTGATGCGCCCGGCCGATATCAAGGCGGCGGAGCGTCTCCTGGAG
>JBKQNN010000239.1:0-8542 GCA_052145975.1 Rhodomicrobium sp. | reverse complement strand
ACGCTCTACATGTGCCTCGGCCAGAACGACGCCGCGGACCTGCGGGCTCCCTTGCGGGCGGGCGCATCTGACGAGGCCTTGAACGCCGCCATCGACGAAGCCATCGCGCGCAAACCGAAGGGCCATGACTTTGCGATCGATAGGCGCGCGCAAAAGCCGGCCGTGTCGCGCCACATGAGCATGACCGGCGGGTAGCCGGCTGCCATAAACGTGGGCCGTAACCCCTCACCCCAGCCCTCTTGGAAGGGAGCGAAGTGGCGTTTCGCAGGCTCACCAACGGATGACCGCCCATGCCGCGGTTGAGCCCGACGGCTGATATTACGGGGGGAAATTGGGTTCGTTCGGCAGAAATGCCTATTCTACATAAGTAAGTATAATCAAACAGAGGCCCTATCGTTTCCTTCCGTTGAAGGCCGGAAGCCGACCGTGCCGCCGATCAGGAACACGTCTCCAGCTGGTGTTCTTGCTGAAGTGAATACTTCCGCTAAAATTCGGTGCTACCCGCACTGGCTCGCCTGACACCATGAACTCCGTCCTGAACCACAACCGGACAATGTGCGCCACTTAAGAGTGCGACCGTCGATTGTCTTTTTGTTCTGTGGGCTGCGTTAGCCGCTATAATGGATTGCGCTTAAGCCTGATAAAGAAATGAGTGGAAAGGTTTTAAAAATGGAAACAAAGGCTCCCGTAGATTGGATAAAAAATTTGGAGCGGAGAACACGGCATGCCCGACTGCAGCTCGCCAGTCCCGAGTATGTTTGTGCGGAACTGCGGACTTATGGCGAAGAGGTGTTGAGCGACATTCTTTTTCAATGCGGCGATGAGAAATTGGAGAACGCGATGCTGGCGCGGGGCGAGCCGCTCATTGACATAGCTCTCGCTAGTTTTGCTGCCAGAACGGCGACCTTGGCGGAGTTGTGGAACAGAGGAACCACGAACAGGTATCAGAACGAAAGCGTTAGTAAAGCTATTCGGATTGCCTGTCTGTCGAATCGCGCTGTCGACAAACATCGGTTTCCAGCATCCGTAATCGGCGAGAACGAAACGCGGCGTGGGTTTGCCTCGATAGATAACTATGAAGCCGACGCTCTGTTTAGTAACGAACGTATAGATGATGACTTCCTAGTGGCCCTTTATGAGCACAAAGAGCCTTTTGATTCGATACCCGAAGATCGTTGGCTGTATTTTATCGCTAGGACTGGAGAAAACAATCGCCTTAACTTGCTATTAGATACAGACTATGGCCCTGATTTGCGATATGGCTCAATTCAAGGGGCCATATTCAGACTACTTGAGATAGCGCCAACGACGGATAGGTGGGTAAAAGTATTGCATCGCCACTTGCTAGAAGCCCTTAATCCCGCACATGTCGTCTCACCCTCCTCAGGGCGTATTGGTCCGGTGCTCGACCGGTGGTCGAAAGTCGAGATGATCGATTACAGAGGAAACATAGAAGAAGGCCAGTATACATCATTGTCGGCCATTGATGAATTTCGCTGTTTGGTCGGTGCGCTTTATGGCATAGGGGGAGCCAACCCAACCGCACCCGATGTCGCTGTGCGTTGTTCTTACTATGGCAACGCCAATTTGACTGCCAAGGAAATTGAAAAATACGCAGACCGAGAAGGATACGTCTTTTCATACGCGGCAATTTGCAATACTAGCGTTTTGCACAACACAAAGCTTCGCCATCTTATCGAAGAAAAAGGTAGCGGCCAATTGTTCAAGCACCGTTACCTGCGGATATGCAAGCTGATTAACGCGTATTGGCCGAATTTCGACCCTCGGCCAACAGCCGATTGGATGAAAATGTAGTTTAGCGGCAATTGTGGATTTGCCCGGCGCGTCAAACCTAACGTTGGGCCGCAGTTGGGCGATAAACCGAAATTGGGCCGCCGAGAAAATGTAACCGCTTTGTTCCGTGGGTGCGCCTTTGCCGTTATGGCACCGAGGTAGCTAGACACGGCTTGACGGACAGAATGTCCACGGTATATTATACATAGTGTCCATATGAGGTACACCATGATGACATCACAAGATATTGCGAATTGCCTATCGGAGTTGCGCATCACGCCGAAAGACGCCGCAGACTTGCTATCGGTCGATGGCAAAACGGTCAAAAGGTGGCTCGCTGGTGAAGTAGCTGTTCCGGGACCAGCTGAACAAGCGATCCGCGCTTGGGTCCGGTTTCAGAATCTCGGGTTGGCATGGCGGCCGGATGGCCTGCCTATCGACGTTATGACTGATGAGGCTGTTGCCGAACAGATTCTTAGAATGCGAGACCACATCGTTGAAGTGGACGATGTTATCCAGCGAGTCCGTGAGCGCGGTGGCGTAGCGGCACCTTGGCAGGTAGACCTGAAGCGCTGTACTGCCGAACTTGCTGGGGTAATTCGCGTCCACTTCATTCCGCTTCGAAATGGCCTATTTGCCCGCGGTCAATATAGCCGACGCGACAACAAGCCTGACAGCAAGCGCGATTGGCGCCTGCTTGAGGATGCAATCGCCTCTTTCGCCGAAGCAGTCGCGCAAGCTGGTCCAAATTGGATCAACGCGAGGTAGAATGGTTCACCATCAACTCGGTTCGGCGATCATGTTTTTGCGCGAGACCTATTCCTTCTGAAATGACGCGCCAACCCTCCCAAGGTTCCTGCGTGCATTCCATGCAACACGCAAAAGTCCGAGCTGGAATCGGATTCCGACTCTGTACAAAATGGAGCCGGACAGGCGCGAATTTGGTGTGAGGTCCGCAGCTGAAAGTCAAGCTGACGGGGTCTCATGCCACTTGCAAGTCCGGAATCGACCCACAGCGGGCGAACGCGCCGCTTGGGTTTGCCGGCCGGCGCGATGCCGCCCTTCGCTGGCGAGGCCGTGAAACTCTGTCTAGGTCGCGGGCGTTGAAAGGGCATTTCTTCTCCCATTGAGAGGGGCAGGGTGAGAGGTTGCGCCCGATGTGCGCGGCCGACCCTTCCCGCGCCCTAAACTAAAGCTTGAATTCGCCTGAATTTCCGGCCATTCGTCGGGCTTTAGATACCTGCACTGGAGTTCGCCGATGATAATTCCTGTTATCCTCGCGGGAGGATCGGGTTCGAGGCTTTGGCCCTTATCCCGGGCGCAGCACCCAAAGCAGTTTCATGCCCTTGTCAGCGCCGAGCCGCTGCTGGCCGATACGGCCCGGCGCGTGCCTTCCGCGCCCCCTTTCACGCCGCCCTTTGTGATCACGAACGAGCAAAACCGCTTTGGCGTCGCCGCCGCCTTCAAGAATGCGGGGCTGCCGCTCGAAGGCATCGTGCTTGAGCCCGAAGGCCGTTCCACCGCGCCGGCGGCTGCCGTTGCTGCGCATTTGGCAATCGAGAAGGGGGGGCCGGACGCGGTTGTGCTCCTCATGCCTTCGGACCACTATATTGAGAATCCACGCGCCTTCCTCGATGCGGTCGAGGCCGGCGCCGAAGCGGCCCGAAGCGGCACGCTCGTCACCTTCGGCGTCAAGCCTGCCCAACCGGAAACAGGTTACGGCTACATCAAAACCCACGGCAAGCCGGGCCGCGGAGGCGTACTGGAGGTCGAGCGCTTCGTAGAAAAACCGGACCGCGAAACCGCGGAACGCTTCTGCGCGGAGCCCGGCTATTTCTGGAATGCCGGCATCTTTCTTTTTGGCGCGAAGGCATTTCTTGAAGAGCTCGACCGCTTCGAGCCGGACATGGTCCGGCAGACGCTTGAGGCCGTCAACAACGCCACCAAGGACCTCAACTTCATCCGTCTCGCTCCCAATTTCAGGGAGTGCCGATCCGTTTCCATCGACTACGCGGTGATGGAAAAAACGGAGAAAGCAGCCCTCGTGCCCCTCGATGCAGGCTGGAGCGATGTCGGCACGTGGGACGCTCTTTTCGATGCCGCGGAGAAGGACGAGGCCGGCAACGCTACGCGCGGCGATACCCTGCTGCAAAACGCCAGGCGCTGCTATGTGCGCGCCGAAAGCGGCATCGTCGCAGTCGCTGGCGTCGACGACATCATCGTCATCGCCACGAAGGATGCAACCCTCGTCGCCAAGCGTGGCGACAGCGGAGCGGTGAAGGAAGTCGTGCAGGAGCTTGCCGCGTATGGCCGCAAAGAGGCGCAGCAGCATCTCACCGTGCACCGGCCATGGGGGAGCTACGAAACCCTGCATATGAGCGAGCGTTATCAGGTGAAGCAAATCGTTGTGGAGCCCGGCGGGACCTTGTCGCTGCAGAAGCACCACCACCGCGCGGAGCACTGGATCGTGGTGAAGGGAACCGCGCGCGTAACAATCGGCGAAGAGGCGAAGCTGCTCACGGAAAATCAGTCGATCTATGTGCCGCTCGGCGCAACCCACCGCTTGGAAAATCCGGGCCTCATCCCGCTCACGCTCATCGAGGTTCAGTCCGGGCCGTACCTCGGCGAGGACGACATTGTGCGGCTCGAGGATATCTACTCGCGGCACGTAAAATGAAGAGCTAACGAAGCCCATGAGAAAAGCACGCAATTTCATGGCCACACAACTTGCTTGGCGTTCAGTTGAATAAGCCTAAATCCGGCAGTTGCGGCGGCGAAACGCCCGCCATTGTCATGGCCGGACTTGATCCGGCCATCCAGCAACGCATTGAAAACGCAGCTTATTCCTTGCTGCATGGAGGGCCGGGTCAAAGCCCGGCCATGACAACGCGTGTGGCTCACCCGCAGGGTGGGGCCATGAAAGCGCAAGGCACGCTGTTCCAGCTCAAGTTTCCCGGTCCGGAATAAGCTCAACTACCGGATTTTGGATAAGTCAAACTAAAAGGAGCTTTTGTTATGAAATGGTATCACTATTTGGCTTATTTTTTCGGAGGAGCCTTCCTCGCAAACGCCATCCCACATTTCGTGATGGGGGTGACCGGCCATCCTTTTCAAAGTCCATTCGCGAGCCCGCCGGGTGAAGGGCTATCAAGTGCGACGGTCAACGTGCTTTGGGGTTTCTTTAACGCCGTTATGGCATACCTGCTGCTCGCCCGGCTTGGAAACTTTGAACTACGTAAGATCACGCATATACTTGTCTCTGGGCTTGGCGTTCTACTCATGGGAATTATGCTCGCTCAGGCCTTCGGCCGATTTTACGGAGGCGCCTGACGTGTGAGCGGGATCTCGCTACGCGTCGGATAAAGACTACCTTTGTCAGGCAAGCGGCGAGCGCCCGTTCCGCACAGAGATCCGGCCGTCCGCTATCGCGCTCTTAGGCCTATCGCACAAGCAAAGCTCTTTTGCCTAAGACTATAAAGATACATCGCAATTTCGCCGCAGCATTGTTTTATAGAAAACTGGGAGCGGTAAGAGGGTATTCTTGTGACGGTGTCACGGGGCAATTTCATCATTGATCTTTTGGTCGAAATTGATCGTTCGGCCGAACTGAACAAGTTCGATCAACGAATGGGTGTTGTGCCGGGCGCACCCCAGCCAGAGCCTGTAGGAAAACCCCAGGAAGTCCGCCTTGTAGAGCAATCGTGGCAACGCCGGGACGCCGTTTACCCGCCAATAGAACCGCAAGGGCTGCGCTGGCCGGATTTGCAAGCACCGCAGCAAAACTCTCTAGAGCTTGAACTTCAAAACCACCCAGCAACGCCCCAGGGGCCGGGCATCCGGAGATACGCTTTAGACGAATTTGAAGCCTTGCCAGTGCCGCCCCAGCACCCGGGCGCACGGGAATACCGCCTGAACAGAGAACGTGATGCCTTCCCTGAGCCGCTTCAGAACCGGGGCGTCCGGGGATACCGCCCCCCAAATAGAGACTTCGAAGCCTTCCCTGCACCGCCCGAGCACCCAGGCGTCCGGATATACGCTCCAAACAGGGAAGTTGAAGTCTTCCTTGCGGTGGCCCCGTACCCGGTCGTTCGGGGATATGCGACAAACAGAGAGTTTGAAGCGCTCCCTGCACCGCCCCAGCGCCCGCGCTTCCGGGGATACGCGCCGGACAGAGAATTTGAAGCCCTCCCAGCGCCATACCAGAACCGGGGCGTCCGGGGATATGCGCCAAACAGAGAACCTGAAGCCCTTCCGGCGCTGTACCAGAGACCGGGCAGCGGGGGATACGCGCCAGACCGAGGTAACTCCGCTAGAACGAGGAGCACTCATATTGTGCCCAGGCCGGCGTTGGCATCGCCGGCGAAGCAAGCTGCGGCGGGCAAGGGATGGCTCAATTTGGTGGCGGTCTTCGTCTCAGGTGCCGTTATTGGCTTGGCTGGGTATGCCTACCTTCAGGAAAGTCTCAAACTTAGGGAAGTCCGAAAACTGAGACCGCCTGCGCTGACGGCGAGCACAATAGCCAGGCCGAACCAGCCCGTTGCGACCCCAAACCGCGCTGGCGCTACCGGGAGCAGTTTCGGTGGCGTCGGTCAGGAAGCGCCACCCAAGCAAGCACAATACGAGCCCGGTGCCGCCAATCGAACCACCGATGAAACCATGGCTCAGCCAGCACGCGACACTGTCTTGGGGCCGGCACCCATTCAAACGCGCCACGCAGCCGTTTCAAAGCCGCAACCGGCCCACGAAAGCCCGCCTGAATTGTCACCTGAATTGTCAGATGACGAACTCCTGGCCCACGCAGCCAGCCGGCTGCAAAGCGGGGACCTTCAGGGCGCAAGAGCGGCCTATAAGGTTGTTGCCGGCCGCGGAAATATGAGAGGCGCCTTTAGCCTTGCCCAGACTTACGATCCGGACTTTCTCGCGCCGCACCGCATCGGGGGGGCGAAACCAGACGTCAATTTGGCGCGTAGATGGTACGAGAAGGCGGCCAAGCTCGGCGATCAGGAAGCCTCCGGGCGCCTTAAGGAGCTGAAGGAGTTGCAGGATAAATCGTCCGCTTCCGGCGTGCTGCGGCGCTAGTACCCGGAATCAGTGATCCGCACTGCGCGCATTACCCCTCACCCCCGCCCTCTCCCAATGGGAGAGGGAGTTCGCTCGCAGCCGTTGCGAAGGCGTCCCTTCTCCCATGGGGAGAAGGACAGGATGAGGGGTGGAACCCTACGTATAATCAATGACCTATCGCTTATCTCAGCGCCTAGCGCGCAGGCAGGGACGGCGCTGCGGTCCAAAATCCACGGCGTTTTGAACCCGCTGCCAACTTTTCTTCCCCTCTTTCGCGGGAAAGACGTCAGGTGGCCGGGCTTTGAATGAAAGCACATTTGCTTACCGCGGCGCGGCGACGACGAGCACCCAAAAGAATTTCGATTCTGTGTTTTCACGGTATTCCCAGGCGAACCCCATTTGCGTGGCATCGGCAAGCAGCATATTCCGCTTTCCTTCTGCACTCTTTTTCCAGGCATCGAGCAGGCTGGCGAGCGAGCTTTCCTTTGTCTCCACGATCTCGGCCGCCACTTTGTAATCGTATCCCGAAGCCAGTAACCGCTTCGCCAGATCGGCACCGTCCGACCCTTTATGAGACTTTCGATCGTGGTTAGCGTTATCGGTTGCGAGGGCCGATGCAGCCACCATAAGGCGGCTGTCAAGCGCAAATGGCCGGCGGTGGTTAGAGCGCCGGTAATCGTTGACGCCGGCAACTGCTTCATATGCATAGCCTCCTGTCACAGCATAAGATGCCTTGGAGTCTGGTTCGGGCGGATCGAGGAGCACGATCGCCAATTGATGCGGGCCAAGGTTTGCGACATAGCCATTGCCGTATTGAATTTGCGCCGATCCTTCCAAAACCTGGACCTGGGCACCCGGTTCCAGAGGCAGGTTGCTGGCGGCGGGTTTAAGACCGTCACCCTTGTTTACAAGTACATCGCCCTGCACACTCACTAGCTGAGTTGCTCCAGCGCTGGAAGCGATGGACGCCGCCAAGGCGAGGCTCAAAGCCACTACACGAACCATAGGTGCCCCTGTTGAATATCTAATCGCCGGCAAGATAGAGATATTGCTCACATCCTCAAGCATATAAAGCGGCCCCGCGATCAACTTTTTCCTGCGGCTAAAGCGCCGGCCAGGGGACAGCGGCGGCATGCAGTGGGGGCCGGCGGAGCAGCGGGAGAGTTAATTTTGGCTTTATTTCAAGGCTCACAGCCGTATTCGATATTATTCCTGGCCCGTGAGTTTGAACGACTTCACGAACTCGTCCACGCCGGCGAGCTTGCCGGCCGGTTTGATGGACAAGGCCGCGATCATGATCGCGGTACGCGGGGTCGTCATGATCGCGATGCCGCGGCCGGCCGCCTTTTCGCCGTCGAAGCTGAACTCGACCTGCTCGGCGGATACGCCATTCTGCAGCTTGATTACACTCCGCTTCCGCTCCGTCATCTGGGCTGGAATGTTCGCGACAAAACTCTGAACATCCGCCGCAAGCTCCTTATCGGCATCCACGTTCTCCTTATACTCGGTGTAGCCGGCGAGAAAGGCGGCATCGTCGCGATTTACGGAATAGACGGTGGTTTTGACGTTTGGCGAAAGCCCGGCTTCCTTTTCCGTCGGCTTCTCGGGAAAGACGACGGTGTAGCCGCCCTTGGCCGGCGTGAACGGAACGTCCGCGTTGAGTGTAGTTGGCACGAGCAGAACCGCG
>JBKQNN010000238.1:0-8523 GCA_052145975.1 Rhodomicrobium sp. | reverse complement strand
TGAAATTTGGCTATGCGTGGACATCCGGCGAGACGCCCGCGCCACCGGAAAAACGAACCCGGCATTACCGCGCCCGCCGGCCTGCCTGCGGAATTCGAATTGGGCCGCCTCATCCCAACGGGCTTGTTTCCGCTTGTTGGGGGGCTTCAGAATTCGGTTCGGATATGTTGAATGGCGGGGATCGACCCATCTCGACATTAGGAGAGGGCAACAGGCGATAGGGTTTGCCCCCTAGGAAAAGCGCTGGGCCAAGGGGCGTGCGAGCTTCCGGGAAGGAATCCAATTCGAGCTTCCTGGCCGCGCAAGCGCCGTAGCGTCAAGCGACTATACCCAAATGCGCGGGCGCCTTGTAGTCCGGAAACACGTTGCTGCCGAGCGGTTCGCCGCCATGGAAGGTGAGCACCTCGGTCAGCACCTGCCGGTAATCGGTATTAACCGCGAGGTCGACCCGCTCGTCGAGCGCGGCCTCCTCAAGGCCGGGCCAGGGGCCCAGGATGCGCCCGCCGCTCACGCCCGCGCCCATCACGATCATGACGCCCCCGCGCCCGTGATCGGTGCCGCCGCTCTTGTTGGACCGCAGCCGGCGGCCGAATTCGCTGAAGGCAACGACGGTCACGCGGCCCTGATAGGCGGCGATGTCGTTCCAGAAGGCGCCGAGTGCGCTTGAGAGGCGCTGCACGTTGTTCTGGAAGCGGCCCTGCTGACCCTCATGGGTATCCCATCCGCCCACGTCGACGCTCGCCACGGTCAGGCCCACGCCTGCCTTGATGAGCCGCGCAACCGCGCGCAAGCCCCGGCCAACGTCGCCGGCTTTGTCGTAGGCTTCCTTTTGCTCCAAATAGGGCGTGAATTTGCCGTCGGCGCTGCGCGGCAGCTTGCCCGCGATCAGTTTGGCCGCCTCGAACGCGCGAAGCCCCGCCGCTCCGGCCGCGCCGGGCGCGCGGCTGTAGAGCCGTTCCATGGCGCTTGCGGCCTTGTCGTCCCAGGGCAGCGGCAGGCCATTGGCGAGGTCCGGCACGGAGAGTGCAGGGGCGAAGCCGCGAAACTCGCCCGCTAACGCGCCAGAGGCCGAAACCGCGGGCAGGCCGGCGCCGGCAAACTTCGCTTGCGCGAGATAGCGGCCAAGCCAGCCGCTCCCGGTGTGCGCCACCGCCGCACTGCTCGCGGCGCCGCGGTCCATGATGTCGTTGGCGACGAAATGGCTGCGGTTTGGCTCGGGGATGCCCGCTGCGTGCACGAAGGCGAGCGTCTTCGACTTATAAAGCCCAGCGAGCTCCGGAGCCGCCGGATGCAGCCTCCAATCGATACTGGGGGTTGCGGGCGCAGGCAGGCTAAGGCCGGCCTTGTCGCCGCTTTCGGCCACGCGCAGCTCGATCGCGCGCGAGGTGATCAAATGCGGGTCGTTCGCGGGGCACACGAGGTTGAGCCCGTCGCAGGCCCCGCGCAAATGCAGCACCACGAGGATGCGGTCTTGCGCACCCGCGGAGGCGGCGAACGCGAGCTGGCGCGAGGGGCCGGCGCCAAGTGCCAGAAAGGCCCCGCCTGAAAGCGCTCCTTCGAAGAAATTACGGCGGCTCAATCGCATAGCGGCCTCACGTCATTTGGAATTGGGGTGCGGCGGCACAGAGGCCGGCGATCTGGGCAAGGCGCTTCTCATCGGAGAGCGGCTGGCCTGGCTCCAGGCCGAGGGCAGCCAGGAACGGCGCGGCGGATGCGGCCGGTCCCGCGAAACGCGCCAGCCATCGCGCAAACGCGTCGCGGGCGCTCAGCGGCTCGCCGGTCGCGGCTAGCAGCGCCTTGGGCTGGCCGGTGCTCCACGCATTCGCGGCGAGCTTTGCCACCAAGACCCAGCGTTCGCGCAAATATTCCGGCGTAAGATAATATTCGGCGCCCGTAGGCCGCCCATCCGGGGTGGGCCAGCCGAACAGCCGCTGGCCGCATAGCGAGAATTGGTTGATGAGCGGCAACGTTGGCGTGAGGTCTATGCCGGTGACGCGCGCGAAGCTTGCCGCGAGCGCAAGCGGCGTTCTGGGCTTGGCGCCGCGCGAGGCGGCGAATTCCTTGGAAAGGGCGATGTGCTTGACCACCGCGGCGATTTGATCGGGCTTTTTCGCGTTTTCGATCCACACCTTGGCCGCACTATCCACGAGGCTTTGCGGCGGATTATCGCTCACAAAGGTCCGGCAGAGCTTGAGGCAGAGGAAGCGCGCCGTGGCCGGGTGAAAAGCGGCCAGATTTAGCACCTTGCGGCCATCGGCCAAGGGGGCTGCGTAGGGCGGCAGCTCGGTTGCCAGCACGCGCTTCTGGTAGCCGTCGTGCCAGCCTTCGACATAGATGAACCTGCCCGTGCGGGGCAGCTCGGTCGCCGCGTCGAGCTTCTGGCCGTTCTCGACGGTCCAGCCGGTGAACGCACGCGCGGCCTCGTAGACATCTTCATCGATATAGCCGGCCGGCTTGCCCTCCGCTGCGCCCGGTACATCGCGCCAGCGGTCGTAGCGGTCGTTGAGATAGGCGTCGCGCCCGAGCGTGTGCAGCTCCAGAAGCTCGCGGCCGTAATTCTCGTTATCGCCGCCCGCGCGCGAATTCGCGTTCGACAAATAAACGAGCATGGCCGGGCTCGCCGCCACGGCTTCGAGCAACTCGCGGAAATTGCCCAGCGCCTGCGGCCGGATGGTGTCGCGGTCGTAGGAAGCAAGCGCGCACCCAACCCTGCGGTCGTCGCTCGCCAGCACGTTGAAGTGATCGTGCCAGAACGCCACCATGCGCTCGTAAAGTTGCGCGCGGCTATGGACGGCCCGGATGACGGTGGCGGCGGCCACCTCGTGGTAGGGGCGTGTATATTCCTCGTGCGGCCGCACAACCTTGGGGTCGAGTAATGCCCAGGCGGTATCGATAGGGGCGCCCGTATAGCGGAGCGGCCGCGTCTCGTCCATCGCGGGCCAATTGCGCGTATCGCCATTGGGGGCGGGCAGGCCGTTTCCCGCCGCATATTTGATCTGCAGCTCGAAGGAGCGTAGGCGGCTCTCCAGATCGGGGCTGCTTGCATTCTTGCTGTCGAGCTGCCAGCCGAGCCAAGCCTCGAGCCCCGCGCGTCCGGCCTCGGCCGCGTCCTCGAAATGAGCCGCATAGCAGAGACGCGACAAGGGAAAGTCTAATACATCCATCGGGCACCATTCGCGAAACCGGTTGTCATTCCCGCGCATGCGGCTATCCATATAAGAGCTTGTTCTGCCGGTTTTAATATGGATTCCCGGCTTCGCGGGAATGACAGTCCGTAGTCCAAGCTCGAATAATGACACCCTGAAACCTACAAGCGTTCAGGGCCAGCTTTATGGCGCTTTAGCGCTCGATTGCCGGCAATTACGCCGCTTCCCCAATTGACCGGCTGATTGTTACAATTTGGCCGGAATTGCGCCGGCCGTGACTCAGATTGTATGTCCGCCCGGCAGGGGATTGCCGAGATCGCCGGTGGGGACGGTCTGCCCGGTGAAGGCCGAGAAATAGGCAACCCAGCCGCCATCGCCGAAGTCGATCAGGAGCGCGCCATCCTGCCAAATATCGTTGTGGTCGTTCCCATCTTGGCCGGCGCGATGAATATACCGGCCGCGCGAGCCCTGGTTCATATGCACGTCGTGGATGCCGTTGCCTTCGCTATAGAAGCGCCCGAAGACATAGACGTCGTTTTGGCCGTGGAACGCTTTGGCAAGCAGCGCGCTCAGCTTAGCGGGCGGCTGCTTTTGTTCCGCGCCGCCATCGAGCACATCGCTATCGAGCCAAGGGCCCGTGGCTTCGAGAATGGTGCTGCGCAAAAAATCGAGTGCCGGCAGGGCGGTCTGCCCCGTCAAAACGACGGCGCCATGCGCGGCCCGGAGCGTTGCCGCAATGGGATTTTGATAGCCTTCGGCGATCTTGTATTTGAGCAGGTCGGCCGCATTGTCCGTGCCAACGTTAACCGCCGTATCCCAGGTTTCGCCGTTCACATTCAGGCTGGCATGAAGGTGGAACTGAACCTCTTGCTGGCCGCCGTTCGGCACCGGCTTCGAGGTAAGGCGGGGAAGCGAGGTCAGCTTGGCTTTCACAAAGCCGTAAGGCAATGGCATTGGTCAACTCCGTCCGCGTTATAGGCCGTCCGGCTGCAACAACGCCAACGTCATCGCGAGGCGCCATAGGCGCTGTGGCGATCCAGAACGGCCTGAGAGACTTTGGCTCTGGATTGCTTCGCTTCGCTCGCAATGACGGCTGCGCGATACGCCGGCAGGGTAATTTGTCTCTGTTTTTAGTTGCTGTCGAGACCGTAGCGGTAATGTCCGGAGATTGTGAACGCAAATAGCGTGTCCTCGATCTCCGCCCCTGCGCCGATATTGTGCACGATAAGCGGCGTTCCGTTGCTTTGCCGGTCAGACACAAGCCCGATATGCGGCCGGCCGTCCGGAAGCCGCCAGGTCACGATATCTCCCGGCTTGTAATCGCGCGCCTCGTTCGAAACCGGCAGCTCTTTGCCGTGACGCTTGAAAAACACCTCAAGGTTCTGAACGCGCCGGTGATCGATGTTGGCATCGGGCCGGGACAGCCGCCAAAGCTTAGGGTATGCGCTGAACGCCGCGTGCATGTCCCGGTTGACCAAAAGCTGCAAGTCCACGCCAATGCCGCGATAGGCGCGGACGATCACGTCGGTGCACACGCCCTTTTCCAGCGGAACGTCGCCGCCGGGAAACGCGATGCCCGTATAAGCGGCATCGTAGGCGACGGTCTTGCCGACCTGCGCGTATGCGCTTTGCAAAAGCTGGGACACGGGCGCCGGTTCCTGCGCCATGAGGACGGATGGTGCGAGAAGGAAAAGCAGCAAAAAGGCGCGAAACATGGTGCGGCTCCGTTTTTTCAAACCTGCCGCGCCAGCTGCACAAGCCTTTTTGTCAGGAAGCGGACGATTCCGGGGCTTTATTAAAAATTCGGTTGGGTTCATTCAACCAGCAGCACGATTTTTCCCATATGCCCAGCCGTCTCCATCTGGCGGTGCGCCTCCGCGGCCTGCGCGAGCGGGAAAGAGTGTGCGACCACGACTTTCACGGCCCCGCTTTCGAGCAGCGGCCACACCTTCTGCTCAAGCTCGCGGGCCAGACGCGCTTTGAATTCGGGCTTTCTTGGGCGCAAGGTCGATCCGGTGAGCGTCAGCCGCTTCAGCATCACAGGCATGAGGTTCACCTCGACTTTGGCGCCCTTCATGAAGGCGATCAAGACGATCCGGCCATCCTCGGCAGCGCTTGCGATGTTGTCCTTCACATAATCGCCGCCAACCATGTCGAGGATGACATCGGCGCCGCGCCCCGCCGTCGCCGCCTTGATCTCATCCGCGAAAGATTGGGTCTTATAATTTATGGCCCGCTCCGCGCCCAGGCTCTCGCAATAGGCGCATTTTTCATCGCTGCCCGCGGTCGCGAAAACCCGCGCACCAAAATGGACCGCGATCTGAATGGCCGTCGTGCCGATGCCGCTTGAGCCGCCGTGGACGAGAAAAGTCTCGCCGGCCTTGAGCGCGCCGCGTTCGAAGACGTTGTGCCACACGGTCATGAAGGTTTCGGGGATGCACGCCGCCTCCGCCATGCCGAGCCCCTTGGGCACCCTCATGCACGATCCTTCATGGGCCAGCGCATATTCGGCATAGCCGCCGCCCGCTGTCAGCGCCGTCACCCTGTCGCCCGGCTGCCAAAGTGTCGCGCCTTCGCCAAGCAGGACAACCTCGCCTGCGACCTCCAGTCCCAAGATATTCGAGGCGCCGGGCGGAGGCGGGTAAAGCCCCTGGCGCTGCATGATATCGGGCCGGTTCACGCCTGCCGCAGCAACCTTAATAAGAACCTCCCCTTGCCTGGGCGCGGGGACTGGCATATCCGCAAGGGTGAGCATATCGGGTCCCCCGGCTTCGCGAACGGTGATCGTCTTCATGGTTTCTCCAGCGGGTAAGCGCAAAAATTCAGTCAGCACGCGCTCCTTTTACCCCAAGTTAAACGGCGCCTGCTACTTTCCATCCATGGAACGCGAGCAGGGGCGCCGCAAGGCAACCTTGATTTCAAAACATTTTGAAGCGCGTTCTTGATGTGGCTTTATTTTGCGGTAAGCTCTCCTTTGGCGAGCTGCCGTCTTTACCATCTCGAAAGGCGGTAGACGCCATGGGGACACGGGTGAGCGGTTTTTCAGCGCCAGTCCTGGCTTGTGCCGGTAAGTAATGCGTGAGGCGGACCAATGATAGGCTCCAATGCGGTTGAAGAACGTTCCTGCAGCGCTCTTCTTTCCTTCCGGGACAAGTTCATCTCCTCCAAGCAGTTCGCACAGCTCTATCGCGAAGGCATGGACCTCGTGGAGGAAACTGCAGAATACCTCGACCGCGCCGGCCGGCTTGAATCGAAGCGGCTCGCCCCGCAGGCAAGCATTGCTTACACCTCCGAAAGCATCAAGCTCACCACCAGGCTCACGCAGCTCGCTTCGTGGCTTCTGGTCCGGCGCGCCATCGCCGCCGGCGAGATCACGGCCTGCGAAGCGCATACGCACCGGCATAAAGTTGCACTCGTTGCGCAAAGCAGCGCCCGCCCGGAGAGCTTCGGCGAACTACCCGAAACGTTCCAGAGGCTGATAGACGAAAGCCACAGGCTGTACGGCCGCATCTTGCGCCTGGACCCACTGTTGAGCGAAGGCTATAGCGCAATGGCCGGGACCGCCTCGCCCATCTCGCCCCAAATCGAGCGCATAAGGCTCGAATTTCCGGCCGCTTAGTACGCGAAACCGGCGATGAACGGCGAACGTGGTCCTTGCATGAGCGTCATGCCCGCGAAGGCGGGGATCCATTTCAGGCGCTGGAACAAGCCCTTAGCGGTGGGTCTCCGCCTACGCGCATACGCGCTAAGATAACGGCGGATAGCGTAACGAACAGGGGGAATCGCCCCTCACCCTGTCCCTCTCTCAGCAAGCTCGCCTTGGCGAGCTTGCCGCTCGAGTGTCCGCATCCGCAGGCGGATGCGGATGGGAGAGGGAACGCCCTCTCAACGGCTGCGGCCTGCCCCCTCTCCCTGGGGGAGAGGGCTGGGGTGAGGGGTAATGCGCGTAGTGCTGAGCACCGATTCCGGGCACCAGCGTTACGACGATTGCCGTGATGCGCTTTGCCCGGCTGCTTCCGTTGCCTCGTAAAGCGCGCGCGTCAGGTCCGTCCGCGAGATCATGCCCACGAGCTTATGGCCAGGCTCCAGCACGGGAAAGCTGCGCGCGCGCATTGTGATCATTAGGTCGAGGGCGCGCGTCAATGGCTCCTCGGGTCCCACATAGGCAACATCCTTGCTCATGATGCTACCCACCGTGCGCGTCATCAGCTCCTGATAATGCGGCACAAGCTGGGTTGTCGTGAACATGAAGGCCTTGAGAAAATCGAACTTGGTCACGATCCCCACGCACACATCGCCTTCCACGACCGGAAAGCAATTGTAATCGTGGTGCTCGAACAAGGCCCCAAGCTCATGCAAGGTCATGCTGGGCGGGATGGCCATGACGTTCTTGGTCATATATTGGCTGACGTGCCATTCGAGAAAGTGGTGCATGGCCGTGAGGCTCCATCTTGCACTTGGGTTGGCGGGTTGGACCCTGCCATGCTGAGCGTTTCCATCCACGCGCGCAAAGCGCACTGCGCTATTTAAAAAGGCGGCCTACAATAATCAACGGAAAACGCTCGTAGCTGCCGCGCCGTCCTTGCTTTCCAGCCGGGCCAGGCGTGCTTCGAAATCGGCGAAGCTGACCCCTTGCCCGCCGCGGCTCCTGAAATAGATATGCTGCGCAATCCAGCGAATCGCCGGCGTGCTGAAGGCGGCCGATAGAAGGCTATTCGGGGGTGCCAGGTTCAGGCCGAAGCGCATGGCATGATCGGGCGCGAAATCGGGCAACTCCCTCGCCAGCGCGATCTCCGGAGGCGGCCCGAAATGAAGGAGATGATCGGCTACGAGCTGGGCGGACCGCCGGCCGAAACGGAGCGCATAGCGGAGGCCGCCGCCCGTTACCGGCGAAGCCATGCCGGCGGCGTCTCCGATGAGCGTGACGCCCGGGATCGCCCAGGGCTTGACGAGGCCGCCGCAGGGAATGCGCCCGCGCGTGCGGCCAATGGCATTTGCGGCTGCGAACCCGAAGATGGGCTCGGACTTCTTGAGGAACGCTTTAAGATGCGGCCGCCGCCCCGGCGCGGCCGCGAGGCCGGCGTGGAAAGCGGAAGGCCCTGGCACGACCCAGGCGATATGGCCGGGTGCGATGCGGGAATCGAGGAAGCAATGCAGAAACCGTGTATCGGCGCCTTCGAGCTCGTCGAATTGGACTTCGATGGCAGCCAGGAAGCGGCGGTTGCGCCCTAACCCGAATTGGCGTGCGACGGCCGACCTCGCGCCATCCGCACCCAGGATGTGGCGCGCGGAAATATTCACGCCCGAAAAAGTGAAAACACCGCCTTGCCGTTCGGCGCCCACAAAAGGCGTTCGCCACAGGAGATGCGCGCCCGCC
>JBKQNN010000237.1:0-8860 GCA_052145975.1 Rhodomicrobium sp. | reverse complement strand
GCCGGCGAGCCGTCGCGCACCGAGCTCTATAAACTGGCTCCCGAGGCAGTAAAGGCGCTGCCTCCTGCCGACGCAGCCAGAATAGCGGCGAGGGGCGATCACGAACAGCGCACGCTCTATCGCACAGGCAATTACGATCTCAGCGGCTACGATTTCAAATGGGTGGACGCCCGTGACGTGGCGCGTACCGATTATCCTGCGGATATCGTTTTTGTGGAGCGGCTCGAATGGGGTGCGTTCGTAGGCCGGATCAAAGCCGCCGTCATCGGCGGCAAGACGGTGACCGGTCTGGCTCCAAACGATCCCGCTCTGCAGCAAGCCCATGAAGCCGCGCTGGAGCGGCTGCAGGCCATCCGCAATGTTGAGCGCAATCTGATTGGCCGGGTGAATTACGATCTGGAGCGCTTGCGGCTCAAAGTGCGGCGCGCCGAATTGAGCTATGGCCCGGCGTCGCCGGAGGCCGCCGCAGCGCGCGCCTCGGAGGCAGAGGCTTCCGGCCCTCTGAAGACAGACTATGAGCGGCTTGCGGCCGAGGCTCAGCGCATAAGGCAGATCGACCAGACGAACACGGTTACCCTTGCGGATATAAGTGGGAAGGAAAAGACGCTTCCTCTCTCCGGCCTTGTCCGCTTCTACGCCGCCAATAACCTCACGCTTGCGGACAAGATCGGCATCTATTTCTCCCGCTGGTGGGAATTCCTAAGCAGCGAGCCGCGGGAAGCCAACACCGAAGGCGGCGTCCTTCCGGCCATCTTCGGGACAGTCGCGATGACGCTTCTCATGGTGCTGATGGTCGCGCCCGTCGGCGTCATCACGGCCCTCTATCTTCGCGAATATGCGAAACAGGGGCGGCTTGTTTCCATTGTGAGGATTTCCGTCAATAACCTCGCCGGTGTGCCGTCGATCGTCTACGGCGTTTTCGGTCTTGGTTTCTTCGCCTATGGGCTCGGCCGTTCCATCGACGAGCTTTTCTTCCTAGAGCGGCTGCCAAACCCAACTTATGGAACGGGCGGTCTCCTATGGGCTGCGCTGACGCTGGCGCTGCTCACGGTGCCCGTCGTCATGGTCGCGACCGAAGAGGCTCTTGCCGCCGTGCCACGCTCGATGCGGGAAGGCTCCCTCGCGTGCGGGGCCTCCAAATGGCAGACCATCAAGAATATCGTTTTGCCACGGGCGATGCCGGGCATCATGACCGGCATCATCCTCGCCATGGCCCGCGGCGCGGGTGAAGTCGCGCCGTTGATGCTCGTTGGCGTTGTCAAGCTTGCGCCTGCGCTGCCGATCGATGGCTATTTCCCATACGTCCACCTCGAACGCAGCTTCATGCATCTTGGCTTTCACATCTACGATGTTGGGTTCCAATCGCGGAATTCCGAAGCCGGAAAGCCGATGGTTTTTGTGACGACCTGCCTCTTGATTGCAATTATCACCATCCTCAACCTTGCCGCGATTGTCATTCGGTCGCGGCTCAAGCGCCGCTTTGCCGGGAGCCAGTTCTGACATGAGTCTAGCAACAACGGACGACGCAACCCCTGTTGCGGCAGCGCCGGTCTTCGGCCCGCCAGCGATCCATCCCAAACGTGGAACGGACGGGGAGTCGATCCAAATCAAGGATTTCAATCTTTGGTATGGCAGCTCGCAAGCCCTCTACGACATCAACTTCACCATAGACCGCGGGCTTGTAACCGCGCTCATCGGACCATCCGGTTGCGGCAAATCCACTCTGCTCCGCTGCTTCAACCGCATGAACGACCTTATCGACAATTTGCGGATTGCCGGCCGGATCGAATTCGAGGGCGGTGACATTTATGCGCCCCGCGTCGATACCATCGCCTTGCGCAAGCAAATGGGAATGGTGTTCCAAAAGCCGAATCCGTTTCCGATGACGATCTTCGAGAACGTTGTTTATCCGCTCCGGATTGACGGTATCCGCGACCGGGCGGTGCTGGAAGAAACTTGCGTCAAGGCCTTGCAGGGGGCGGCGCTTTGGAACGAGGTGAAGGACAGGCTCGATACTTCGGCGTTGGGGCTTTCCGGCGGGCAGCAGCAGCGGCTCTGCATCGCACGGGCGATTGCCGGCGACCCGGAGGTTCTGCTCATGGATGAACCGTGCTCGGCTCTCGATCCCATCGCCACGGCTAAGATCGAAGAGCTGATCGACGAACTCAGCGAGCGCTACACCGTCGTTATCGTCACGCACAACATGCACCAGGCAGCCCGTGTTTCGGACAATACGGCCTTCATGTATCTCGGCCGTCTGATCGAGTATGGCGACACCGAAACCATCTTCCAAACGCCTAAGAGCCCCCGCACGCAGGATTATATAACGGGACGGTTTGGCTAATTCTCGCCTGGCGCAAAGGACATCGCGGACATGACCGAACATGGGACTGTGACTTGCATCGTGACCGGCCAAACATTCCCGGATGAGCGCGCCAGGCGCGACGCTTCCACGGTTGAAGCGGTGTAACAGGAATACCGATGACGGGCCGGATCCTGATCGTCGAAGACGACGAAACACTGAGCCTTCTTCTTCAATATAATTTGGAGTCCGATGGCTATAAGGTTGATTTAGCGTCCTGTGCCGAAGACGCCGATCTCTTGCTGCGAAGCTCTCCTCCCGATCTTTTGCTCCTGGACTGGATGCTCCCCGGTTTCTCGGGTCTCGAATTTTGCCGCAGGCTACGGCTACGGTCCGAGACAAAAAATTTGCCCATTATCATCGTGACGGCCCGGGGCGAGGAAAACGATAGGGTGCGCGGGCTTTCAACCGGCGCCGACGATTACATCGTGAAGCCGTTTTCGCTGCCAGAACTTCTGGCAAGGGTCCAGGCGCTCCTTCGCAGAGCCAAGCCAGCACTCCTCGACGCCGTTATTCGGGTGGCGGATATCGAGCTTGATCGCGATTGTTTCAAAGTTAAGCGCGGAAAACGGGAAGTAGCGCTTGGGCCTACAGAATACCGGTTGCTCGAGCTTTTTATGCTAAACCCGGAGCGTGTGTTTTCGCGCGAGCAGATTCTGGATGGCGTCTGGGGCCGCGAAGTCTATTGCGATGAAAGGACGGTGGACGTCCATATCGGCCGGCTCCGCAAAGCGATTAATTACGGAGCCAGGCGCGATCTGATCCGGACCGTCCGGGGATTTGGCTACGCCCTTAGCGAAAAGCCAGTACTCCTTAACGGAGAGAGCCAAGATTGAGTTTTGGCAGAATGTTTTGGAAATTTAAGTTAGATTAATGGCTAGCTTTGTGGATGAGCCGTAAGCAGCTTGGCTCGCCCTGCCTTCACATTCCTGTAACACAGCCCCATTTAAGAGTGTGTAGACTTCCGAATCTGTGGAAACAAAAAGCAAGGTGATCGTAGATTCGCGCCAGAAGCCTTGAGCCTCAGAGGATATTGATGCAAGAAAGACGAGTGGCCGTTGTTGCCCATGTGCCACCGAGCGGCAGCAGCGAGGTTTCCGGCGGCGAAAGAGCGCTGTCCGCGCTCGCGGCGCTCGGCCAGCCCACGCGGCTGCAAATCTTCCGTTTGCTCATGCAGCATGAGCCGGACGGCCTTCAGGCGAAGGCGATTTCGGAGGCCGTCAACATGGCGCACAACACGCTCTCGACCCATCTTGCGATCCTCGCGCGGGCGGGGCTTGTCACGGGTGAGCGGCAAGGCCGCCTTATCATCTATCGCGCCAATATTGAGGGTGTACGCAGCCTCATTTCATTTCTCGTGATGGACTGCTGTCATGGGCACCCGGAGCTTTGCTGCTTTTCCCCAGATGGTACCAGCATGAAGGAGTGACTTCGGTGACGTGCACGTTGCCGGACGCGGCGCGAGCCTCACGCCGTCCAAGGGATTAGCGCTGTGCGTTGTGCCAAAGCAGAGACAACCTGCTCGATGAAGGGGCGCTCGCACTGGCCTCGTTCGATCAGTAAAGGATCGGCGGTTCCGCTGAAGAGAAAACTCTGGTTGATCGCCCAGGCAAACGGTGTGATTCCCGCGCGCGCCAGATCTTCTTGCAGCCGTTCGGCCTCGTGCACCGGAGTCGCCTCCGGGAGGGTCACGATGATGGCCTTGGTGAAGTCCGGGTCGCGCAGCCGTGGAAGCAAGGAGCGCACCGCCTGCGGCATGTCGGTCTGCGTGCGCATGACTTCACGGTGATAGGCTTCCGCGGCGTCCAGCAGAAGGATGGTGTGGCCGGTCGGCGCGGTATCGAGGACGACAAATCGGTCCCCGCCTTGATCGACCGTGCGGGCGAAGGCGCGGAAGACGGCGATTTCTTCAGTGCAAGGCGACCGCAAATCTTCTTCCAGCATGGCCCGGCCGGCGGCGTCGAGACCGGCGCCGGCCTTTGCGAGAACCTCATTCCGGTAGATCGCAACCTCTTTTTCGGGGGCGATGCGGGTGACGGTGAGGCCAGCAACCTCGCCATCCACAGCGTCGCTGACATGGGCGGCGGGATCGGTTGTGGAAAGAGTCACCCGGTGCCCGCGCCGGGCCAGCGAGACGGCAATAGAGGCCGCGATTGTTGTCTTTCCAACGCCGCCTTTGCCCATGGTCATGATGACGCCGCGGCCGGTGGTAGCAATTTCGTCCACCAGCTTATCGAGGCTTTCAGGGGGCCCGACCGGAGCGGCTAGAGCGGTGTCCGCCGGGCCTGCAGCGTCGGGCCGGATCATAGTCCGTAACGCATCAAGTCCAACCGCGCCCTTGGGGAGAAAGGGCGTTTCCGTCCTGGGCAGGCTGGCCAAACTGGCAGGCATCGTCTTCCGCGCTTCCCGGCCCCGCGCGATCAAGGCATCGGCGATGGCGTCACCGGGTGCTGCGGCGAACACCGCATTTAGCGCAAGCCGGAGGCTCCTAACACCCAGTTCCGCAAGCTCGCAGCGCGTGCGCTCGGCCTCCCGAAGTGCCGAACGCTCGGGACGGCTGACCAGAACTACCGTCGTTTTTGCTGGGTCGGACAATTGTTCGACGGTTGCCGCGTAAAGGGCCTTTTGCTTTTCCAAGCCAGCAAGCGGCCCAAGGCATGATGCGCCCCCCGTCGATGACGCGATAAAATCACTCCAGGCGGAGGGTAATGTTAGAAGGCGCAAGGTGTGGCCCGTGGGCGCTGTGTCGAAAATCACGTGGTCGAAGCCGGCCGTCGCGCCTGGATCGCCGAGCAGCTTGGCAAACTCGTCGAAGGCAGCGATTTCCACGGTGCAGGCTCCGGAGAACTGTTCCTCCATGCTCGCAATGGCCGCTGCCGGCAGGATGCCGCGAAAGGGTCCGACCACGCGCTCTTTGTAATCGCGCGCCGCAGCTTCCGGGTCGATATTGCGGGCGTAGAGGCCGGGCGCGTCCGGAATCGCCGAAGGCGTTGAACCTAGACGCACTCCAAGCACTTCATCGAGATTGGAGGCCGGATCGGTGCTCACGATCAGGATTCGCTCGCCTGCCTCCGATAGAGCCAGCCCGGTGGCGCAGGAGAGCGAGGTTTTGCCCACCCCTCCCTTGCCGGTGAAAAAAACGTAGCGGGTCGTCACCGCGGGCAACGCCATGATCGCCGCCTCAGCCGCAGCAGCCGGGCTCTGACGAGCAGCAAGATGCGCTGCTGGCGCTGGCCTTTTCTGCGGCTGTTAAACCGAGTTTCGCCGCCAGTTGGCCCCGCGACAAGTATACGCCGGTTGAAACGATATGGCCGTCGATGGCGATGACCGGGAGCCGGTCCATGCCCGCTTCCATTTCCCTGACGACGGCTGGATTGCCGGCGAAAGCCTGGGGCTCCTGGGCAAGATTATAGCGCTGCACGGCGACGCCCTGATCCGCCGCCCATTTCAAATCGGCAGCGAACGCGACCAGAACCGAGTCGGCCTCGGGGCCGCAGACGCCGGTCGAGCAGCACATGGCGGGATCGTAGATTTCGAGCTTTTTCATGCAAGGGGCCTTTCTTTTTCAAATTGATCGACGCGCACGAGGGCGAAGTCACCTGCTTGTATCTGTCTCAAGCGCCCCCTTTGCCGATTTCATCGAGACGCTTTTGCAGCGCCAACTTGTCGAGCGACCGTAACGGCAGCGAGCAGAAAATGCCGATGCGTCTGTCGAGCATGCGAAAAACATCGGCGCAGAACGCGGCCTTTTCCGCGGCGCTTCCCTCAAAGGCCACAGGGTCGGGAACGCCCCAATGGGCGGTCATCGGCTGGCCTGGCCAAAGGGGGCAAACCTCGCCGGCGGCGTTGTCGCAGACGGTGAAGACAAAATCCATTTCCTGGGCACCAGGTGCCGCGAACTCGTCCCATGATTTGGAGCGCAGATCGCTGGTCGCATAATTGAGCTTTTTCAGCAGATTGAGCGCCATCGGCTCGATGAAACCCCTGGGATGGCTGCCTGCGCTGAAGGCGCGGAATTTTCCGGGAGCCATGCGATTCATGATGCACTCGGCCATGACGCTGCGCGCAGAGTTGCCGGTGCACAAGAACAGGACATTGTAGATCTTCCCGCTCATATTTTCTCCTAACTGCAGGTTTACGCATAAGAAGCGTGAACGTCCGGGCCAAGTGCTGCGCGTCGCAGCGCGCAGAGCACCTGGAGCGGTGTGGCATTGACCATTGCCAGCACGCGGCGATCCTCGCTTACGGTTGGGTCGTTCGCGAGGGATGCGCGAATGAGGCTGAGGAAGAGCGCCGCATGGGGATTGAATTCGCGCTCAGCGAGCCGGTAATAGACCCACTTGCCGTCCCGCCGCTGCTGGACGAGGCCAGCTGTCTTCAGCGCCGCGACATGTTTGGATATTGTGGCGGGAGCCAGATCCAGAACCGCGGTGATCTGGCAAACGCAAAGTTCGCCACCCTCAAGCAGTTTCAAAATGCGCAGCCGGCTGGGATCGGCGACGGCCTTGGCGACGGTTTCGAAGGTCTCAAGCATGACGAACCTGATAGCCTTAATTCGCTAAATAGTAAAATGAGAAATTGAAGCGGCTTCGGCCGTAATCCTTAACGGAAGGAGCTGCAACTGAGCCGCTCAGGCACAGCGCCGACTGGCGAAGAAGGATGGCCTCGCGCTGGCGTTCCGCCGGCCTCGCCACATGCCCGAGGATGCAGGCGGATGTATCGGCCCGGAACGGATCGAGAATGTCCCTGGGGCGATCCAAGGTCTCGGCTGGCGTTGCCCGCGTCACTCAGCGGAAGTGATCCCGCGCCAAGTTGCGGGCGTTTGCGGTCAGCCAAGGGAGTTATGGTCCCTTAGACACCAGAGCCAGCGATTTCGTTATGGGCAACGCCATGCACCTCACTTCCGGAATTGGCCCCGACCTTCATTTTTCGCGGTCGCAGCAATTCCTCCGGCTGCCAGGGGATGAGCGGACTTGATGGAGGGCTTGCCCGGCTCGCGCTCGAAAATCGGATGCCGAGCCGGGTGATGATGTCCGCTGCCCGAGGTGGTGCTGTCCTCCGATCTTGCGAATCCCAGAGGGGATTGGAAAGCGCCAGAATGTCCGCAATCTCTACGTTGCGCCGCCGGAACTCGATGAGGGAGCAGATCCTCGCGACAGCCGCTGTGGGTCAACTTCGGGAGAATGGCGAAGGGTTTCGGCGAGGCCGCTATCCCTCATATAGCCGAAGCATTTGTTGCAACGCCGAAAACCAGCGGTCTGGGCCATAAGCCGCCGAACCGACGGGCTCGAAAAGATGGCCCGGCATCTCCGGGTCAGGCCGCAAAGAGACATTTGCGTTTTTGCCGACAATGTCTCCTCCTCAAGGGTAAGCTGCAGTTCTTTCCCGGGGGATGTGCTTGTTCCTTAAGTCTGAGCACATTTCACTTTTCTGGACGCCACAATTTTTGACCGCACTGTTTATGTCATTACGAAATCATTCGTACTTTATAGACCCCGTTGTCTGCCACCACTTCGGAGGCAGGCCTAGTTTCGTCAAAACATTTCCTTCGGCAGGCTGAAGAAACCGCAGGCTCCGGAAAAAATCATCTCCTACGTCACGGTTGTGCCGATACCCTGTTATTGTTGCTGCGGTGTCGAGCGGTACGTTGAACACATAGTCAACGGGGAGATTGGCCCAGTCGCTCGGATTGCCTTGCTTGGCACTGCGCAGACTGCGCAGTATGATGCGCCGTAGGTCGAGCAGTTCGACCTCAGGAGGGAGTTCTTTCTCGCCAGTCACTTGCGGCTTAGGCGTTTGGATTTGCATTCGCTGCTTTTCTAGTGCAGCGTCGCGGAGACGTTCGAACTCCTGCGGCAAATCCCCTGATAAATCGAGATCTTCATGCCCTTGCCTCGGATCGTGCCGAATTTCCCACGTGTAGCGGCCATTCGTCCAAAGACCCGCGTATGACACCATCGCATGTTCCAGGACCACACAGGTGACACACCGGGATTTTACCGGCAGCCGCGTAAGACGCGGAGGATTTGTGCCCATCGTTAAGTCCATAACCAATGCGTACTTCGCGAAGATAGCACACCATCCGGACTTGAGGGTAGCACCTGCCAAAGGTACGCGGCTCGTGCCCAGATCATAACGCTCAGGGGTGCCGTTTGTGGGCACCAGATCAAGAGCCTCATACAGCCCATCTTCACTGATGCCATCGATGAAAATCCAAGACATATTGAAGCCCACGGCCCACCTCGCTGCGCTTTTCGAACAACGTCATCAAGCTACGACGGAACTTACGTACAAGGCAACTTAGCCAGCCTAATGGTCGGTCCGGTTTCGAGGGGGCAGCTGCCTACATTCGATCAAAGCGAAATATTCTCCTTTCGACCCTGGCTGCGTGAAAACGCTGAACAGGACTCCGGGCAGGTTCACCATGGGCGGAACTCGGCTTGAGCGGCTGTATTTGTTGCATTTTCGCTTATTGCGGGTCTTTGGCAAGTCTGATGC
>JBKQNN010000236.1:0-8896 GCA_052145975.1 Rhodomicrobium sp. | reverse complement strand
AACCAATATACTCTGCCAATACATCGCCGCGGGCTTGACTTGCTTCCTCCTGCGCCGCGCCGCCAAGAAAAAGCGATTCAGGTAGCGCATAAGCTGTATACGGACGAATAAGTCTTTGAAAAAGCACAAATAACCGTTGCTTGCCGTTAACCAATCCTGCAACCCCAGATTGGGATTTGTGGTAAACGCGCGCAATAATCTAATATTAACGGGTATTTTGGAATCGTGGAATTCGACCTAAAGTGGCAAAAGATTCGCAGAAAGACGGCGGCGGAAAATATGCCGGGCTCGCGTTTACCACGCCGGCATTAACTATAGTAGGGTCCTACGCAAAACGAATGGTTTGTTTAGCGGTCTCCGGAATTGGTGATCCACAGAACGCACATTACCCCTTCACCGTGTCCCTCTCCCCATGGGAAAGGGACACGGTTGCGCGCGCTGTCCGGACTAGCAAAGCGTTCGAGAGCGTTTCCGGATGAAATAGGATTCAAAAAGAACTATCTTTTCGCTTATGCGCTCCTGCGCCTCGTCCGACGTTACCCGGTCGGCGGCCAAGAGCGACAGCTCGTTGAGCATGTTCTCAATGAAATCGGCTACGTCGTCCTCGCTCGCATCTAGTTCGAGGCCCTCGCAGCAGAAATCGTTTCTTAAAGTAGGTGTACTCATGTTGCATCCCCATTTGCGCATAACAGACCGGCATTTGATCGGTTGTAGGAAAAACACCTGTTCCGGTATGGTGAATGTATCGCACATAGCCGGGCCTACAACTAGCCTTGAGTTGCAATAATGCGCAGTTTGCTACCCCTAGAGGCTGTAACGGCCAGCGGTTGTGGATAGCGGTCAGCGGCTTCGCGCCGCGTGGCAAATGCGGTACAGTGGCAACATGACGCATATGCATTTGCGCGACAGGGATCTGGATATGGCAACGCGGGCTGCGGAGGGCCTGCCCCGGCGCCCGCCGCTACTCTTGCGCTGCGCCTTGTAGCGCAGGAAGGCTTCGTATTCGTCCGGCCGCAGTAAATAGCCCGTGATCTGGCCGCGGCTGCTCGCCGGTACTGCCTCGCGCTGTGCCTCACCTCTGTGTAGCTGAGCCAAGCGCGGCAGGAGGAAATCGCCACCGAGCTTATCGATCTCATCACCGGGGCCGAGGCCACTGGGGCATCATCTCGCGTTTCGCCTTCCCGATGCGATCCCGCGGGACAGCTGCAACCACATGGCGAAAAAAACGGGGTTTAACCGGAGAGGAAGACAAGAAATCAGCTTGCAAAACACAAAAATCGGGAATCAATAGCCATAATCGAATGCGATCAGCCTTCCTGCCCCCTTGCTCTGCCGTCACCCGGCGGCGGAACAGCGCATTGCTAGAAGTCCCTAACGTTCAAACTATGCTAATTGCAGAACAGTTACTTGCCGCCCGGGCCTTGGCCGGCACCAACCAACGCAGCCTTTCCGAAATTGCCGGACTTTCGCTGCCGGCTATCCAGCGGATGGCTGCAGGCGATGGGATGATTAGCGGCCATGTAGACCAGCAGGGAAGGTAGCGGCGATGGTGCTCACGATTGTTCTCTCCTGCATCGCCGCCCTGCTTGGCGTGGGGGTTCTCGCCACCATGATCGGACGCTCGCGCGCGGCGCCCGGCATTATATATGGCGCATGCTTGGCGATCGCGCTGACTTGCTTTGCCTGCGCGTTCGGCGAACTCACCCATGCCGGGGCAATTCCGCCGGCCGTGACGTTGCCGCTTGGCCTGCCATGGCTCGGCGCTCACTTCCGTATCGATGCGCTCGCGGCTTTCTTCCTCGCCGTTACCGATCTCGGCGCCGCTGCCGCCAGCCTATTTGCGCTTGGCTACGGAAAGCACGAGGAGGCGCCGCTGCGCGTGCTGCCGTTTTATCCAGCCTTTCTGGCCGGCATGAATCTGGTTGTCCTGGCCGACGATGCTTTCACCTTCCTGAGCGCCTGGGAGTTCATGTCGCTCACGTCGTGGGCGCTCGTCATGTCGCATCATCGCGAGCCCGGTAATACATACGCCGGCTACGTCTATCTCGTCATGGCAAGTTTCGGCACGCTCGCGCTGCTGCTCGCCTTTGGCATGCTCGCTGGACCCGGCGGCGGCTACGCCTTCGACGCGATCCGCGCGGGCCATCCGCCAGCCGCGCTTGCCGCGGTGGTTCTCCTCCTGGCACTTACCGGCGCCGGCTCCAAGGCCGGACTCGTACCGCTGCATGTCTGGCTGCCGCTCGCGCACCCGGCGGCGCCAAGCCATGTCTCGGCCCTGATGAGCGGCGTTATGACCAAGGTCGCCGTATACGGCTTCGTGCGCATCGTATTCGATCTGCTCGGGCCGCCGGCTTGGTGGTGGAGCATGGTGGTGCTAGCGCTTGGCGGCATTACCGCGGTGATGGGCGTGCTCTATGCGCTGATGCAGCACGACCTCAAGCGGCTGCTCGCCTACCACACGGTGGAAAACATCGGGATCATCTTTATCGGGCTTGGGCTGTCGCTGGCTTTCCAGGCGCACGGTATGGCATTCGCGGCCGCGCTGGCACTCACCGCGGCACTCCTCCATGTATTCAACCATTCGGTGTTCAAGAGCCTGCTATTCTTTGGCGCCGGCGCCGTGCAGACCGCAACCGGCGTGCGCGATATGGAGCATCTGGGCGGCCTCATTCACCGCATGCCGCAGACCGCGTTTGTATTCCTGGTGGGCTGCGTCGCTATCTCTGCGCTGCCGCCGCTTAACGGCTTTGTGTCCGAATGGCTGACGTTTCAGGCGATTTTGCTGAGCCCGCAATTGCCGCCATGGGGCCTGAAGTTCATGGTGCCGGCGGTTGGCGCGCTGCTGGCGCTGTCGGCAGCACTCGCCGCCGCCTGCTTTGTCAAAGCGTTCGGCGTGACCTTTCTCGGCCGGCCTCGCACGAGCGCTGCCGGGTGCGCCCATGAAACCGGCCGGTTCTCGCTCGCCTCGATGTTCTTCCTGGCCGCGCTCTGCCTCGCCGCCGGAATTCTGCCTGGCCTGTTCATCGATGCGCTGGCACCCGCGGTCAAGCAGCTGGCCGGCGAAAGTATGCCGTTCCAGACCGGCGTCCAATGGCTCTCCATCGTACCGATCGCGGAGAGCCGCAGCTCCTACAACGGTTTGCTCGTGTTCCTGTTCATGCTCATCTCAGGCACGCTCGCTGCACTCGCGATTCACCGCTTCGCTTCCAGCAAACTGCGCCGCGGCCCAGCCTGGGATTGCGGCTATCCCGATGCGAATCCGGCGACGCAGTACACCGCCGAAAGCTTCGCGCAACCGATCCGCCGTGTGTTCGGCACTATCGTGTTCCGCGCACGCGAGACCTGCGAGATGCCCCCTCCTGGCGACATGCGCCCGGCGCGTTTTACAGTTGAGCTGCGCGACATCGTCTGGGAGGCACTCTACGCACCGGTCGCTGGCGGCATCGCATACGCGAGCGACCGCCTCAATTACCTGCAATTCCTGAGCATCCGGAAATATCTCAGCTTTGTCCTCGTCGCGGTCGTGTTCCTGCTTCTGGTGCTCGCGATATGGCCATGATCTTCGATTTCGCCCTCCAGGGCACACAGATGTTTCTCGTGCTGCTGCTCGCGCCGCTGCTCACCGGCTTCGTGCGCAAGGTGAAAGCACGATTGCTGCGCCGCCGGGGGCCGCCGCTCATCCAACCCTATCGCGACCTGGCACGGCTCATGCGCAAAGAGGTCATGCTCGCGGAGAACGCCTCGTGGCTGTTTCGCGTGATTCCCTATCTCATCTTTGCCGGCATCTGGGTGGCGGCGTCGCTGGTGCCGACCTTCCACACCGGCCTGCTCTTTAGCTGGCTGGCGGACCTCATCGCCATCATCGCACTGCTGGGCAATGCGCGCTTCTTCCTCGCGCTCGCCGGCCTCGACGTTGGCACCAGTTTCGGCGGCATTGGCTCCAGCCGCGAGGTGACGATCGCCTCGCTCGCAGAGCCGGCCATGCTGATGATCGTGTTTGCGCTGGCGCTTGTCGCCGGCTCGACACAGCTCTCGACCATAGCTGGACTCATGCTTTCGCAAGACGTGGGATTGCGGGTATCGCTGGGCTTGGCTCTGATTTCCCTGATCATGGTGGCGATTGCGGAGAACGCGCGCATACCGGTCGATAATCCGGCAACCCACCTCGAACTCACCATGGTGCATGAGGCGATGGTGCTGGAATATTCCGGCCGCCATCTCGCGCTGATCGACCTCTCCGCGTCGCTCAAGCTGCTCCTCTACATTTCACTCATCGCCTGCATCTTCGTGCCTTGGGGCCTCGCCCCGCCGGGCGCTGGATTGCAAGCGATAGCCATCGGAATCGCCGCCTACGCCGCCAAGCTTACAGCCGGCGGATTCCTGCTGGCTGTTTTCGAGACCGCCATTGCGAAAATGCGCGTATTCCGGGTTTCCGAATTTCTAGGGGCAGCGCTGATGCTCGGCCTTTTGGCAACCCTTCTCCTATTCGTCTCGCGGAGCCTCTAAGATGCGCAACCTGGATTTCGACGTTGCCCACATGCTGGCAGGCTCGCTGGTGTTGATGAGCTTCCTGCAGCTCTATCAAGACCGACTCTACGCACTCATCAACATTTTCGCGCTCCACGCGCTCGTGCTCGCACTCTCGGTCGCGTGGCAGGCCTTCGTCCAGCATGCGCCGCATCTTTATGTCACCGCGTCGATCGCGCTCGTTTTCAAGGCGATGATCATCCCGTTCATGCTCTTCCGGATTATCTTGAGGCTGGGGATCCACCGCGAGATCGAGAAAGTTGTGGGCGTCGGAACGGCGATGCTGCTCGGCATGGGGCTCGTCGCCTTGTCCATGGTGGTGATGCTACGGGCGACGCACGACGCAGATCCGCTCGCGCGCGAGGACCTTGCCTTCGCGCTTTCGGTGGTGCTGCTGGGGCTTTTGATGATGGTGACCCGGCGCAACGCCGTCAGTCAGGTCATCGGTTTCATGTCCATCGAGAACGGGCTCGTGCTGGCTGCCACCGGCGCCAAGGGCATGCCGCTCGTGGTCGAGATCAGCGTCGCCTTCTCAATCCTCATCGCCTTCATCGTCATCGGCATCTTCCTGTTTCGAATTCGCGAGCGCTTCGATACCGTGGACATGCAAGCGCTCGACCGTTTCCGCGGAGAACGGAGATGATCGCCTCCTTCGATGCGGCGGCCGCCGTCCTTATAACACCTGCCCTCGCGGCGGCGGTGCTCGTAGTCCTCCCAGGCTACAGGCTCGGCGCGCGGCTCAACGTCTTGGCGTCGCTGCTAACTTTCCTTGCGGCAGCGTCGCTTGTGTTCGGCAGGCCGCAGCCGGGTCTTTATCTGCTCGTCGACGATCTCAATAACGTCTTCATCGTGCTCACCACGTTCGTCGGCTTCACCACCAGTGTGTTCAGCGCGAGCTACATCGGCCACGAGCTCGAAACCGGACGGCTGACGCCGGCCTCCGTGCGCTTCTACCACGCCATGTACCAAGTCCTGATGTTTGCGATGAACCTCGCGCTCGTCGCCAACAATATCGGCCTGATGTGGGTAGCGATCGAACTCGCGACGCTGACCACCGTGGTCATGGTCGGCATCTACCGCACGCCCGCGGCGATCGAAGCGGCATGGAAATACTTCATCCTGGGCAGCGTCGGCATCGCGCTAGCGCTGTTCGGTACAATCCTCGTTTTCATGGCGGCGCGGCCGGTGATCAGCGAGGGCCTTCACGCCATGGTATGGACCGAGCTCGTGGCGCGCGCGGGTGAGTTCGACCCAGCACTCCTCAACATTGCCTTCGTGTTCCTGCTGCTCGGCTATGGCACCAAAGTGGGACTTGTGCCGCTGCATGCCTGGCTCCCGGACGCCCATGCGGAGGGCCCCACTCCGATTTCGGCGGTGCTGTCCGGGCTCCTCCTCAATGTCGCGCTCTACGCTGTGCTGCGTTTCAAGATGCTGCTCGCGGCGAATCCGAGCGCGGTCGCGCCCGGTCCGCTTATGGTGACGATGGGACTGCTATCGCTCGTCTTCGCGGCCTTCATGCTGTACCGCCGCCGCGACATCAAGCGCATGTTCGCTTATTCCTCCATCGAGCACATGGGTATCATCGCTTTCGCCTTCGGCATGGGCGGGCCGCTTGCCAACTTCGCCGGTCTTTTGCATATGACCATGCACTCGCTGACAAAGTCGGCGATCTTCTTTGCTGTCGGCAACATCGCACAGGTGAAAGGCACACAGCGCATTTCCGGCATGGGCGGGCTCACCGAGACGCATCCGGTGCTCGGTTGGGGGCTGGTACTGGGTGTCGTGGCAATCGCCGGCCTGCCTCCGCTCGGCATTTTCATGAGCGAGTTCCTGGTCGTGAGCTCGACCTTCGCGCGCGAGCCCTGGCTGGCGATCCCACTGGTGTTCGGGATTCTCGTCGGTACCGGAGCGCTGTTCCTGCGCCTCAACGGCATCGCCTTTGGCGAGCCGCGCGGCACTAACGCGCATGCGAAGGCATCCAACGTTCCGATGTTCGCTCACCTCGCGCTTGTGTTGGCCGCAGGGGTCTATATGCCGCCGGCACTCGCCGCCTGGTTCATGAACGTGGCAAAGCTGCTGGGATAAGGTGAAACCGCATGCCAGCACTGATCGATACGATTGAAGGCTGCTTAGCTGCGGGGCACTATCCGTGGCCGCGCGTCGCCGTGGATGAGAACGGCTGGCAGTTCACCGCCGGTCAGATGGCGGCCGGTCACTGGGCGCTGCTCGGCCTGTGGGGGGACACCGGCGCGGTGCACATGGCCGTGCTCGACGGGAACGCGGGCGAAATCGCCGTGGTCACTTTCGAATGCCATCATGGAAAGTTTCCGTCAGTTGGGGCGCTCCACCCGCCCGCAATCCGCCAGGAACGCGCGATCCGCGATCTCTACGGGTTCGATCCGGTGGGATTACCCGACCCGCGGCCCTGGCTCGACCTCGGCTTCTGGGGCGTGCAGCATCCGCTTGGCGCCCGGAGGGAGGTGCCGGTGGCGCCCGTGCATTACGATTTTCTGCCGGCGGAAGGCGCAAACTTCCACCAGATCCCGGTCGGGCCGGTGCATGCCGGCATCATAGAGCCGGGACATTTCCGGTTCACCGCCAACGGCGAGGCCGTAGCGCGGCTCGAACAGCGCCTCGGCTACGTCCATAAAGGTATCGAGTCGCTAATGGCAGGCGCGACGCTTGACAAGGCGGCGGCGCTTGCCGGGCGCACCTCGGGCGACAGCACGGTGGCCTACGCGCTTGGCTTCGCGCATGCTGTCGAGGCGGCGCTGGAAATCGAAGTTCCGCCGCGTGCTCACTACCTGCGTGCGCTGATGGCGGAGCTCGAACGCCTCGCCAATCACATCGGCGATATCGGCGCGATCTGCAACGACGCGGCCTTTTCCCTCATACACGCGCAATGCGGCATCCTGCGCGAGCGGGTCCTGCGCACGGCCGATGCCTGCTTCGGTCATCGGCTGATGATGGACTGTATCGTGCCCGGCGGGGTCGCTGCCGAGCTCAGCGGCGAAGGAATTCCGCAGTTGCACGCGCTTCTCGAATACCTCCGGCGCCCGCTTGAGGAACTCATCGAGATCTATGACAGCAGCGCTTCCCTCCAGGACCGCACCGTCGCGACCGGCGTGCTGCGGCCGGCGCTGGCGCGGCAGTTCGGTGCGGGCGGTTACGTTGGCCGGGCGTCGGGCCGCGGGTTCGATGCGCGCAAGGCGCTGGCCTACCCGCCTTACGGCGAGCTGCAATTCGATGTGCCCATATTGGATGACGGCGACGTCAACGCGCGGGTCTGGGTGCGCATCCACGAGGTCTGGGCGAGTCTTTCGCTGATCGGGCAAATTCTGCGCCGGCTGCCGGACGGCCCGGTCCGGATTGCCATCGAGGGCGGAAGGACCGGCCAAACCCGGGAAGGTCTCGGACTAGTTGAGTCGTTCCGCGGCGACGTGCTCGCGTGGGTGCGCCTCGATGGCAGCGGCCTGGTCGAGCGCTGCCACTTGCGCGACCCGTCTTGGTTCCAGTGGCCGCTCCTCGAAGCAGTGATCGAGGGCAACATCGTCGCCGATTTCCCGCTCTGCAACAAGTCGTTCAATTGCTCCTATTCGGGGCACGATCTTTAGGTTCAACGGTTATGCGCACGCTTCTTCTCAAGAACTTGCTCCGGACGCCGGTTACGGAAGCGCCCCCGGCCGCGGACGACGCAGCACTCGCGGAACTCGCTGCCAACGTCCACAGCGCCGCACGGCGCCGGCTCGGCCGCAGCCTTGCAATCCGCGAAGTCGATGCGGGATCTTGCAACGGGTGCGAGCTGGAAATTCATGCGCTCAACAATTCGATCTACGATCTCGAACGGTTCGGGTTGCGCTTCGTAGCATCGCCGCGCCACGCCGACGTGCTCATGGTGACCGGTCCCGTAACGAAGAATATGTGCGAGGCGCTGGAGCGCACCTACAATGCCACGCCCAATCCCAAGTGGGTTGTGGCGGTGGGCGACTGCGCGGCCAGCGGCGGCGTCTTTTCCGGGAGCTACGCCGTGATCGGCGCGGTGAAGGATGTCGTGCCGGTCGACTTGCATATCCGCGGCTGCCCTCCGCGCCCGGCAGATCTGCTCAAAGGCCTGCTTGCCCTGCTCGAACCAAATCATACCGAATCCGGTTGATTGCTTCAGTAAAGACCCCCTCACTCTGTCTCTCTCCCCGAGGGGAGAGAGGACCCTAGAACATCCGCTGCGGGTAGTTCGAGGGTCCCTTCTCCCCTCGGGGAGAAGGACAGGATGAGGGGGGACTTCGCGAAGCATTCAACCGGATTTGATATGATTTGGTTCGAGCAGGGCAAGCAGGCCTTTGAGCAGATCTGCCGGGCGCGGAGGGCAGCC
>JBKQNN010000235.1:0-2655 GCA_052145975.1 Rhodomicrobium sp. | reverse complement strand
GGGCCTGGACAGCGGCTTCGCGGATTAGCGCCGGCACTCAGGTGCGCGAGGGCGCGAGACGGAATTCCGTGACATCCGGAGATCCCGCCAGGTCGCCGGCCAAGTCGTGCGAGCGGCAAGTACCTGTGGCTTGCAGCACGAGGTCGTACTGGTATTGCCGCTTTCCCTCGCAATAATAAAACGACCAGTCGAGCACGTCGAAGCCGTGGCCGTGCATACGCTGGCGGATTTCGTCCGTGGAGGGCGTCCGCTCGTGGGGGTAAACCAGCGAGAGAAACAGCGTGGTTTGATGCGGCAGGATTTTCTCAAGCCGCCCGAGCACCGTCATCGCGGCCAGCGCAACGCCGGTAGCGCTGATTGCCGCGCCGTAGAAGCCTAAGCCGATGATGACGCCGATAGCCGCGGTGGTCCAGATCGAGGCGGCCGACGAAAGCCCCCGGATCGTGAGCCCATCCTTCATGATGACGCCCGCGCAGAGAAAGCCGATGCCGGTCATGATCCCCTGGATGGTGCGGGTCGGATCGCCGGCACTTGCGGGCGGGTTGGAGAGCCCGCCGTACCATTGGCCCGGATAGGCGTTGATGACCGTCAGCATCGTCGAGGTGATGCAAACCAGGGCGTAGGTCCGCATCCCCGCAGCGCGGCCATGGTAGGAGCGCTCGTAGCCGAGCAGCAGCCCAACCGCGGTTGCGCCGATCAAATGGAACAGCAACAGCGTATTGGTGACCAGCTCCGATGGCGACCAGTATGATGTCAGCGTCTCGCCCATTGCATAGTCCTTCGTACCGCGGCTGCCGGCCCCGTTCAGTCATACCGGTTTTATAGCTTCGCTTCAGTTGAGGAATCCGGAATGAATTCCGTACATTGCTAACTTTCGGCAAAAATCCGCGGGCAATGCGCGCCGCAGCGCAGCCGGAAAACGCCGCCAGGCTCCGGCTTTACATAACTTTACAAACTGCGCGGCGGGTGGAAACACGCTCGCGCCATATTGTGCTCACCGCAGCAGCGGCAAGGTCTAGAGCCTATCCGCTTTTGATGGAATCAAAAGCGGGGCTCTAAGTCTTTGTTTGACCGTGCGTCTTATCGGAAAAACCGCTCACACTTTTTCCGGACGCACTCTAATGAGGAGCACGATACTATGTCCCAGGCATCACCCAACGAAGGCATGCAACCTGGTTCCGGCGGCGCACCGCGCCGCGGGCGCCGCTGGCTTGGCGCCGCCCAGATCGGGCGGGCGGCGGTGGTTTGCTTAGCGGCCGGAAAAGTTGACAGCTCGCCCTGGTTCCATTGGGGCCACCACCACCCCTTCGATGCGGAGGAGATCACCTTCATCGTTCAGCACCGCCTCGGGCATGCCCTGTCGAGGGTCGATGCCACGCAGGAGCAGCGCGATAAAGTCAATGCCATCGCCAAGGCCGCGATTGACGATGTGATGGCCATGCGCAAAGACCCCGCCGCCCGGCACGGGAAGGTTCTCGCTATCCTGAAGGCCGATACCATAGACAGGTCCGCCCTGGAGTCGATAAGAGCGGAACAGCTCGGCGTGGGCGAAGCGGCTTCGAAGCGTATTGTGCAAGCGGTCGCGGACGCGGCCGAGGTGCTGAAGCCTGAGCAGCGGCGTCAGCTTGCGGCAGAGTGGGAACGGTGGCATATGCTGCCATAAGCGCGGCCGATGGAGACTACAGGATTCGGTTAAATAGATCGGATTGCACCTACGAAGACCCCCTCACCCCAGCCCTCTCCCCAAGGGGAGAGGGAGCTGGCTGCGACCCTTCCATCTAGGCAAGAGGACAATTCAGGCGTCCCCTCGCCCCAACGGGGAGAGGGACAGGGTGAGGGGGGACTTTGGTGAACCATTCAACCGGATTTCGTAGGACACTCCATGCCCCTCATCCTGTTGATTGAGGACGATATCCGCCTTGCGAGGATGGTTGCCGATTATCTCAGGCAGAACCAGTTCGAGGTTCAGCATGCGGCGGACGCGGCATCGGGGCTGGCGGCGCTGCGGCGCTGTCAAGCCGATCTCGTCCTCCTCGACCTGATGCTGCCCGATGCGGACGGCCTCGATCTTTTCCGCGAGATACGGGCCTTGCAGCCTTCCGCAGCCGTCCCTGTGATCATGCTGACCGCGCGCGGCGATCCCGTGGATCGCGTGGTTGGCCTGGAGATGGGGGCGGAGGATTACATCCCAAAACCCTTCGAGCCCCGGGAACTGCTGGCGCGAATCCGCGTGGTGCTGCGCCGGGCGCGGTCCGCCGATGCTTCCGCGATTTTGCGCTTTGGGCTGCTTGAGATCGACCGCGGCGCCCGTCAGGTTCGCCTGGGCGGCGAGGAGAAAAGCTTGACGAGCTATCAGTTCGATCTCCTAACCGTTATGGCAGAGCGGGCAGGGCGCGTGCTCTCGCGCGAGCAGCTTGCCGAACTCGCCGGGCGCCACGATCAGCCCTACGATCCAAGCCTGGACCGGTCGGTCGACGTGCATATCGCCCGCATCCGCGCCGCCATCGAAGAAGACGCCAAGCACCCGCGGCACATCATAACGGTTCGGGGCGCGGGCTATGTTTTCGCAAAGGGACAGGGCTGATGCGGCGGCTCTATTTTCGCATTTACCTCGCGGTGCTGGGCAGCCTTGCGCTGTTCGCCGTGCTTGTGGCG
>JBKQNN010000234.1:0-15714 GCA_052145975.1 Rhodomicrobium sp. | reverse complement strand
CATTGCGAGCGAAGCGAAGCAATCCAGTCAAGTCACTGACGGTGCTCCTGGATCGCCACGGCGGCAAGGGCCGCCTCGCGATGACGGGGTGTGTTCCAAAGCGGTCAGGACTTTTGACCGTTGGTATAAGACCCAGTAGGCCATTGCGGCCATCAGCAGTACGATCCCATAAAGCGCGGTAGGTGCCGCAGCGAAGTGATTCTCGCCCATCCAGCCGGTGGCGAAGGGGATCAACGACAGCCAGAACAGCAGATGCAGGTTGGCCCACAGGATCGCGCCCGTGACCCGCTGCGTGGCGTGCAGCATGTGGTGGTGGTTATTCCAGTAGATGGCGAGATAGACGAAGCTCAGTACATAGCAGAGAAAGACGGGCAGCACGGGCAGTAACGCCGCCGGCACGGCTTGTTGCGGAATTTTCAGGTCCAGCACCATGATGGTGATGAGGATGGCGAGCACGCCGTCGCTGAACGCCTCCAGCCTGCCGCGCCCCACCCCCGCACCCCGCCTTTAGGTTCTGGGCGCCCGGCGCTCCGGGGCCGGACGATCCCTGCGGCCAAAGTCTGCAGCCGCCACGCAGGTGCTCTCCAGGAAAGACATCGGAACGCCGTCCGTGGCGCTTTCCTGGTGGGGTTCTATAAGTTCCATGAACCGTAAACGCGGCCGGCGGCACGTTGTTCCTGCTTTTTGCCAGGATTAGGCGGCTCGCGGTAGGTGCGAGGGAGCAGGCTGGGGCCTTGTTCAAAAAGTTCGCGGATAATTCTGGCGCCCCCTCTCCCATCCGCATCCGCTTGCGGATGCAGATACTCAGGGAGGCAAGCTCGCCAAGGTGAGCTTGCTGGGAGAGAGACAGGGGGGCCTTGAGGACGGAACCGGAGGCCGCCGTCATTCGCTCCCGCCTGGCCTGCGCGGAGCATTCGGCGCGGTTGTGTTGCCCGCGCTTAAGAAACCCGTTACATCTTCGCCGGTCAGGATATGGAGGGCAGCGATGAATGACCAAGCGTTGGCGGGCCGGCGATCTCAGCCGTCTTCCTGGCCGGCACAATCCGAAACGCCGATCGGTCTCGACGTCTCCCAGCCTATTCCATCCCAAGCCCCGGAGAAATTCATCCCTGTGGACCGCTCGGACATTATTGAGCATTCGCTCGCGAAGCTTTTCGGGCCTGGGCAGCGCGCGCTCGCGGCGCATGTCGTGCGGTATATGTGCGCCTTGCGCCAAGCCGAATCCGCGCAATCGCTCGACGAGCTGGTGGCGCTTTACGACGCCTTCAATCCCGACGACGAAACCGTCAATTTATCGGAGATTTCAGACTCCGAAAGAAAGGCCAAACTTGAAGCTTTGAAAGAAAGGGTCGTCGATCTCGTTGTAAGCGCCAACTATAACGAAATAGATAAGGTTGCGCTTGAAAATATTTTAGAAGAAGAATCCGGTATTGGCTTTCGCGCCGAGGTCGATCTTTCCGAGTACGACTTCCATATGCTCTACTACCGCGGCGCGATCAGGGATAAGGTCCGCACAAAAACGTGGAGACGGCTTTGGCTGTTCGAGCAGACCGTGGAGGTTGAGGCATACCGGCGGCTGTTTATTGGCCTGAAGCTGAAGCCCTACGACGCGCGTGTCGCCGAGCTTATTCAAAAGGGCATGAGCAAAGGGAAGGCCAAGCGGTATGTCCGCCGCGCGCGCAATCATCAATTGCTGGAGGGCGTCTCCGAGCAGACGCTGCATCTCAAGGTTTTCCGGCGCATCGCGCGCAGCGAGCTGCAGATTCTTTTCCCCAATGCCCGCCTCAGGTTTTCGCTGTTCGACAAGCTTTGGCTTTGGATCGGCTCGGGCGGCAGCACCGTCGTCGCCATCGTCATGGCTGCGCTCAAGTTCCTTGCGCTGGTGGTCATCAGCCCCTTGGTGGTCGTCGTCACCGTCGGCGGAGCCTTAGGCGCGATCTTCCGCACCTTCTCGAACTTCCTAAACACGCGCACGCGCTACATGGCGAAACTGGCGAAAAGCCTTTATTTTCACAACATTGGCAGCAATCAGAGCGTGCTCACCCTGCTCACCGACGACGCCGAAGAAGAGGACATCATCGAGGCCGTCATCACCTATGCGCTCTTGCTGCGGCACGGCCATCGCGGGCTCGACGCCGTGAAGTTCGAGGCGGAGAAATTCTTGAAGGATGAGTTCGACGTGGATGTCGCCTTCGATATCGAGGACGGCTGCGTGCATTTGCGCAAGCTCGGCCTTCTGGTCGAGGACGAGCAGGGGCACCTGCGCATCCGCGATCTCGAAGACGCGCGCGAGCACCTGATCGCCGTGTGGCAGGCCGTGCCAGCCGCTGCCGCATGATATAGGATCCGCATGATTACTTTGCGTGCCCGGCAGCAAAAAAGACCCCCTCACCCCAGCCCTCTCCCCACGGGGAGAGGGAGTATGCCGTGGCCTTTCACAACGCTGAGAGGACAATTCTGGCGTCCCCTCGCCCCAACGGGGAGAGGGACAGGGTGAGGGGGGACTTCGCGAAGTATGCAGCCGGATTTAATATGACCATATCTCAAAAAACGGTGCTGGGCTTTGCGTCCGAAAGCGAGGCGGCGCAGGCCGCCGCGATACTGGGCGAAACGCCGGGCTTCGAAGACTTGCCCCTGGTTGTGCTTGAGGAAGCCGGCCAGTGGTTCCTGGAATGCTACGATGACGGGGCGCAAGCCTCCGGCGTGCTCGCGGCCGCCCTTGCAAATGTGGGCTTGGCGGCGCGTTCCGAGGCCATCGCCGCTGTGCCGGACACGGACTGGGTCGCGGAGACGCAAAAGTCGCTGCCGCCAGTCCGGGCCGGCCGCTTCATCGTCCACGGCAGCCACGACCGCGCCCGCACCTTCTCGCAATGGGCCATCGAGATCGACGCCGGCCGCGCTTTCGGCACCGCGCATCACGGCACGACGAAGGGCTGCCTGCTGGCCATCGGCGCGCTGCCAGCGGCGGTGAGACCGCGCAGCGTGCTCGATCTTGGCACCGGCTCCGGCGTGCTCGCCATCGCCGCCGCCAAAGCCTTCTCACATCGCGCAACCGTCGCCGCCGCCGATATCGACCCCATCGCCATCGCGGTCGCACGCGAAAACTGCCGCAAGAACGGCGCGGCGGAAAGCGTCAGCCTTTGCGTTGGGGACGGCCGCAAGCCAGCGCTTGCCTACGCCCGCGCGCCCTTCGATATCGTGATGGCGAACATCCTGGCCAAGCCGCTCCTGAAGCTCGCCCCGCGCCTGCGCGAACTCACAAGGCGCGGCGGCGTTCTCATCCTGTCGGGGCTGCTCAGCCGTCAGGCCCGCGAAATCCTGGCCCGCTACAGCGCCACCGGCTTCCGCCTCGTCCAGCGCCGCGACCTCGAAGGCTGGGCCACGCTCACGCTCAGGCGCACGCGCTAGTTCTCGTTTTGCCTGCTCTTGGGCTGCTGTTCCCGCTTGCGGCGCTGCGCCGGACGGGTCTCCGGCGGCGGCCGGTCTGGGCTTCGCTTCTGTCCGTGGACGGACCGGTTTAGCGGTTTGTTAGCCATGCCCGGTAGGGTGGGTCTCCAAATCCGGCGTTTTCCGGCGGCTGAGCGCCGCGCTGCGCGTTTACCTTTTCGCGCAAGCCGCCCCCACCGGAAGCCGCATCGGCCCGCGCTCCCCGGCCGGGCGCCCCGCCTCCCGGCAGCCGCCCTGGCCCCGCTCTCAATCCTGCAAATAACGCCATCGCAACGCCTCCCAGCCATGCCCCGCCTTCCCACGGCGCAATGGTGACCCATAGCTCCTTACCGATGCGCTAACGCCGCCCAGGGCAATCGCAGCAAACTCAATTGTCATGGCCCAGCTTGACCGGGCCATCCAGGAAAAACCCAACGCGCTCAATGCATTAGTGGATGGCCGGATCAAGTCCGGCCATGACGGCGAGCGCCGGCATTGAACTCAGTTGTCATGGCCCGCCTTGACCCTCGGGTCGAGCCCAAGGGCAAGCCGGGCCATCCATGACAATACGGGGATGCCCCCAACGAGTTGCAAAGTATTCGACCGGCAACGCCCGGCCTCTATTCGCCATGCCCGGCTCGTGTTGGCGCTCAAAGCCCGCGGCGTAGGCATATCCCTGCAAATAGTCTTCCGTGCACACTGCGGTGCTCGCATTTTTTAAATAAAAGCAAACCAATATCTTCTGCCAATACACCGCTGCGAGCTTGACTTTCTTCCTCCTCCGGCGCGCTGCCAAGAAAAAGTGATTCCGGCAGCGTATAAGCGCAATACGGACGAATAACTCATTGAAATTGCGCCATTAACCGTTACTTGCTGTTAACTAATTCTACAACCTGAGATTGGGATTGGTGGTTAAACCGCGCAACAATCTAATATTAACGGGTATTTCGGAGTCGCAGAATTCGACCTAAAGTGGCAAAAGATTCGCAGAAAGACGGCGGCGGAAAAGATGGCGGACGCGCGTTTACCAACCCAAAAATAACCATGGTACGGCGCTACGGGATTGCTACCCTGCCGAGCCTATTCCGCCGAAATGACCTCCGGCTAAGCCATCATTCCTGGCTTGCCCAACGAAGGCCCAGCAGGCCTGTTATGGGTCGCATCCGGATGTCCCGGTTCTGTAGCTACTCCGCCACAAAGGACGAGGCATGATGACTGTATCGCGAAGGAACTTTTGGCGAAACACGCTTATGGCGGCCGGAGTGGCAACATGGACGGCGGGGGCAATTATCGATGCCCAAGCACAGACACCCGCGTCTAAAGATTTTTTTGGGCTCGTTCAAAATCGCGGCAAACCTTTGGAGATCGAAGCGGCCTTGGCTGAGCCGGAAGCCGGCGGCGCGGAACGATACGGCGGGAATGGGTCTTGGGTACGTGTCAGGCTAGGCGACACAACCGTCAAGAGCCACTTTGTCGCCGTCTACTATGAGCGCAGCCCAGCGACCATTGGCATCTCTACGGCGGAGCTAAGAAAAGCCGGCCTCACCCATATTCTTAAGCTTGAAGCCTCTGGCGATGTATTGCTTAGATACCCGGATCAAACCGCCACAGGGGACAAAGCGGTGTTCGACATTCGCGCGAACAAAGTGTGGTTTGAAGGGAATGTGTCGATCACTCACACGAAGAATGCTGTAAGGTTGTTCGCCGATTTAACAACGGGCAAGGTCCTAACGTGGGATTTGAGCGATTTGACCAAAGGACCCTACCCTCCCGTTTTCGAGAAATGGGAACAGCCAAAGGTTCGCTGAAGCAACGCCAGAGCACGCCGGGACGTCGCCTATCGAAGGGTTTCCCAGTGTAAGCTCGGATCACCTATATTCATTCCACAGCAGAGAAATATTTCATGTGCCTCATGCTTACACAATCATCGGTGAGGGGAACTCCATGCGTGCAAGTCTGATCGGAATAGGACTTATGCTCCTCATAAGCGGTAATGCTTTAGCGTCGTCCCAAATCGATCTAAATACCTGCAACAACTTAGTAAAGGACCAGGACGCAAGAATCGTGGCCTGTACAAGCATAATAGCTTCCGGAGAGCATGCTTATGCTGCAGCGGTTGCCTACAACAACCGAGGCAATGCTTATTACTACAAACACGACTATGACCTCGCAATTGCCGATTACGATCAGGCCATTAAGTTAAACCCGCAGTTTGCCGAAGCCTATTTTGATCGAGGCAATGCCCTCGACCGTCAAGGCGACTGGGTTCGGGCACTTGCCGATTTCGACCGGGCAATCCAGCTGAACCCGCGGCTGGCCCATGCCTATTTGGGCCGCGGGAATATCTTCAGCAAAAAACATGACTTTGAACGTGCCATCGTTGAATACACTCAAGCGCTCAAGCTAAACACTCTGTTTGTGGAGGCTTATTACGGTCGCGGTACTGCTTATTACAACAAGCGCGACTATGAACGGGCGATAGGCGATTATGATCGGGCGCTTCGAATCGATCCCAATTATGAATTGGCCGCGAAGGCTCTTGCTGCGTCAAAATTCAATGTTCAGCTGAAGCGCAGAGCGAATAAGGGGCTTTCTCTCTAAACGTCCGCCCTCCCACAAGGAGAAGGAATGCATCACTGGCGCCTGCTTATCTCGCATTGAAAATGGAGTGTTACGATTTAAAGCCGGTACATAATTGTTTGTCTAAGATAAGTTCGGCGAAGAGCGGCCTTATGCGTCGAAATTCAGCCCGCTGGCCGATGCCGGCACGATGGCCGCTAACGCCTTGGATGGCCATGCATTGGGAAAGCCAAGAAACTCTGCTTCGCAAGGCGGAGGGACCGCCTCGCGATGACGTGCGTTGCCGCAGAACGGTCACATAGGCGCTAAAATCAGTGGATGGCGTAATGAACGGGGGAATCGCCCCTCACCCCAGCCCTCTCCCCATGGGAGAGGGAGTCCCGTCGTGCCCGTTGAGATGGCGTTCCCTCTCCCCTGGGGAGAGGGACAGGGTGAGGGGCGATACGCCCGTTCATTGTCCCAACCGGCGCCCCTGCTCTTCCGGGTTAATCGAGCGTTCGTTTTGCGTAAGGCGCTACTGTAGTTAACGCAAGTATAGTAAACGGCACCCCGGCATATTTTCCGCCGCCGTCTTTCTGCGAATCTTTTCCCGCTTTAGGTCGATTTCTGCGACTCCAAAATACTATTAAATATACGGGCAGATTGTGGATTAACCTAAACATTGTCTTACTTTGGCGGGCGAAGACGATGACGCCTGTATAATTTATCCATGCGGGACAGTAACTTAAGGGAGGCCCAGCGCTTAACCGTTCCTTAAAGAGCATGTGCTAAATTACTTGCACAGTGGTAGAGCGGCGCGGGCGGCGGCGAAATGCGGGTAGATCGCGTTAACAACCAGTTAGTTGCCGGTCCTGGCGCGCGGCCCGGCCTGGGCCGGCTCCAGCGGGAAGAGCTTATCGTAGCGCGCATTGTCGCCGGGCTTCAGCTCGTAGCAGCTATCGACCCTGACGGCCTCGCCCTTCGCCAAAAGCTCGCCCACGGTCGCGAACTCGAAGCCGCGCTGGCGCAGCCCGGCGACTATCAGCGGCAGCGCCTCGGCCGTATGCCAGCCGCGGCCATTGGCATGCATGACCACGATGGAGCCAGGTTTTACATGCGAAACAACGCCTTGGCGGATCGCCCCGGCTGTTGCCGCCTTGGCCGGATCGCCGGACACCACGTCCCACTGGATGGCGAGCAGGCCGGCATCGTTCACCGCGTTCAAGGTCTCTGCGTTGCAGGTTCCGAACGGAAAGCGGAACAGCGCCGTATGCTCCATGCCAGGCGCCGGCCGGTAGCACGCTCTTGCCTTGAGATCGCGCCGGACGCTCGCATCGGCCTTGAGATCGAGCGCCAGATCCGCAGCCGCGCCGGCCTGCGGCAAGAGGCGGAAATTGCGGTGCGTCCAGCTATGGCTGCCCACCTGGAACAGCGGGTCTGCGATGAGCTGCTCCGCGCGCGCCTTGTGGTCGAGCAGCCATTTGCCGCTGGGGAAGAACGTCGCCTTCACGCCGAGCCTGCGCAGCGTATCCACGATTTCCGCGTCGTAGCCCGAGATTTCGTTGCCATTCTCGCAAAGGTCGAAGGTCAGCGCGACCAGCCGTTCACCGTTGGTCAGCCGCACGCTACGGATGGACCCTCGCAGGTTCGCGGGCAGGTGGCCGAGCGTCACGGCAGCGCCGCCGGGCTCGATGGCGGGATCGTAAGTGCCTCGGCGAATTACCTTTTCTCCGGGCCGCCCGGCGAGCGCCTCAGCGGACCAGCATTGCCCGCCCGGCGCTTGCGCCCAGCCGCCGGCCGGCCATGCAAGAAGAGCGCCACAGCCAATACCCAGGATCGCCAGCTTCAAGAAGTCGCCCATGCTCTCTATTCTCACGTTCAGTTCACAGATTCCATTAGAATCCCAGTAAATTTCTTATTGCGCAAATCCCGCGTTGCTCGCAAACTCTGTTTGCGTCATTTCGATTTGGCGCTCTCTCATAGGTGAACCGATATGGCAAAGAAACCTGAAGCCAAACCAAAGGAAGCCCCCAAGCAGGAAAAACCTGCCGCCGGTAAGGGCGGCGACAAGAAAAAGGGCGGCAAAAAATAAGGCTGGCCGGTGAAAAAAGGGTGAAGAGATTTTCTTCCCCTTTTTTCTCCTTTTGCCTATAAGCAAGGCCGCAACCGGCAGCGTTCCAACCTAGGATGGCGTCTCAATGCGGCTTGTTTACCGGCTTCTTATCGTTCTCCCTCTCGCAATGGGGCCATCGGCGGCGTCCGCTATAAGTCTGACCAATCGCGACACCGCCGATCAGAAGCTCATCATCATCGAAGGCGATACGCAGAGCGAGCGGATGATCAAGGCTGGCGAAAAGCTTGAGCTTTGCGAGAAGAGCTGTGTCATCCGCCTGCCCGACGGAGAAGACTACGAGTTCGATGGACCCGAAATCGTCTCCCTGGAGGAGGGGCTGCTTTTCCTCGACAATCCTGAAGATCAGGGCAAGGCAACCCACTAGTATAGCCTCCGTCTGGAAGTATACAGCGTCTCTACCCAGTAGTAACCGGCACGGCGACGTAGATTTCGTTCTGGTCGTGCTTGATCAGAACCAGTGCATATTTGCGTCCTGCCGATTTCGCGGCATCGAGAGCAACTTTAAACTCCGACGGCGACGACACAGTCTTGCCTCCTGCCTTTAGAATGACGTCACCCGCGGCGAAGCCGAGGTTCGCGCCTTTGCCGCCCGGTTCAACGCCCACGATGGCCACGCCCTTGCTGCCCTCGCCCTCCACGTCGCGGGCGGGCGCGAGTTCTAGGCCCAGTCTTTCCTCCTCCGTATGGCTTTTCTTCTCCAGCGCCGCCACTTTAACTGTCTGGCGCATCTCATCTATTTTGATCGCGACGTTTTCGGACTTGCCATCGCGGTCTATCGCAAGCGTTACCTCCGTGCCAGGCGCTATCCCGGCGATCTTGCGGGCAAGGTCGCGCGCATCCTGGACCGGCTCATTATCGACCGCAGTGATGACGTCGCCCGACTTCAAGCCCGCTTTGGCCGCGGGGCTATCCGGCTGCGGTTCAGTAACAAGCGCGCCACGATCGCTCTTGAGACCAAGACTTTCCGCGATGTCCTTGGTTACGGGCTGTATTTGCACGCCTAGCCAGCCGCGCGTTACATGGCCGTATTTCTCCAATTGCGGGATTAGGCTTTCAACCGTTGAAGCCGGGATGTCGAAGGCGATGCCCACCGAGCCGCCCGAGGGCGAGAAGATGGCCGTGTTCACTCCCACCACTTCACCCTTCAGGTTGAAGGTCGGACCGCCCGAATTTCCCCGGTTGATGGGTGCGTCGATCTGCAGGAAATTATCGTAGGGGCCTTCGCCGATATCGCGGCCCTCAGCCGAGATAATGCCGGCGGTGACGGTGCCGCCAAGGCCGAACGGATTGCCCATCGCGACGACCCATTGTCCGATTTCGGGCGTCTCCTTGGCAAGAGTGACGAACGGAAACTTCTTGTCCGACTCCACCTTGAGAAGCGCAAGGTCGGTCTGCTTGTCCGTGCCAACCACCTTCGCCGTAAGCGTTTGCCCATCGTCGGTTACGACCTCAACCTGGGAAGCGTTGTCGACAACATGGTTGTTGGTAACGATGTAGCCGTCCGCGGAGATGAAGAAGCCTGAGCCCTGCGCCTCTATTGGCATCGGCTGGCTCTGTTGCCACCGACCGCCATGCTTTCCTTGGAAATCGCGGAAAAACTTCTCGAATGGCGTGCCCTTGAACGGGTTGTTGGAATCGTCCTCTGACATGACTTGCGCCGCGACCTGTTGCTTTACGCGGACGGACACGACGGCAGGCTTAACGCGCTGCACAAGAGCCGTAAAATCGGGAAGCCCGATCACATTCCGATTGGCCGTCAGCGCGCCCGGCGCCTCGTTCTTCTGCAGGACCGGCGCGCCGGCATTCGCATGGTAGACTGCTGGCGCGGCAGCGATTAGCGCAGCTATAGCTACGCCAGAAAGCAAATATTTACTGCGCAGCAGGCGTTGGCCTGTTCCGTTTGCGCTTGGCGTTACTCTTTCATTTTGCTCAGACATCTCAGTTCCCAACCTCCAGAGCTAGTGAACTCTTGTGGTGAACACATATGTGGTGAATGCGCTTCATCTGACCCGGGCGGAAAAACATTAAGTTTTCTCAATCTAGGAAGCGAGCGGAGGGGCGAGGTCCCTTTTGCGCTGGAGCGGTATGCTGTGCTAGTATTGAGCCGGTGAAATGAGGAACCGATGCAGCATCCTCGTATCAAACGCGACCCGAAGGTGATGTTCGGCAAGCCCGTCATCGCCGGCACGGGCATCACGGTCGAACACATCCTCCGCCTGCTCGGCGCCGGCGATAGCGTCGAGGAGATTCTTGAGAGCCATCCGCACATAACCGCGGAGGATATCCGGGCCGCCCAGAACTACGCCGCCGATTACTTGGCCCATGAGTCGCGCCGAGTGACGATTGCCTGCATCGCAGGCGCGCCCGGCTCGGGTCTGGGCGCATCGATATGCATCCTGCGCTGACTATGCTACTCTCAGAATGCCTTCATTGTTATTAGGTGGGACCCCATGCCGGACGAAGCCCGCATTACCTTCAACCCACCCCAATGCGGTGGGCGGCCCGGTATTCGCGGGATGCGCATCCGCGTAAGCGACATCCTTGAAATGCTCGCGGAGGGGGTGAGCGCGGAAACCATCCTCGCCGATTTCCCCGATCTTGAGCCGGAAAACATTTCCGCAGCCTTGCATTTTGCATCTTAGGAGGAGTAGCCATGCAACACCCTCGCGTCAAACGCGACCCCGAGGTGATGTTCGGCAAGCCCGTCATCACCGGCACGCGCATCACGGTTGAGCACATTCTTCGCCTTCTCGGCGCAGGCGACACGGTGGAGGAAATCATTGAGGACTACCCACCGCTCACCGTGGAAGACGTCCGGGCCGCACAAAATTACGCCGCCGATTATTTGGCGCATGAATCGCTCGTAGCGGCCGAGTAATGCCAGCTTACATCGCGGACGAATGCTTTTCCGGACGCATTTTGCGAAGGCTTCGCGAAGCAGGATTCGATGTCATCCGGTCCGTTGATATCAATCCTTCCGCTAGAGACAGAGAAGTACTCGCGCTGGCCTTCTCCGAGAACCGCGTTCTTTTAACCGAGGACACAGATTTCTGGGACTTGATCGTTCGATTTGGCTTGCAAACGCATGGCGCGGTCCGTCTAGATTTGAATGCTTTGAGCCGGGAAGCGAGAGCACAGCGCGCACTTCAGGCTCTCAGCCAGCTCGGCGAGGACGTGCGAGGCATTGTCTCCATTGAGCCGTCCCGCACGCGCATTCGAAGAGTAAGCGATCTTTGAGTATGCGTAAAGGCTTGCGCGCTGCCACGATCCCGGACATTTTGCGCGCATGCTGCATATCAACGATCTCTCATACCGCATCCAGGGGCGGCCGCTGTTCGAGCACGCCACGGCCGGCATTCCGGACGGGCACAAGGTTGGACTGGTGGGCCGCAACGGCACCGGCAAAACCACGCTCTTGCGCCTGATCGCGGGAGAGATCCACCCCGATGACGGCGCGATCGGCTTTCCCAAAAACGCGACCATCGCGCATGTTTCGCAAGAGGCGCCGGGCGGGCCGGAGACGCTGCTTGAAACTGTGCTCGCCGCGCATTCCGAGCTGGCCGCGCTCAGTGCGGAGGCGGAGACGGCGGACGACCCGCACCGGATCGGCGAAATCCACACGCGGCTTTTGGACATCGACGCACACTCCGCGCCCGCCCGCGCGGCGCGCATCCTTTCCGGACTCGGCTTCGACGAAGAGGCGCAGGCCAGGCCTTGTGCGGAATTCTCTGGCGGCTGGCGCATGCGCGTGGCGCTGGCGGGCGCGCTCTTCGCGGCGCCGGACATCCTGCTTCTCGACGAGCCAACAAACTATCTCGACCTTGAAGGCACTCTTTGGCTCGAAGATTTCATCCAGAACTATCCCTATACTGTGCTGATGGTGAGCCACGACCGCGATCTTCTCAACAGGGCGGTCGACAGCATTCTGCATCTTACGGAGCGGCGCCTTGCCTTCTACACCGGCGGCTACGACCGTTTCGAGGAGACGCGGCGGGAGCAGCAGCGGCTGCAGCTGAAGCTGAAGAAAGGTCAGGACGATGCGCGCCGGAAGATGGAAGCCTTCGTCGAGCGCTTCAGGGCCAAGGCCACCAAGGCGCGTCAGGCGCAGAGCCGGCTGAAAGCGCTCGCCAAGATGCAGCCCATCGCGGCCGAAATCGATTCCGAGGTGGTGCCCTTCCGCTTTCCATCGCCCGAGCGCCCGCTCGGCAACCCGTTGATCCGCATCGAGAATGCCAGCGTAGGCTACGATCCCGCCAGGCCGGTCCTGCGCAATCTCAACCTGCGGCTCGATAGCGACGACCGCGTTGGCCTGCTCGGCTCGAACGGTAACGGCAAATCGACACTCGCCAAGCTGCTTTGCGGCAAGCTCAGTCCGCTCGAAGGACACTACCGCGCTTCGAAGAAGCTCGAATACGGCTATTTCGCGCAGCACCAGCTCGACGAGCTGAATCCCAAGCGCTCGGCCTATAATCACGTCGCAGAGCTGATGCCAGACGCCACAGAGGCCCAGAAGCGGGCGAAGGTTGCGGGTATAGGGTTTGGCGCGGATAAGGCGGATACGGTTTCAGAGAAGCTCTCCGGCGGCGAGAAAGCGCGGCTCCTGTTCGCGCTCGCGACCTTCCATGCACCGCATCTGCTCATCTTCGACGAGCCCACGAACCATCTCGATGTGGACAGCCGCGAGGCATTGATCCATGCCCTCAACGATTACGAGGGCGCGGTAATCCTGATAAGCCACGACCGGCATTTGCTGGAGGCCACCGTCGACCGGCTTTGGATCGTGCGCGGCGGCACCGTCACGCCTTACGATGGCGATCTCGAAAGCTACCGCCAGGAAAGCCTCGCCGCCATCAGGCAAGGTTCCGCCTCCAAGAACGCAGACGGTGGGGCAGGCGCCGCGTCTGAGAGGCGCAACCGCGAGGATGAGAGACGCCAGTCCGCCCAGCGCCGCGCCGGGCTTGCGCCGCTCCGCAAGCAGATGGCGGAGCACGAGAAGCGTATCGAGACGCTGCAGAAGAAAATCGCTGCCATCGATTTGGCGCTTGGCGATCCAGCCCTTTATGAGAAACAGGCCGCGAAGGCGCAGGCGCTTACGCAGGAACGTGGCGTTCTCGCCAAAGAACTAAAGATTGCCGAGGAAGCGTGGTTCGAGGCTTCTCTGGCCTACGAAGAAGCGGCGAGCGCAGTTTGAACGCGCTCAGCATCGGCAACTTGAGAAGCCAGTCAGGATTACTGCAATCCAATTCACACGATACACTAGTGGGCCAGGCGGCTATCTTAGAACGGTTACAAAGAGTTGATTTCTATTGCGTTTCCGATCAAGAAACCGTATTCGATGGTCACGGGTTGAAGTTAAGCTAGGTCCGGCGGAATGATCCTCTGCTCTTGCAACGTAATCAGCGACGGCGCTGTGCGCCGGTCGCTAGCCGCTCCGAATCCGCCGCGCACGCCGAGCCAGGTCCACCGCCATCTTGGCTGCACAGCACAGTGCGGGCGCTGTGCAAGGTCGCTTCGCCAGATCATCGATGAGGCGGGGCCAACCTCTGCCGCGTCCGAAACGCTCGCGGCGAAAGTGGCATAATCCTCGCTCGCGAATTTTTGAAAAGCTATTTCAAAACGGCCCTTGGATTATTACTTCAAGCGATGGCCGATGCGATCCGGCTAAAGCTGTGCCGTTGAAACGGAGAATAATATGAAGGGCGAGCCGAAAGTCATCGAGTACCTCAATACCGCGCTCCGCGCCGAGCTGACTGCCGTCAATCAATACTGGCTGCATTACCGGCTGCTCGACAATTGGGGCTACAGGGATCTCGCCAAGCATTGGCGCAAGGAATCCATCGAAGAGATGGAGCACGCCGACAAACTTACCGCGCGCATCATCTTCCTCGAAGGCTTTCCCAACCTGCAGGTGCTCGACCCCTTGCATATTGGGCAAACAGTGAAAGAGGTACTCGACTGCGATCTTGTGCTTGAGCTTGCCGCGCGCGCGCTTTACGAGGAGGCCGCCACCCATTGCCATGCGGTGAAAGATTATGTGAGCCGGGATCTCTTCGAAAAGCTCATGCGCGACGAGGAGGGGCATATCGACTTCCTCGAAACCCAGCTCGATCTCGTGGATAAGCTCGGCCTCGAGCTCTATGCCCAGGCTCATATCGGCAAATTGGACGATTAATTTGGATGGCGCACGGCGGCGCTTCTCGCCTCGCCGTCCCACCAAGTTTCAAGCCGGGCACCGTAAAGCGCCGATCCAGCCGGCCGGCGCAGCTTAAGCTTTTGGATAAACCGTTTCTGCGATCAGCGAGGCCCCCGGTATTGGATTGAACGTTTTTTTCGAAACGATATCGAGCGCGGTACACCGTAACTCTGCTTCGGGCAAATCCCTAAATTGAGCCGAAATCGAGTGCAGAGGGACCGGCAAGCGATCACGTAAGTGCTGCCGGGCGCTGAGTGTCGAAAAGCCTAAGCTTTCGAGCTTTTTAAGGTGATGGCAAGCGCGCCAGCGGTTGATTGCCCCAGGCACGAAACGCATCGTCAGCCAATAACTCAGCGGCGACCATTCGAGCATCTCGATATAGTTGGTCTCGCGTTTTCCGTGATCGGAAAGATCGATACGATGACTGTGCCAGCCTCCAGGAGCCGTCAACCGCTCCATTGTCTCCCAGAACGCCTCGATTTCCCAGATATGCTCTATGGCGGCTTGGCTATAAACGAGGCCAAACCGCCCGTCTGCCTTTGCCATTGTGGCATTTTCCAGATCCTCGAGTTTGCAAACCCGGTAGTCGATACCGGGCTGAAACGTTCCGTTAGAGACACCCTCCAGCTGAGCCTGAACCTGAGGAAAAACACCCGCCAGCACCCGGATGCCCGGATCGAATCCTTTTAGAAGTTCCTGAGCGAGATTTTGCCAATAGGAACCGGTTTCAGGGGTTGCGTTTTTGAAAACGTCCCAGCAAACGGCGTAGACCGGCGAAGCGCCTTGGGAGCGGCAATATGCCCAAAACAGGAGCGCCGTTCCCAAATTCCGTCCCGGCCCAATTTCCAGGATCCGGTCCGCCGTTTGAAATCCGGCATTCGTGAGCCGCTCCAAATGGCGGTGAAACACATTCCAAGCATAAGTTGCATCTCCCGAGCCGAAACGTTGAGCAAGAATTTCCTGCGGAAACATGGCATTCCGTGTCAGAGACGCCATACTCAGGAGATTGCGGGTGCCACGCCAAACAAACCGCTTCAATTTTGCGCCTGAGACGAGTGACATAACCCATTACCGAAATTTATTGTAGACAACGGTTGAAGACCGGCGGCTTGCGACCCAAGCGCCAACCGAAGCCCTTCAGGATTGGGAAGGTGTGAGAATTGGTTTTTGCATATACACCACGCATGTTCGGAACGTCCGGAAGAACCAGGGCAGCATGACCAAAACTCTGCTTAACGCTCCCAAGAGCCTAACGTGCCGCTTTGGAGAGGTGTTGAGCAGATCGCGCTCCACAAAACGATAGGAATAACCGATGTCCTTCCAAAGCGCCCGATAGCAAGAAATATCAACGTAATTTAGACCGGTTGCAAAATAGACGGCGTTGCGGTCGGCTACTTGGCTT
>JBKQNN010000233.1:0-5183 GCA_052145975.1 Rhodomicrobium sp. | reverse complement strand
GCCCGTTCCATGGCGGCAAAGCGTAAACGCGCGCGATGCCGGCCGCTTGAAAAGCCAATTTATGAGGAGCGCTAAACTGCCGGTAAGAGACGGTGCCGCCGGCAGTCCGCAAGTCTGCTGCCGGCCTGTTGCGCGGGTAGCTAATCGGCCGGGTTGCGCGCTCAGCTCAAGTCCCGTTCCTTGCACTGCTCCCGCAGAGGGGACCAACCGTTAGGTTTTGACCACTAGCCAATCTGGCGGTCCGCAGAGAGATGGCCTTGGTAGCGGACGATCAGGCCGCCACCGAGCGGCGCATAAAGAGCGACGTCAAACCGGAAAGCGCCACCTTCCTCATACTCGCGGATTTCGCTCCTGGGCAGCAGGCGTGCGGGCAGCGGAATGCCGGCGAACCAGCCGCGCCGCACAGAATAGCTGATGCCGGCTGCGCCCGCTGCGAGCTCAAGTTCGATTGCGAAAGCTGCAAAGCGCTCTTTTAGGCGAAGCGCCCGCTGCGACGCGCTCAAGTGGGAATGGAATTTCCGGCCTGCGAAATTCCGTTCCCAGACCTCGCCGTCGCCGCGGCGTTCCTTGGTGACGGTTAGAGCGACGTCTTCCCCAGCGTCTGGCAAGTTCAACAGCCATGCGGCGAAGCGGGCCAGCAGGTGCTTGCCGCGGGTGACGTGCGCAAGGCCTTGAAAGCTCTCCAGATCGTAGACCGAATGCAGCCGCTGGATGGAGGGCGGCAGAGCTTGCCAAACACCGCCCAGCACGCGCCCGAAAAGTGGCGGCGCCTCCGCTTCGGAGGTGGCGAACTCGACGGACAGCCCGCGCGTGGCGTCCTCGATCTCCTTGAGCGTGAGATCGAAAAGGCAGGGCCTGGCGCCGGGACTTATGGCGTCTATCTTGCGCACCATGGCGCGGGCAGGCACGGCGGGAATGAAAGGCCCGTCGCCGCCGGTTGCGACCACTTGCCAGCGGCGGCGTAACGCTTGGCCTGCCTTGAGGCCGGTCACTTCGACGGTCATGCCGCCGCGATCGGTGCCGAAGGGCTTGAGCGGCAGCGACATCCACAGAATAGGCCTGGTGAAAAGCGTCAGGCGCGGCAGCAGGCGGCGGCTGCGCAAGCTGGCCAGCAGCGCCAAGCCCCAGTGCATGATGCCTAGCTCCAACCCGGCGCGGAACACCACCGACCGCGCGCCGAAGGCTTGCGGGAACAGGGTCAAGTCCGGGGCGCCGATCAGGCTCGCCCAGCGCCTTGTGCCGGCTCCGAATGTCACCCGCTTGGCGCCGGCCCACCCGCGATATTGGCGCCACGCTCCGCCGCGCCAAACGCTGAGCGGCTCGCCCGCCTGCGCCAGGATGGAGCGGATGACGGAACGCCCGCGCGGGGCGCGGTTGCCCGGCACCAGCGCAGTCTCGATCAGCTCGATCCCGGACAGGCCCTCGCTGAGCGCGCGCACGGCGCTACCCGAAATCGCGGGAACGCTCGAAACGCCGGACAGGGCAAAGCACCCGGCTTCGATTGCTGCCTCATTAAGCGCGCCGATGCCGGCGGTGAAGGCGCCGTCGTCCGAAAGATCGAGGTAGTCGATCCTATGTTGGATGCAAAACCGCGCCACGCGATAAGGATCGCCACGATAGGATTGGAACGGCCCGGCGGCGTCGACTACCAGGGCGGGCGCGGCGTTTGCGATAGGCGCGAGGTCCTTGGCGATGTCGATGCACATCGGGATGCCGCCGTAAACCTTGGCGAAAGCGGCTGCCTTGCCCGCGTCGCGCCCGGCAACGATAACCTCGGCCCCGTCTTGTAGAAGCAGCCTCGCCAGCCGCCCGCCGAACACGCCATACCCGCCCAGGATCAGGACTTTCATGCTGGCTCCCACTGCCGCTGAAGTATAAGTCATAGCCGTAGGGCGCATCGCCGCTCCCCATCCGTGACGCGAAACTTTCTACAAAGAATAGGGCTTGGATGCGATCGAAAACGGCGGCGGCCAGGCCGCAGTGCTGCCCCAATCCAATAATGTTATGGTGAAAGCGGTTAAAGAAGGAGGGGAGCATGAAGAAGATACTTGCCTGTATCGTGGTTGCCGCCGCGCTTGTACCTTTGAGCGCGCAAGCCGGCGAGCGCGTACCGGATGCGGGGCTCGGCGCCCTGGCCGGCGGGCTCGCCTTCGGCTGGCAGGGAGCCGCCGCTGGCGCCGCTACCGGTTATATCGCTGGGCCGTCGATTTCCCGCGCGCTGGGCCTCAGCGGATATCACCGCTATCACCATAGGCGGCACGCCCAGCACTAGGAGCCCGTCTGAGTAATAGGCGGTTAACAAGGGCCGTTCACGCGCTGAAGCAAATGCAGTCTGAGCTGGAGGCCGGCGCAATTCTCACCATCGATGTGAGCCGCGCCCGTTTGCGGCTGCTTCCTTTCGAGTAGCTGCTAAGATTTGTGCCGCGATGACGCCTTAACAGCGGCGCGGACGCCGTCCATCAACTCCTCCGCCTCAAGCTGGAGGCTCGCCTGCGCCAGGATCTCCTCGACGCCCGCGCCGCGCACCTGCTCGATGCGCACGTCGGTCAACACGGGGATGGAGAACGGGGAGGGCCTGTCGAGCGGCATGAACAGAACGCGGTCCTTGAAGCGCGTGAGCAGCTCCGAAAGCCGCTTCAGGTCGAGCAGCTCGCGCTCGGCGTCGCGGCGCGCCACGGCCAGGAGGATGTGGTCCGGCTCATGCCGCCGCAGCACGTCGTAGATGAGATCGGTCGAGACGGTCATCTGCCGCACGGTCTTGCGCGCGCTATGATATTGCAGCTCGACGAGCCCGGTCACGGTCGCGACATGGCGGAACGAGCGCTTCAGCATGCGGCTGTCGAGTATCCATTCCTCAAGCTCGCCGCCGAGGATATCGGGGTCCAGAAATCGCTCGATGTGTCCGGGATTGACGGCGCTTAGGCCGGTAATCACCAGCCCGTAGTCGGTGAGCTGAAAGCTGAGCGGCTTCAGCCCCAGATGCTCCATGCGGCGCGTGATGAGCATGCCGAGCGTCTGGTTCGCCTTCCGGCCGGCGAAGGTGTAGAACAGCGTGTGGTGGCGGCGCTCGCAAAAATGCTCGACGAGCAGCGTGTCGGGCTTTGGGATCGCGGAAAAGCGCGCTTGCAGATCGAGCCATTCGCGCACCTCGTCCGGCAGCCGCCGCCATTCGCCGGGACTTGCCAGCAGCGCGCGGACGCCATCGGTCAGGAAGGTCGACAGTGGCATCTGCCCGCCGGAATAGGCCGGAACCTTGGGTTCGCCGCCGGGCGCTGGCCTTGCCTCCACGATCATGTCGCGGATGCCCACGAAGCTCAGCACCTCACCCGCGAAGAAGAAGGTGTCGCCGGGTGTGAGGCCTTGCGCGAAATATTCCTCGACCTCGCCAAGGATGCGCCCGCCGCGGCCGGAGCCCCCGGCGCTGCCGGCGATGCGCTTCACCTTGAGCCGCGCGGCTTCGACGATCACACCGATATTCTGCCGGTGGCGGCGGACGGTGGCCTGGTTGGCGATGCGGTAGCGCCCGTCCGGCAGGGCCACGAGGCGGCGATAGCGGTCGTAGCTGCGCAGCACATATCCGCCGTCGATGGCGAACTGGAACAGGCGCTCGAAGGTGGTGCGATCCAGCGCGGCATAGGGCAACGCGGTGCGGATTTCGGCGAACAGCGCATCCGGATGCACCGGCCTGCTGCACGCGCAGCTCAAGATGTGCTGGGCCACCACATCGAGCGAGCCGGGGTTTTGCTCCTCGCCGTCGAGCTGGCCCGCCGCGATGGCCGTAAGCGCTGCCTGGCATTCCAGCGCCTCGAAGCGGTTCGCGGGCACCAGCAGCGCGCGGCTCGGCACATCGAGGCGGTGGTTCGAGCGCCCCACCCGCTGCAACAGCCGGCTCACGCCCTTAGGCGCTGCCACTTGGATCACGAGATCGACATCGCCCCAGTCGATGCCCAGCTCCAGCGCCGCCGTCGCAACCACGCTGCGGATTTTCCCCGCCGCCATCATGGCCTCGGTGCGCCGCCGGTGCTCGCGGTCGAGCGAGCCATGATAGATCGCGATGGGCAGGTTGTCTTCGTTGGCGTCCCACAGCATTTGCAGCATCAGCTCGGCCTGCGCGCGCGTATTGACGAACACGATGGAGGTGCCGGCCTTGCGGATCGCCTCGTAGATCGTGGGCACGGCGTAGCGCGCCATGAAGCCGCCATAGGGGATGCTCGCGTCTTCGGGCACAAGAACGCGGATATCGGGCTTGGAGGGCAGACCCGATTGCAGCACGCTTGCGGGGGACCCCATTGGGCCGAGCCAGGAGGCGAGCGCGGCCGGATCGGCAACCGTGGCGGAAAGCCCGATGCGTAGGGCCTGCGGCGCAAGCGCTGTGAGCCGCAAAAGTGCCAGCGCGGTGAAGTCGCCGCGCTTGGTGGCGGCGAAGCTGTGCACCTCATCCACGATCGCCGCGCGCAAGCCGGAGAACAGCCGCGGCGCATCGGACGCCGAGAGCATCAGCATCAGGCTTTCGGGCGTGGTGAGGAACACGTTGGGCGGCTCACGGCGCTGGCGGGCGCGCTTGGGCGCCGGCGTGTCGCCCGTGCGGCTTTCGACCGTCACCGCAAGCGCCATTTCCGCGATGGGCCGCATGAGGTTGCGCTCGATGTCGTTCGTCAGCGCCTTCAGCGGCGAGACGTATAGCGTATGGATGCCCTGCGCGCGGCTCTCATGAATATCGATGAGCGAAGGCAGGAACCCCGACAGCGTTTTGCCGCCCCCGGTCGGCGCGATCAGCAGCGTCGACTGCCGCGCGCGGAACGCCTCCACCATCGCCCGCTGGTAGGGGTGCGCCTGCCAGCCGCGCGCGCCAAACCAGGCTTCCACATAGGGCGGCAGGTTCGGGCGCAAATCTTGTGGCGGGCGCGGCTTTGCCATGACTGCCGCTGATGTAGGCGATTGCCGCTCGTGACGCCAGCACCGCGGGGCCTGCCGGAAGAACCTTCACCTCACGCGGGAGGGGGAGCGCAAAGACCCCTCTCATGCCGATAAGTTTTTTAGCGATTTGTTAGCCATGTTCGATAGGGTGGGTCTTCCAAGTCTTGCGCTTTTCAGTGGCTGAGCGCAGCCCCACGCGTTTACCCTTTGGCGCGAGCGCCGCCCGGCAGAACCTACCCAGGCCCGCGCTCCCCGATCCCGCCGCC
>JBKQNN010000232.1:0-3196 GCA_052145975.1 Rhodomicrobium sp. | reverse complement strand
ATGTGCTGCGCTGCTTCGACGACGGCGACGTGACCCATGTCGAGGGCCGCGTCGATCCGATCGCCGACGCTGAGACGGTCGAGACCGAGCTGATGCTGGCCGATCTCGAAAGCCTGGAGCGCCGCCGCAACGCCGCCGAGAAAAAGGCGAAAGGCCAGGACAAGGAAGCCAAGGCCCTGCTCGCGCTCATCGACGTCGCGCTTAAATACGTGGCCGAGGGCAAGCCCGCGCGCCTCGCCCTTGCCGAGCTTCCGGAATCGGCGCATCGGGCGTTCCAGCAATTGCAGCTCTTGACCTCGAAGCCCGCCCTTTACGTCTGCAACGTCGACGAGGCGCATGCGGCCACAGGCAACGCCTACTCGAACTCGGTTTTCGAGCACTTCAGCGGCGAAGGCGTGGAGGATATCGTGATCTCGGCGCAGATCGAGGCCGAACTTGCCCAGCTCGACGAAGCGGAGCGCAAGCTCTATCTGGCCGAGCTTGGCCTGGAAGAGCCGGGGCTCAACAAGCTGATCGCGGCGGGCTACCGGCTCTTGGGCCTCATCACCTACTTCACCGCCGGCCCCAAGGAAACGCGCGCCTGGACCATCACCAAGGGCACCGTCGCGCCGGGCGCGGCAGGGGTGATACACACCGACTTCGAGAAGGGCTTCATCCGCGCCGAGACCATCGCCTATAGCGACTTTGTTACGCTGGGCGGCGAGACGGGCGCGAAAGAGGCCGGCAAAATGCGCCTCGAAGGCAAGGAGTACACCGTGCAAGACGGCGACGTGATGCACTTCCGCTTCGCGAATTGACCTTCGATCCGCTCGATTGAACGGCAGACAAAGTCCCCCTTCATGCCTTGCCTTTTCCCCCGGGGACAGGGACGGCGAGGGAGGGCTTTAGGACATGCAACTGGCGTCCCATGGCGGCGGAGGGCGTTGCATCCGCTCCCCTTTCCTGGGGAAAAGCTCAACATGAACCGGGCTGCCACTCTTCGCGGTGTTGCTTGTGGAGAATCTAAACAAGAGGTGGCCTTCCAGTTTGAGAGCGGCCACAATCCAGGAATGGTTACAAAGCATTTGATCCCGGACGACATCAAGAATTCATATCAGGTTGAAGAGTGGCGTAATGCTGTCGGCGTACTGCAAACAGCCCATCCGAAAGAGTGGCAGGACATTATTGATTGCCTGCGCGAATTTCGCTTTCTCCGCAGCGAGGTCTTGCAAGGCGGGGGGCGTAAAAGTGTAATTGCGCAGCATCTTGATAGTTTTTTAGCTAGTCGCGGCTGGGAAGAGAGGAAGTTTGCGACCAAGATTCGCGTAGACGATAAGGAGTGGGATTCACCTACTCACAAGGTGGATTGCTTTAAGGGGCTTGTTGGGTTGGAAATAGAGTGGAATAATAAGGATCCATTCTTTGATAGAGACTTAAACAATTTCAGACTTCTTTTCGATCTTCATGTTATGGATGTTGGCATTATCGTGACGCGAGCGACTCACTTGCATGAGATATTTGCAAGTCTCGGAAAGAAAGTTGCGAATAAATACGGATCATCTACGACTCATATGGACAAATTGCTTCCGCGGTTGAAAGGTGGAGGAGGTGGGGGCTGTCCGATTCTGGCTTTTGGAATAACGCGACGAAAATACATCGAAGATGACGCCCCAATTGTAGATCAGTCTGGCGAAGATGATGAAAATGGCGACAACGAGTGACGATCTAATTCGGTGGGTAGGCAAAAAAAAATTCAGCACTATCCTAGCAGACCCGCCTTGGCGCTTTCAGAATAGCACGGGTAAAGTTGCTCCGGGACACAGGCGGTTGAGCCGTTACGATACAATGACGCTTGATGAGATCGCAGCGTTACCTGTGGATTCTATAGTACGCGATACAGCCCATTTATACCTGTGGGTACCCAATGCCCTACTTCCCGATGGATTGGAAGTTATGAAGTCGTGGGGTTTCACTTATAAGGGCAACATCGTCTGGCACAAAATCCGCAAGGATGGCGGCTCCGATGGCAGAGGGGTCGGTTTTTATTACCGTAATGTCACTGAGTTGGTGCTGTTCGGGATACGAGGCAAACACGCCCGAACCCTCGATCCCGCCCGCCGTCAAGTTAACTACATCGGGACACAAAAACGCGAACATTCGCGCAAACCTGACGAACTTTATCCCATCTTGGAAGCCTGTTCGCCGGGGCCGCATGCTGAACTTTTTGCACGGGGGACGCGCAAGGGTTGGGTATGCTGGGGAGCTGAATCAGAAGAGTATGTCCCTACCTGGGATACTTACGCGAACCACTCTCAGGCTTCTAATCCTATTTGTATAGCCAAGGCCAAGGAGCCAAAGGGCGAGAAACCTATCTTGTCTCCTGCAATGTTCATCGAGAAGGCCTTGCGGGCGGCAAAGGGCCGGGAATTGAAGGCTAGCGCAGCTTATGCAGCGTACGAAGCTGAGTGCAAGGCACGTGAGATGCGCCAGGTTCAAGCTATTGGATTCTGGCAGACTTTGAGCGCAAGAGCAAAGAAGCTCGGGGCGTCCAAGGCAATACAGGATGGCCGTGTTGTCTATCTCGGTTTGCGCCTCGCCGCGTAGCCATCCCCTTTCTTGCGGATAAATGTACTGGGAATTCCGCGGCCTCTTGCGGCGGGATCGGCGTCGGCTGAAACTCGCCATGCAATGAGGGATGATTCGAAGCCGATGCCAGACGCCGGAGATGATTTGTTGTGCGACATCGAGGGGCGGCGCTTCGGCGCGATCCTCGCCGATCCGCCTTGGCAGTTCCAGAACAGCACGGGCAAGGTGGCGCCAGGGCATCGGCGGTTGAACCGCTATTCCACGTACACGCTCGACGAGATCAAGGCGCTGCCCGTAGCCGAGGCCGCGGCGGACACGAGCCATCTCTATCTGTGGGTGCCGAACGCGCTGCTGCCCGATGGCCTCGCGGTGATGGAGGCGTGGGGCTTCCACTACAAGTCGAACCTCGTCTGGCACAAAATCCGCAAAGACGGCGGGCCGGACGGGCGCGGCGTGGGCTTCTATTTCCGCAACGTGACCGAGATTTTGCTGTTCGGCGTGCGGGGCAAGAACGCGCGGACACTGGCACCGGGCCGGCGGCAGGTGAATTACCTCGCCACCATGAAGCGCGAGCATAGCCGCAAGCCCGACGAGCAATATGGGCTTATCGAGGCGTGCTCGCCGGGGCCGT
>JBKQNN010000231.1:0-7129 GCA_052145975.1 Rhodomicrobium sp. | reverse complement strand
CCGGAACGCGCGAGGGGGCGCTGGCCCGCCTCAAGGGGGCGCTGGCCAGCATCGAAGTCGCGGGCGTAACGGCCAACGCAGGCTTCCTCGCCCGCCTTCTTGGCGAAGAGGCCGTGTTGAGAAACGCCGTCGATACGGGATATATCGAGCGCGAACGCGCCGGCTTGGGCGATGGCGCCACGGGCGTCGCGGCGCACCATCTCGCAGCGGCTTGCGCGGCCGATCTCAGCGCCGAAGCCGCGGGCACGCGCCGGGATGCCGCGGACCCCCATTCGCCATGGGCGCAGACCACCGGCTGGATGCTATCCGGCGCCCGCAAACGCTGCCTCCAATTCCGGGACAAGGCGCACGCAGTCCACGGCGCGGTTCTTATCCAAGGCCGCGGTGGTATGGCGCTGGAAGCTGCGGGAACCCGCAAGACCTTCAGCTTCGCGCCCGCGGGAAGCCGCCGCTTCACCGTCACCTTTGGAGGGGTAAGCCGGACGATGACCGCGCTATTCGCGGACAACGCGGTCACGGTTTTCGACGGACCGGAGCCGGTCAAGCTCACCCTCGTCGAGCCCTACGCCGCGGACGCAATCGCCGCCGAGCCTGAAGCGGGCACTATCGCACCCATGCCGGGCACGATCCTGGCGCTGCTGGCCAAGCCGGGCGAGACCTTGGATGCGGGCGCGCCAATGCTTATTCTCGAGGCCATGAAAATGGAGCACACGCTGCGCACGCCAGTACGCGGGCGCGTCGCCCGCTATCTCTGCGCGGTGGGAGACTTTGTAGCGGAAGGTGCTGCGCTGGCCGAGTTCGAAGCGGAGGAGGCCGCTTGAGCATGGGTGAACGCTTCCGCATCGTTGAGGTGGGGCCGCGCGATGGCTTGCAGAACGAGGCGGCGGCGGTCCCGGCCGCGGTGCGCATCGCCTTTATTGAGAAGCTCATCGCGGCGGGCCTAACCTGCATCGAGGCAGGAAGCTTCGTCTCTTCCAAATGGGTGCCGCAAATGGCGGGCACGGCGGAGGTTCTGCAAGCTTTCGCTGGGCGGGCCGGGGTCTTGCTGCCGGTGCTCGTGCCAAACGAAAAAGGGCTGGACGCGGCCCTGGCGGCCGGAGCGCGCGAGATTGCGATCTTCGGCGCGGCCTCGGAGACGTTCTCGCAAAAGAACATCAACTGCTCCATCGGCGAATCTCTGGAAAGGTTCAAGCCGGTGGCGGAACGCGCGCTTGCGGCGGAGCTCAAGGTGCGGGGCTATGTGTCCTGCGTGCTGGGCTGCCCCTACGAGGGACGCGTGCCGCCGGGCAAGGTGGGAGAGGTGGCAGCGCGGCTGTTCGAGCTTGGCTGCTACGAGATATCTCTTGGCGATACGATAGGGGTGGGCACGGCGCATGCCGCTAGGGAAATGCTGAAGGCCGTATCGGAGCGCGTTCCGCTTTCGCAGCTCGCTGTGCACTTCCACGACACCTACGGGCAGGCCGTCGCCAACATTTACGCGTGCGTGGAAGAAGGCGTGCGCGCCGCGGACAGCTCGGCCGGGGGCTTGGGCGGCTGCCCCTATGCAGAAGGTGCGTCCGGCAACGTCGCGACGGAAGATGTCGTGTATCTCCTCGATGGGCTAGGCTTCGAAACCGGTGTGGACCGGGGCGCGGTTATCGACGCAAGCCGGTATATCTTCGCCGCGCTCGGCAAAACACCCCGGTTTGGAATCGCCGCAGCGTCGTCCTCGCGGAGGCGGGGACCCATTTAAATCCTTGTTCCTACGATTGAAGTGGATTCCTGCCTGCGCGGGAATGACGGCGCGGACGCGCACATAGCGGAGCCAAACGCTACCGGGGAAATACCGCGGCGGTCAATGATGGCGGCCTGCTCAAGCCTTGCCCATTCGGTCCCAGAAGATTTTGATTTTGCTGAGGAAGCCAGCGGTTTCGGGATGGGTCGACTCGGTCGACGCTTTCTCGAACTCCTTGAGCAGATCCTTTTGCCGGCGCGACAGGTTCTGCGGCGTCTCGACCTCGACTTGGACGTAAAGGTCGCCGGTGAGTTTCGAGCGCAGCACCGGCATGCCCTTGCCGCGCAAGCGGAATTGCTTGCCCGTCTCCGTGCCTTCGGGCACTTTCACCCGCGCGCGACCGCCATCGATGGTCGGAACCTCGATCTGACCGCCCAACGCCGCGGTGGTCATGGTGATCGGCACACGGCAGAACAGGTCCGCGCCGTCGCGCTGGAAAATGTCGTCGGGCAGGATAGACAGGAAAATGTAAAGATCGCCGGCAGGGCCGCCGCGAATACCGGCTTCGCCTTCGCCGGCCAGCCGGATGCGCGTGGAATCCTCGACGCCCGCTGGTATATTCACCGACAGGGCGCGTTCGCGCGTCACCCGGCCGCTGCCGGCGCAGGAGTGGCACGGTTTCTGAATGATCTCGCCGCGGCCTTGGCAGGCCGGGCAGGTGCGCTCGATAGTGAAAAAGCCTTGGCTGGCCCGCACCTTGCCGAACCCTTGGCAGGTTGGGCAGGTTATCGGGCTGGAGCCAGCTTCAGCACCCGCGCCGCCGCAGGCTTCGCACGTCACCGATGCGGGGACGCGGATTTGCGCGGTCTTGCCGCCATAAGCTTCGGCGAGCGAAATTTCCATGTTGTACTTGAGATCGGAGCCGCGCTCCTTGGCGCCACGTCCGCGGCTACGGCGGCCTCCCATGAACTCGCCGAAGAGGTCGTCGAAAATCTCGGACATCGACGCCGAAAAATCGTTGCCAAAGCCGTACGCGGCGCCATTGGGTCCCGCCGATCCGTCGAAAGCGGCGTGGCCGAACTGATCGTAGGCCGCGCGTTTCTGCGGGTCCTTCAGCGCCTCGTAGGCCTCGTTCACTTCTTTGAAATTGACCTCGGCTGTGGTGTCCCCCGGATTCTTGTCGGGATGAAACTCTTTCGCGAGCCGGCGGAAAGCGCTTTTGATTTCGTGATCGGCTGCGCCCTTTTTCAGGCCGAGCACTTCGTAGTAATCGCGCTTCATGGTCTGTTCTTGAGATCCTTCGCCATGCAAGGTTGCCACCCCCGGAAGATCAGCTCAGGCTTTGAAAGCATTAATAAAGCGCGCTGAGCCGTCATCCAACCCGCGCGCGAAAAAAGGGAGAGCCGCAAAGCTCTCCCCCTCATGCGTTTTAGGCGGACTTCTTTTTGCCTTCGTCGTCTTTGACTTCTTCGAATTCCGCATCGACGACGCCGTCGGAAGGAGCCGAGCCTGCGCCTGGCGCCGCGCTGCCGCCCGCTGCCTGATGCGCTGCCTCGGCGCCACCGGATTGCCGGTAAAGCGCCTCGCCGAGCTTCATCGCTGCCTTCGCAAGGTCGTCGGCCTTTGCCACAATCTTGGCAGCATCGTCGCCGCCCGACGCGATCTTGAGCTCGGACAGGGCGTTCTCGATCGCCTTGCGATCGGCATCGGATACCTTATCGCCTAGCTCTTGAAGCGTCTTCTCGGTCGAATGCACGAGCGCTTCGGCCTGGTTCTTCGCCTCGACCAGCTCGCGTTTTTTCTTGTCGGTCGCGGCGTGCGTCTCGGCTTCCTTCACCATCCGCTCGATTTCGTTATCGCTCAAGCCGCCCGAGGCTTGGATGCGGATCGACTGCGCCTTGTTCGTTGCCTTATCGAGAGCCGACACGTTGACGATGCCGTTGGCGTCGATGTCAAAAGTTACCTCGATTTGCGGCACGCCGCGCGGGGAGGGCGGTATGCCGACAAGGTCGAATTGTCCGAGCATCTTGTTATCCGCCGCCATTTCACGCTCGCCTTGGAAAACGCGAATGGTCACGGCGTTCTGGTTGTCCTCGGCGGTCGAGAAAACCTGGCTCTTTTTTGTCGGGATGGTGGTGTTGCGGTCGATCAGCCGCGTGAACACGCCGCCAAGCGTCTCGATGCCGAGCGACAGAGGCGTCACGTCGAGCAGCAGCACGTCTTTCACGTCGCCCTGCAGTACGCCTGCCTGAATGGCGGCGCCCATGGCGACCACTTCGTCCGGGTTGACGCCCTTGTGGGGCTCTTTCCCGAAGAAGTTCTTCACCATCTGCACGACCTTCGGCATGCGCGTCATGCCGCCGACGAGCACAACCTCGTCGATCTCGGCGGCCTTGAGCGACGCGTCGCGCAGCGCTGCCTCGCACGGCCCGATCGTCTTCTGCAGCAGGTCGTCAACCAGGCTCTCAAGCTTGGAGCGCGTGAGCTTCATGGTGAGATGCTTGGGGCCGCTCTGGTCCGCCGTGATGAACGGCAGGTTGATCTCGGTCTGCTGGGCGCTCGACAGCTCGATCTTCGCTTTTTCGGAAGCTTCCTTCAAACGCTGCAGCGCGAGCTTGTCCTTGCGCAGATCGATGCCGTTCTCTCTGCGGAACTCGCTTGAGAGATAATCGACAAGCCGCATGTCGAAGTCTTCGCCGCCAAGGAAGGTGTCGCCGTTGGTGGACTTGACTTCGAATACGCCGTCGCCGATTTCCAGGATCGAAATATCGAAGGTGCCGCCGCCGAGGTCGTACACCGCGATGGTTTTGGACTCTTTCTTCTTGTCGAGGCCATAGGAGAGAGCGGCAGCCGTGGGCTCGTTGATGATTCGGAGAACTTCGAGTCCCGCAATCCTGCCCGCGTCCTTGGTCGCCTGGCGCTGGGCGTCGTTGAAGTAAGCCGGGACGGTGATGACCGCTTTTTCTACCTTCTCGCCAAGATAAGCCTCCGCGGTTTCCTTCATCTTCTGCAGGATGAAGGCGGAGATTTGCGAAGGCGAGTATTTCTTGCCGTGGCTTTCGACCCAGCCATCGCCATTGTCGCCGCGCACGATCTTATAGGGGACGAGGCCCATGTCCTTTTTCACCATCTCGTCGTCGAAACGGCGCCCGATCAGGCGCTTGATGGCGAAAAACGTGTTCTCGGGATTGGTGACGGCTTGGCGCTTCGCGGGCAAGCCGATCAGCCGCTCACCGTCGCTTGTGAACGCCACCATGGACGGTGTCGTGCGCATGCCTTCCGCGTTTTCGATAACTTTTGGATGGCTACCTTCCATCACGGCCACGCAAGAATTGGTCGTGCCCAGGTCAATGCCAATCACTTTCGACATCGTTCAGAACCTCGTGCTGCTCACCCTAGCTGCGAGACGTCAAGCTACTGGCAGCCAGCGGCCCCCGTTTTGCGACTTAATGACGTCCGTCCCGCTCCGAGATGGTTATCTCGAATTGTTGATGATATAGGGGAGCTAAGTGGGGCGCGCAAGCACCCCGGACGCAACAGATACTGCAGAAGCCATTTCACGAACAAGAATATTACAGGGGCAGGCGCTGCGCGGTGCGGGCGGACTTGCCCTGGCGCTTGCCGAATCAGACCTCGCCCGCAGGCCAGTCCTGGGGGCCTTCCGCGTTCTCGCAATCGAACGCCGTTTCAGCGGCAAAAAATGAAGGCACCGGAGAGCTTTCATCCTGTGGAAATACTGCGGGCGCCTCTGCTTCCGGAGCGGCAGGGTTTTGTTCGATGATGCCTTCGGGCTGAGTACCGCCGTCTGGATTCAGCGCAAGAAGCGCCGCCGGCGGTATCGCCGCGGCCTTGTCCGGGATTGAGTGAACCGGCCTGTTTCCTGGCATAGTTTTGTCCTTGCTGGAAATGGAACGGATGCGCCTGCTAGCAACAGCCGGCAATTCTGCCGGTTCCGGCGGCCCGCCCTCCAGCGAAGCCCTGGAACCCGATTCGTACGGCAAGCATATTGCAGTTTAATGCCAAGCCACCCCTGGATTTTGTCCTTGCGCCCCCGCTATTGGGGGCGCAATCATTAAGGATTCTTGCCATTACAGCCAGAGGAGGGTTCATGAACGACATCTTGCCCAGCGCATCCGGCCCGGCAGGCGCCACCGTCTCTCAGCCGCCTGCCGGGCATCTTCCCTACACTAGCTTCTCGCGAAACGAGCTTACCGCGATTTTTTCGGTTTACGGCGCCAAGGTCGCCGAGGGTGAGTGGCGGGATTATTCGATAGACTTCCTGAGGGACAGGGCAGTGTTTTCGGTGTTCAGACGCTCGTCCGAGCGGCCGCTTTACCGGATCGAAAAAAGCCCGAAGCTCACCAAACGGCAAGGCGCCTATAGCGTAGTCGCCATGACCGGCCTCATTTTGAAGCGCGGGCACGACCTTACCAAAGTGCTGCGCGTCCTCGACCGCAGACTGCGGATCGTGAACTCCTGAGTGCACGGCGCCGCTGTGGAACGCGTTTCCCCGCCGGCCTGGCCCGCGCGCGGCGTCCTAGCGCGGCAATTTTCCGTACCAAATCCGTTTGAAAAGCCTAACGCAGCCAAGAGCGGATTTGAGATCGCTATTTACTGGAGCGGTCTCTTCGCCCTATCACTAGTACGCCCAGCGGGAAATCCCGCCCCATTTGCCGCAAGCTCGCACGGGATTTCCCGCGGATCAGGCGTATTAGCAAGCTATTGAATCTAGTACAGCTTTTCGGCCGGAAGTTCGCCTGTGAGCGCGCAGCAAGGGATAGCGAACTTCCAGCCGGCTGTACTAGGCGGAGATGGGCAGCATGACGGACGGCGCATCTTCTAAAGGTGCCCTTGTGGGCGTGGTCATCGGTACGCTGGCTGCGGCGGGAGGAGGCTTCGGCTTCGCAACCGTGGTTCTCAGCCACGCAGACTGCTCCGCAGGCACGGCGGCTGCCCCCGCCAAGGAGGAGAAGCCGCCCGAGCGCCAAATCTGGCCGCTGCAGTCCATCGTCACGAACCTGGGCAGTCCGGCCGATACCTACGTCCGGCTGGAGGCCGGCATTGTTATCGAGGCGGGCACCTCCGATGCGGACGCCATCGCAGCCAGGGTTGCCACCGATTTCCTGGCGTATCTGCGCACGGTATCGCTTGCAGAGATCCAGGGCCCAACCGGCTTCCAATACTTCCGGGAGGATTTGAAAAGCCACGCCATCAAGCAGGGACGGGGCAAAGTCCAGGACGTCTATATTACAGGCTTCGTGATCGAGTGAACGAGGGGCCGGCCGTCATCCCGGCAGCGAGCGTCACAAATGCCGGCCTCCGTTACGGTCCGGCGGGCGCCGAAGCATTTGAACGGATTGGATATCGGGAGCAGCAGGAATGGCTTTGAAACGGTATTGCCGCATGCTTTTTCCC
>JBKQNN010000230.1:0-5904 GCA_052145975.1 Rhodomicrobium sp. | reverse complement strand
GCTATCAACTGCTGGAATTGCAAGTTATCCATCGAAAATCCCTCCCCTTTGAGAACGCAACGGGAACATAAGGGTTCCAACAGCGATTGTAAACAGCGCCTTCCAAAATACCCGTTAATATTAGATTCTTGCGCACATTAACCACAAATCCCAATCTACAGTTGCAGAATTGGTTAACGGCAAGCAAAAGTTAGCTAAATAATATCAATGACTTATGCGTCCGTGTACGGCTTATGCGCTTCCGGAACGGCTTTTACTTCACGGCGCGCCGAGGGAGGAAGAAAGCCAAGCCCGCAGCGATGTAATTAGCAGAAGATATAGGTTTGCGAGCGCATAAAAAATGCAGCCGCTACAGTATGCAAGGAAGACTTTTTGCATGGAAATGCCTGCGCCATGGGCCTTAAGGGCCAGCGCCAGCCGGGCAGGGCAAATAGAATGCCGCCTCTTGTAAGATGTTGCATTGAGTTGTGTGCTTCGTTTCTTCCTCCAATCGCTTGCCGCGTTTCCGCAGCGTCATTCCGCGCCGGAGTGCAGACTCCGCAGCGTCATTCCCGCGAAGGCGGGAATCTATTTCTGCCGCCAGAACAAGACCTTAGATGGGTCCCCGCCTCCGCGGGAAGACGGTGCGGCCCTGCGATCGGTGGTGGCGGAAAGCCTCATCCGGATGGGAAAGCGATTGCCTTGCGCGGCGTTAGCACGTCGGTAAGGAGCTATGGGCCACCATTGCGTTGTGGGAAGGCGCGGGAGCGGTCAGAAGGCTTGTCATGGCTTTATTTGCAGGACTAAGAGCACAGCCGCAGCGGCTGCCGTGGGGCAAGCGGCGGCACCGGGCAGCGCCGGCCGATGCGGTTCTCGGCGCGTACCCCTCGCGCCCAAAAAGTAAACGCGTTGCGCCGCGCCCAGTTACCGGAAAACGCACGATTGGCAGGCCATCCCCTATCGAACGTGACTAACAATCCGCTAAAAGCTCATGGCGGCGCCTCGCGATGGCGGCGGGGCTCATTCCTCGCCGGGGCGCTTGCGCAGTTGCTTCACGGCGCCGCGGGTGGCCTTGGCATGAAGGCGGCGCTGTTTGCTAGCGCCGGTGGGACGGGTTGCCACGCGCGGCCTCGGCGCGGCGGCGGCCTGCATTATAAGTGCGGCGAGCCGGGCGCGCGCGTCGGCGCGGTTGCGCTCCTGCGACCGGAAGCGCTGCGCAACGAGGACAAGCACGCCGTCCTGCGTCATCCTCCTGCCTGCGAGCCTGGCGAGGCGTGCCAGCACATCCGGCGCCAGCGAAGGCGAGCGCGCGGCGTCGAACCGCAGTTGCACGGCCGTCGCAACCTTGTTCACGTTCTGCCCCCCGGGGCCGGACGCGAGCACGAAGCGCTCCTCGATCTCCTCCTCGCCGATCTCGATTTCCGCCGTAATCCGCATGTCTGCCTTATGCGGTTGCAGAGCGGGTGCGGAAGACGAGCGCGAGCGCCATGCCCGCGAAAAAGCCGCCGATGTGGGCCATATAGGCGACGCCGCCCGCGCTATCGGGCACCTTCGCAAGTTCGCCGGCCACGCTGACGAATTGCAACGCAATCCAGCCGCCGATGGCGATCAGCGCGGGCAGTTTCACGATGCCTGCGTTCGTCAGGATCTTCACCGTACCGCGCGGGAACATCAGGATGTAAGCGCCGAGAATGCCCGCAATCGCGCCCGAAGCGCCAAGGTTCGGCAGCGTCGAATGCGGCGCAAATGCCGCTTGCGCGAGCATCGCCAGGACGCCTGCGAGGATATAGAAGACGAGGAACGGCAGGTGGCCGAAATTGTCCTCCACATTGTCGCCGAAGCTCCAGAGGTAGGCCATGTTGCCGATCAGGTGCAGCCAGCCGCCATGCAGAAACATCGAAGTCAGAAGCGTCAGGAGGTGCGAGGCCGGGGACGCGAAGAACTCGGCCGGGGTGAACGCCCACTGCTTCACGAAGGTCTCGCCCAGGTTCACCTCTGCGAGGAAGGCCGCCACATTGGCGATAATCAGAAAATAGGTCACAAAGGGCGTGGTGCGATGCTCGCTTTCGTCCGTTCCAACGGGAAATACCATGGCAGGCTCCTCAAATGCAGCGGTTATAAAGGGCCTCAAAAGCAGCGCGCGGCGCGCCGCCATTAATCCGGCCCGAGCTTAGCGAAAGCTTCGGGGGCTGCATACCGGCGGATTAGAAGCACGCAAGCGCCAGGATAGGGCCGCCGTCATTGCGAGGCCACAGGCCGAAGCAATCCAGGAGTCGCAATGCGGCCGCAGTGCACTATTCCTGGATCGCGGCGGCGGCCAAGGCCGCCTCGCGATGACGGCTCTGGACGCACCGCCGGGCGGCCATCCCTGCAACGGGCGCGGAAAGTTTCTTGAACGCGTCCGGGCCAGCCCTTAGTTTCACGCAAACGCGCGCGCTGCTGCCAGGAGGCACCATGACCCAGACCACAGGACGGATTTTCGACGATATCGCCAAGCTCATGACGGACGCCGCGGGCGCCGCGCAAGGCATGCGCAGCGAATTTGAGACCGCGGCAAAATCGCAGGCCGAGCGCTTCTTGCGGACCATGGATATCCCGCAGCGCGAGGAGTTCGAGGCCGTGAAGGCCATGGCGTTGAAGGCGCGCGAGGAAAACGAGCACCTGTCGCAGCGCGTCGCCGGGCTTGAAGCAGCGCTGGCTCGCCTTCAAGGCACAGCGCAACAATCTTAGGTTGAGTCTCCGGGTTTGGCAATACAGTTCGGCAACACCCTGCCTTTTATTGCCAAGCTGCCCCTGTTTTCCCCGTGGAGAAGCCCGCGGAAAGATTGCGCAAATCCTGCGGATCACCGCACTGAATAGGCATGCGGCGAAATCGAACGGATGCAGCGAAGGTTGCTAGAGGGCCCGTTCGAGAATTTTGCTGCGGCATTCATGAGGGGACAAAATGATGACCGCTGCGGGGCAGGACTATAATCGTCTTTCACACCCTGTCGATCTTATGGAGCATATTGCTTGCTTGCAGGATTGGGTTTTCGAGCGTTCGAGCGAAGATGAGTTGACTGTTTCCGTGGCGGGGGCTTGGTGCGATTATCATATCTCGTTCAATTGGCGCGACGACCTGGAAAGCCTGCACATGGCATGCGCTTTCGATTTCAAAGTGCCGAAGACCAAGATCGCGGAGATTTACCGGCTGCTTGTGCTCATCAATGAGCAGCTCTGGCTCGGCCACTTCGACGTGTGGTCTTCCGAGGGGCTCCTGCTCTACCGGCAGGGGCTCATGCTGAACGGGGCGGAGCCGACGGCCAAGCAGTGCGAGGCGCTGCTGCAAGCGGCGCTTGAAACCTGCGAGCGCTATTATCAGGCGTTCCAATTTGTGGTTTGGGCCGGAAAGCGGGCTGAGGACGCGCTCGCCAGCACGATCTTCGAAACCGAGGGGCAGGCGTAATGCGAAATCCGGTTGAATAGTTTCCCGGCGCCATCCCAGAACTTGATTGCCCCGATGTTTCCGTCCACGACCGGCCCCTCACCCGGCCGCTTTGCGGCCACACTCCCCCACGCAAGCTCGCCTTAGCGAGCTTGCCAATTGGAGTATCTGCATCCGCAAGCGGATGCAGACGGGAGAGGGTACGTGGCTGCTGCGAGGGAATCGCTCTTCCCTGGCGGGGAGGGGCTGGGGTGAAGGGGGCTTTACGGTCACCAGCGCAAGCATCGGTAATGTGGTTCCCGATGAGGCAAACTGCGCAATGCACTCTTTTTCAAACGCCTTGACCGTGGCGCTGGATTGCCCGTAATTTCAAGACGGGACATACAAGGGTGACGGGCGTGACAGGGGAAACGCCGGATTTCGAAGCACTTTCCGGCAAGCTCAATCAAATGCTTAGCGCTTTTGGATCGGCGCGTCTTCGCCGGGGGCTGACCGCCGACGAGGTGCTAATCTTCCTCGCGGCCGGCCAGCTCAGTCTCACGCCAGACGAGGAGACACAGGCCGCAAGACCCGTAACCTACGTCGCGATCTCCTATCTCCTCAATATCCCGAAAGAGACGGTGCGCCGGAAAGCGCAGCACCTGATCGAGCTTGGCCTAGTCGAATGCACGCCGCATGGGATCACAGTGGCGGACGCCGGCAACTGGCATTCTTTCGCAAGCTCCCTGCTGCGGATGTAAGCTTCGGGCCGCCGCGGCAGCCATTGCTGCAGCTCCCAGCCTCACGGATTTGGGCATCTTTGTCCATGAACCGCGATCGGGGCGCCTGTCGCATGCGCGCTTACTTCCGCCATCGTCATCGCGAGGCGGCCCTTGCCGCCGTGGCGATCCAGAAGCAATATCCGTGACTTGCATCTGGATTGCTTCGCTACACTCGCAATGACGCGGCGGAAGCGATCAATCGGATTCGGTATCGGACACGTTTTCCCAAGCCTAAGGGCGAGACTCGCCAGGCTCGGGAATACGGTGGAGAGGGTAGTTCCGGCGCCGATTCAATGCCTTACCTGGCCGCACGTTGACACTGCGCAGGCAAAACTAGCACGCTAAGCGAGAGTAGAACGGCGTGGCTCAACCTAAAGGTGTGGCTCCAAAAGCATATATGTGGCGCAAAAACCTCAACTTACGTGAAACTAATCGTGAAACCCATTCTGGGTTCAGTTCCCCAACACATTCAAGAAAGTTCTGCTAAGTTCAGTTCACACGGCTGATCTTTGGGCACCGGCATAGTTGGTTCCTAACCTGGGCAGGTTAGGAGCTAGGGCCGCAGAAGGCGCGGGGAAGCCGGATTTGGCACTTTGGAGGGGGTTTTATGAAAAACACCATTAAGCTTGCGGCTCTCGGCGCTGTTGCGCTCGCCGCTTCTTCGTCTGCAGTACTCGCCGGCTCGCAACTGACGCCCGGTATCTCGACCGGTATCGCTCTTGGCGCGCCTCTGCCGGAAGGCGTCTATGACATCACGATCGGGGTTGTGCAGCAGGGGAACACCAGCAGCAACACGCCCTATACCTTACAGGTTGCTACCCCGCCTGAAAACACGCCGGTTAATGGCTTGGAAGCCGTTATCCCCGTGTGGCTGATCTGGTCGACGCCGTGGCAGATCGCCGGCGGTCGCATCCAGATCGACGGTACGATCCCGTGGGCAAGCGTTGACACCGGCGCTATACTCCATCCTCAGCTGGGCGCATTGGCTGGCTCCCAGGGCTGGCTTAACGGTCTGGTAGAGTCTTCGATCAAGTGGAACCTCGGCAACGGCTGGAACTTCGCTATTGGCGGCGGCGCGTGGCTCGCCAGCGATAGCTCGCTCCTCGGCATCCAAGAGACCCGCTTCATGGGCCAGGCAGATGTCGCTTACATCGCAGGCGGCTGGGAAGTTTTGGGTAACTTCTTCATTGGTTCGGGCGCTTCGAACAACCTCGAAGGCTTGGGCGCTTTTCTTTATAACCCAGCATGGTTCAACTACGACCTGACGGTGGCCCGTAAGTTCGGCAAGCTCACGGTCGGCGTCATCGCTTATGGTTCTCAGGATCTCGAGAACGGCAACATGCTCTGCCCGGTTACCTCGACAGCTACGCTCAACTTCCTCCCCGCTTGCCAGCAGAGCCAGTTCGCGGTTGGCGGCATGGTCGGATACGACTTCGGCAGCTTCTCTGCGATTTTCCAAGTGTCGCAGGATGTCGCCGAGCAAAACTACGGCGTGAAGAACACCACCGGCTGGCTGAAGATCGTGAAGCCGCTTTGGTCGCCTGAGGAAGGCCCGCTGAAGTAAGCTAGGCTAGTATTCAGCATTCGAGCCAGCGGCGAAAGCCGCTGGTTTTTTTTGTGTGCCAGGCATGGCGTTGATCTAGGAGGTGGAAGTCCTCTACGGGCCGATTGGCCGGAACCGTTAGCCGAAGGCAACTGCGCCGCCGCGAGGCGGGGTGGGGAGGAAGCCTTAGGCAAAAC
>JBKQNN010000229.1:0-9399 GCA_052145975.1 Rhodomicrobium sp. | reverse complement strand
ATTGCGAGCGAAGCGAAGCAATCCAGTCAAGTCACTGACGGTGCTCCTGGATCGCCACGGCGGCAAGGGCCGCCTCGCGATGACGGGGTGTGTTCCAAAGCGGTCAGGACTTTTGACCGTTGGTATTAGACGCCGATGGCGTAACGAACGTGGGGACCGCCCCTCACCCCAGCCCTCTCCCCTTGGGAGAGGGAGTCCGGGCGTGCCCGTTGAGAAGGCGTCCCCTCTCCCATGGGGAGAGGGACAGGGTGAGGGGCGGAAGCTCAGGTCATGGCACGACCCGTCAGACGACACTTATGTTAGCGCCTATGGGATACCGCCTCCGAGGTTCCGGGATGAGGGTTGCAAACAATTAGGCGGCGGCTTCTTCGCCCGCTGCGGTCAAGGATATGCCGGCCTCGCCCGGCAGCAGCGCCTGCGATTTGCAGAGCTGCGCGTATATCCCATCCAGCGCCAGCAGTTGCGCGTGGCTGCCGGTTTCGACGATCTCTCCGTCCTCCATCACGCAGATCGTATCGGCGTTCTTCACGGTCGCAAGCCTGTGCGCGATGACCAGTGTCGTCCGCGACTGGCTGAACGCGGCAAGAGCCGTTTGCACCAGCCGCTCCGATTCCGCATCGAGCGCACTCGTGGCCTCGTCGAGCAAAAGAATTGGCGCGTTGCGCAAAATCGCGCGGGCAAGCGCCACACGCTGCCTTTGCCCTCCCGAAAGCCGCACGCCGCGGTCTCCGATCATGGTGCGATAGCCCTGCGGCAACTTCTCGATGAACTCGTGGGCGGCGGCGGCCTTGGCGGCAGCCTCGATATCCTCTCTGGCTGCGTTCAAGCGGCCGAGTGCGATGTTGGCCTCGATCGTGTCGTCGAACAGGCTGATGTCCTGGCTGACCAGAGCCATCGAATCCCGAAGCGATTCAACCGTAACGCCCCTGATATCCTGCCCGTCGATCAGAATCGCGCCGGCTTGCGGATCGTAGAGCCGCGGCACAAGGTTGAAAATGGTGGACTTTCCCGCCCCGCTTCTACCGACGAGCGCAACTGTCGTGTTGGGGCGCACGGAGAGCGAGAAATTCCGGATCGCTTCGCGTTCGCCATACGCATAGGCAAAATAAACGCCTTGGAACTCGATGGCGCCCTTGACCTTGCCCAGCGGTTTCGCGCCGCCTGCGCTGACAATTATGGGCTTTTCGCTTAGCACTTCATAGTAGCGCTGGGCCGATGCGAGCCCTTCCTGAACGCGGTTGTTCAAGCTGCCGAACCCGCGTATCGGCTGCGCCATCATTAAGAGCGCGCTAATAAAGCCGGTGAAATCGCCGATGGTCTTGTTTCCGTGGGTGATCCGGTATGCAGCGATGCCGATCACGCCCGCGATTGCCGCGCCGGCAAAGACCTCAAGAATTGGGTTCAGCGCCGACCGTATTCTTACCGTTTTGAGCCGGAGCTGGTTCACCCTCTCGAACTCGCCGTTCATTTTCGCGATGGCATAGTTCTCAAGCCTGAAAGTCTTGATCAGGCGCGGCGAGGAAAGCTGTTCGACGAGAACCGAGGTCGAATTGCCGGCCTGCAGCGCCGTCCGGTAGGCATTCTTGCGGATTGCCCGCCCTATGCTCGAAATCGGCAGCGCCGCCAGCGGATAGAGCAGGACCACGCCAAGCGTCATCACCCAATCGATATAAAACATTGAAAAAGCGAGCGCGATCACGCTCAGCACATCCCTTATGGCCGTCGTAAAGACGGCCATGATAGCGGCTTGAATGCTGCCAAGATCGTTTCCGATGCGCGACAAAAGCTGGCCAGGCGGCTCCCGCATCAGCCGCTCGAAGTCGGCGCGCAGAATATGCGCAAACAGGCGCTTCTGCATGTCCAGCCCCAGATTGATGCTGATCCGGCTTGTCAGGACGTTCTGGAGATAATCGATCCCGCCCTTCAGGCTCGTCACCGCGACGATGATGCCCATGATCCACCAAAGGAAGGTGGTGTCGCCGTTCGAGAGGGATTCGAAGGAGTATTTGATGATGAGCGGATACGCCCCCTGCGTCGATGCAAGCAGAGCAAGCAGAGCGAACGCAAGCAAGAGCTGCAGCCAATATTTCTGGACATGCTCCGGCCAGAGGCGCCGCATGATCCAGTAAGCGCTCTTTTGATTCGGGCGGGCCGGCTTGGATTTAGGAGAATTCGTCATTTTACCGCGTGAACTGCGCCCCGGCAGGCAGCCTTTAACCTGGCCGCCAACTTGCACAGCCCCCCGGCCGATGTCAAACGGCCCAGCTCGGCGCGCGAAACATATAGCCAACGGGCTTAACGCAATTTTGGCCCAGCCATACCCAAAAAGCGCGGCTCCGCTGCCGCGCTTTCCGATGGGACCGTTTGAGCGGGCTACTTTAGCGGAGTGTAGCCCGTGCCGAAGCGATAACCGATGCCCGCTCCAACGATGATGGGATCGAGGTTGACGTGCGCGCTAACCGGAATGGCGCCCAGGAGATTAACGCTTGCATCGGTGTCGAACCACAGCTTCTTGAAGTCGAAGTTAGCAAACCAATTGCCGCTCAGGTGATAGTCTGCGCCGGCTTGCACCGCAGCGCCCCAAGCGTTGTTAAGCTTGAGGCCGGTGTAGTTTGGACCGGAACTCTCGTCGAAGAAGACGGTGTAGTTAACGCCAGCGCCAACATAGGGCTTAAACTGGCCCATATCGAAGTGGTATTGCAGCAATACCGTGGGCGGGAAGAGCCAAACGTCGCCAACCTTGCCAAAGCTCGAAATAGCGCCCGTGCCGTTAATTTGGTGCTGACTAACGCAGCAGATCGCCTCGATAGCGATGTTCTTGGTCAGGAAGTAAGAAATGTCGAGTTCCGGGATGCCGGAGGTGGAAATCGGCACATCGGGTCCGCTTATAGGAACACCGAAGACCTTCCAGTTATTCGTGGACGTTTGCGGGATAACCGCTTCGCCCCGAACGCGGACGAAGATATCGCCTGCGTTCCACCACGAATAGGGCACGTCGTCCTTATAGCCGCCCATGCTCACCGGGCCGCTCAGATCCGCCGCCTGCGCCCCCGTCGCTACCAAAAGCCCCGCAAACGCGGCGGCTTTAACAAAACTCGTCATAACCAACTCCCTACCCTACTGACTGCCGGCAGAGCGGCTTGCGCGCCCGTTCGCCGCTGGCGGCACGTACTCGCGTCACCGCCCCCATTGATAGCCAATACAGCTCTAGGTTGTTTGATAAAAATCAAAAAATCATGTCAAGACTTTGTTAACCAGGGTAATTGTGGCTACAGCGCCACAGGTCATGCGGCGATGCGCGGCTAAGAGAAAGCACGGGGCTAGTACGCCCCGCAGGAAATCCCGACCCATTTGCGGCTGGCGCTGACAGGATTTCTTGCGGATCAGGCGTACTAGCAACTCTTTGTTTCTAGTACAGCTTATCCGAGGCAAGTTCGCTTGCGAGCGTGCGGCAAGTGGGGTGCGAACTTGCCTCGGGCTGTAGTTGCGCGTTCATCTTGGGGCCGGATCGCGGGGCTGTTGCCACAACCCGCGGCCCTGCTATCATTTCAGCGGAGCCGGGGCCGCGCCGAAACGATACCCTATACCGGCGCCCACGATAGTCGGGTCGAGATCGACGTGTCCGGTCACACGTACCAGCGGCAGCGAGGGAACGTCGACGTGGAAGTCCGTGCCCAGGATCAACTGCTTCGCATCCACGTTCAGGAACCAGTTGCCCGTCAAATGGTAGTCGAAGCCGGCCTGGAACGCGAGCCCTGCCGCGCTATCCAGCTTCAAGCCCCTGTAGTTCAGCCCCCCGCCCGATTCGTCGAAGAACCAAGTGTAGTTCCCGCCGATGCCGAGGTAGGGTTTAAACTGGCCGTAGTCGAAGTGGTATTGCAACATGATCGTTGGCGGAAAAAACCAAGTGTCGCCAACCTTGCCGCTGAGGCCTAGACCGGGAAGCGAGCCTGAGGCATTAACAGTTGTCTGGCCCACGCAGCAGATTACCTCCAGCGCGATGTTCTTGGTGAGGAAGTAGGAAATATCCAGCTCTGGGATGCCCGTGGTGTCGATCGAAAGGTCCGCGCCCGAGAGAGTACCGCCAGGAAGCGAGTTGGCGTTCCAATTGCCTGTGTGAGTCTCGGGAATAAACGCCTCGCCGCGGACGCGCACGAAGATATCCCCTGCCTGCCACCAGGCTGGAACGGCAACCTCAGGCGAGTATGCTGCCGGAGCGCTGAGATCCGCCGCCTGGGCGCCTGTTGCGGTTAGCAGCGCCGCGAACGCTGCAGCTTTCAAGAAGTGTTTCATCGTTTATCCCCCGTATTTCCAACGTTGCAATGGCTTGGGCTACCGCCCAGTCTCCGTCCTCTTGGCTCGCACTCGCAAAGGGTGTGGCCTATTACTTTCACAACCATACCAGCATTACAACCAGCGAAAGTACTTTTATTCCAGCCGTTGCTAGCGCGTTACACACGCACTACTTATACGCGGTTGCTCTATACCGCTCTCTACTTCTATGCTTTCCGGGTTGTACACGAAAGTAGACAGGTGGCCGGACTCACTTTGCCCGATACTTTCGATAGTGCGCGCGCACGATTACCAAGAGGCCCCGGCGCTCGCGAGCGATCGCGAATACGGCAATGGCGTCGCGATCTTCACCCGCGGCGGCGACACGGCGCGCGATTTCGCCGCCCGCGTAAATGTGGGCATGGTGGGCATCGGCGTGCCGATCCCGGTGCCGCTCGCCTATTACACCTTCGGCGGCTGGAAAAAGTCCAGCTTCGGCGGCTTGAACGGGCTTGGGCCGGCGGCATCAAGTCCGGCGCTGGGTTCGTCATCCCAACGATGAAGTAGTTTTTGGCGTCATGCAATGGACGGGGCAGCCTGAAACGGCGGGTCCCTTTTTCGTCATCCCGGAAAGCGCTCCAGCGCTTATCCGGGATCGTAAGATATGCCGGCCCGAGCTTGTAACGATCCCGGATTGCCGTTGGCGTTTCCGGGATGACGAAGGCGGCCTAAAGCCACCAGCGCGAATGCATGACGAAAAGGGCGGTGACGAAGCTGATCGCCCCTACGATAAGCACCGTCCGGTTGTCCTTGATCCAGGGCGTCCACTTTTCCGGCACCTCGCTCGCTTCGTTGCTGATCGAAATAATCAACAAAATGCCAAGCAATCCCAGAATATAAAGCCCCGCCGGATAGCGGCTGCATGCGCCACAGGTCCAGCTGTCGAGCCACATCACGCCAAGGATGGTGCCCGCCACGAGAAACGTGATGAATGCAAGCACGCCGAGGCTTACGATAATCACAAAACGCAGGAAATCCGCCGCTGTCATGCTACCCGTCCCTACTCCAACCCTGCCCTTCGATAAAAAAATAGGCGAAATTGCATTAAACTTACGTGCATAAGATTGGTTAACGGCGGCGCGATAGTGCCGTCCCGGAAACGCCGAAGGCGTTATCCGGGATCTTTCCAAATTCCGTGATTGCCTTTTAAGATCCCGGATAGCGAGCCAAGCGGCTTCCGGGATGACTCCGCAAAGCAGAGCGCACATATCCTTGTTTTTGGCACAGGCCCCGGCACAGCAATGTGACCGGGGCTTTTTTGCGCCTCGCGCTATGGCTGCCGCATCCCCTCCAAAACCCGGCGGCAATCCGCGGCCAAGAGGGGGAGTTTGTTGGCGGCGACATCCCAGATAACGTCGAGCGCAACCACATCGTACTCGTGGCGCAGCTTATTGCCCATGCCATGTAGTTTATGTCACGGGTGATCGCCGAGGCGAGCCCTAACATCGTCACCAAGCTTTGCCGCCGCCTCAAGCACGATCTCTATGCTGCGCTCTACGGCGCGGATGGTTTTAAGGTCCTTGCGGAAGGCGGTCTCGTCCATGCCGCCGATAAAGCCGGCGATATCTCCAGCGGCATCGACGATATCCTGAAGCCGCCTTGCAGCCTTATCAGAAGGCAACGGCGCGATCCTTCTCGATCTCCGCCTGCAGCCTTTCCTTCCTTGCTGGCTCAGCTACGACATCGACCGGCTTTTGCAGGATGGTTTCCAAACGGGCCTCGATTTCCATAAGGCGGCCGAAGCCATCCAGTCCATAAAGTGCGCGGGCCGGGTCGAGCTTGACTGCAACGTCGATATCTGAAGCCGGTGTATTATCGCCCCTTGCCGTGGAGCCGAACACGGAGGCATGTGCGACACCCAGAGCTTGAAGCTCGGCTTGGTGCTCCTGCAGCTTGGCGATGACGGTATCCCTGTCCATACCGGCCATTATAGCACAGTATGCGGCATGCCTCCACCGCCTACGGCGGAAGCCGGATGGTAGGCACCGGATGGCAGGCACGCCGCCCGCCGCGCGGCCGGTATCACTTCGGCGGCTTGAAATAGAAGTCCTCGTCCGGGATGCGGCCGTAGACGAACGGCTCCTGCTGGTTGTTGGTGGCGGCGAGCACGGTGCTCGTCACGCGGCGGAAGAAGCGGCCCAGCTCCACGCCATCCTCGTCCATGTGCTTCACAAGCGCGGTGGCGAACGGGCTGTTCCCGCTGCTGCCATCGAGCGCCACGCTGCCATCGCGCGCGGCACTCTATCACAGCGGCTCCCGGCTTTTATTTAATGGCCGGTTTTGGGACACGGCGTCGGTACTTACCGAACTGCCTTGGACAGCACAAAATAGCATCTAATTGCAACCATCCGCTTTTCGCGTTATTCATGATCGGCGCTAGCTTGGCCTTTATCGGTATATGGGGGCAGGAATGCCGGATCAGGTGCGGCCGACTGATGTCACGATTAGAGTTCCTGGGGCGCGGCCGGAGGAGGCTGCGGAAATCCTCCAATACATCGAGCAAGAATTGATCGCTGGCGGAATACCGCGCGAGGCAATCGGCGCGGATCGGAAAAGCGGCGATCAGATGTTCATCGCCGAGGCCATCACGATCCTCCATTGGGGCGCAACGGCCGTCGATTGGGGTTCCAGGATTGCAACCCTCATTCACGCCGTCAATTGGGCAAGCGAGCGGTGGGGCGTATCGATAAGCTTGACGAACAGCGCCGGCGAGGGAGTTCGCATCGGCAGCGGCGACGGCAGCATATCGGCCGAAGAGGGCGCGAGACGGATGGGGTTGGAACCTGGTGTCCAGGCCGGCCCAGCCGCATCCAAACCGGCAACGCTCGGCGTCGTGCTTTTGGGCGCGAGCGAATTCCCATATATGCAAAACCTGGACAATGCTGCGTTCAAGCGTTCCGCGCAGCTTTTCAAGAGCCTGTTCGATCCGAAAAACCTAACGTTTAAGAATACGGCCGTCCTGGATTTATTCGACGCGGAGATGGCTCCTCACGAGCTAACCCAGTCGATCATGGACTTCATCGACAAACATAGCCTGACGATGAAAGACATTGTGTTCTACTATTGCGGCCATGGCGACTATCTGCCCGGCCAAATATTCTACCTGACATTGAGAACGACGAAGAATGCCCAGAAGGCGACGACCGGGCTGAAACCCTTCGATCTGCGGCAGGATCTCGATACGCGCTTCGCCGACAAGCGCGTCTATTTGATTTTTGACTGCTGCTATGCATCCGCTGCTAGCGGAATATTTATGTCAGGCGAAGCCGATCACGGCGTCAGGGAGCGCATTGCAGAGGGCTTCCCGGCTTACGGAACGGCCCTGTTCGCGGCGGCTCCGCGCGACATGGCGGCGCTTGCCCCGGAAGGGGAAGAATTCACCATGTTCACCGGCGCGCTCGCCGATGTCATTCGCGATGGCGCGCCGGGGCAAGAAGAAAGGCTTTCGCTCCAGGATTTGAAGGGGGCTGTGCGACACCGCATTTTTCAAAGATTCGGGGTAACCGCCGTAAATCCGGAATTGCATGTGCCCCGGCAGAAAGCTGGCGATATCTCAACCCTGCCGCTCTTCTTGAACAAGGCGCCGAAATCCGAACAAAAGGTCGGCAAGCCTCAGGCCGATCCTCAGGAACCATCGGACGTCGAGGCTGCAATCGCAACAGCCGGGCAGCACCTAAAAAGCGAGAGTGTTCCTTTTAGGAAAACGGCGGTCGCCGAGCTGGCGCGCCTCTACAGCTTAACGTCGAACGAAGCGTTGCGAACGCGCATCAAGGAGCTGATCGAAGGAGCTGCGGATGACGATTCACGCGCCGTTCAGGAAGAAGCCAAGAAGTATCTCCTGCAAATTGCCCAGCTCGAAAAGCGCGCCGCAAAGCCTGGCCCGGAGCCGCGCAAAAGCAGCGAGACGCGGATGCCCAAGCCCGAGCGGCTCATTCATGCCTTTACGGGACATTCCAAGGCTGTCACCTCGGTTGCCTTCTCACCTCAAAGTCATCTTATACTTTCAGGCTCGGCCGACAAGTCGATCAAGCTCTGGCACACGGAAGGCGATTGGCAGAAGCCGCACATCCAAAACAATAAAGATGGCATCAAGCTGCATGTGGGACCAGTCAACGCGGTCGCTTTTTCACCGGACGGAAACACCATTGCGGCCGGCGGGGTTGGGAGCATTTTCGCCAGGCTAACACTCTTCGACATTTCCAACCCCGAGCGTTCGAAACCGCATGTGCTGTCCAGAGGCCCGATTGATCGCTGGTTGATTATTCCGCTTCAGGCCTTAGCTACATTTTTCATGTTTTTACATGGATTTGAACGTGCCAATAGTTGGCAACAGTATTGGGACATTCCTGTATATTCATTTTTGTTTATATGCATGCTTCTTGCTTTATTTGTGCGATTTATAAACGAGATAAAAGTAACGAATATTTCATTCTCATCTGATGGCTCTTTTTTACTATCCTCACTCAACAGAAAAACATTCGGTTTGTGGGAAGTGAGGACAAAAAAGCGAATCAAGCGGTTTCACAACCGCGACCATAGCCTTGTTAAAAAGCAGTGGTGGTCACGTATTCCACCAATTTCCTGCGTTGCTTATTCGTCAAACGGACGCTTCGCGCTTGCGGGTGATACGGCTGGAGATTTAACGCTTTGGAGCATCGCGACAGGCGAAGAACTCATTACATTACGCGGGCACACTGGCGCCGTGAATTCCGTCGCATTTTCTAAAGATAGCAAATTGGCGGTTTCAGGAAGCAGCGACAAGACGTTGAAGCTTTGGGATATGGCGAGCCGCCGCGAGCTTCTCTCCTGTGCGGGACATGATGGCGCCGTAACTTCTGTCGCGTTCTCTCCGGATGGCCGCTACGTCTTGTCCGGAAGCCTCGACGGGACGCTAAGTTTCTGGGAGACAAATACGGGCCGGGAGATACTTACCATTCCGGCCCATTCCTTTAGCGTAAGATCGGTTGCTATCTCTGCCAATGGACGCTTCGCCGCCTCCGGTGGCGATGACAAAATGCTGAAGCTTTGGGACGTGTCTGGACTCTGACCTGATTACCGTCGGCTGCC
>JBKQNN010000228.1:0-6437 GCA_052145975.1 Rhodomicrobium sp. | reverse complement strand
GCCCTGGGCACGGAACCACCGTCACGGTGCGCTTCCCAAGCGAGCGCATCGAATGGGAAGCCGGCCAGGCCCCGGAACAGGCCGCTGCGTGATACCAGATCCGGCTGAGTGCTTCGCATAGCGCCCGCAAAAGACCCCCTCACCCTGTCCCTCTCCCCAAGGGGAGAGGGAACGCCCTAACAACGGCTGCGAGCGGACTCCCTCTCCCCTTGGGGAGAGGGTTGGGGTGAGGGGGTCTTGCCGCGCGGCATTGCCAATGCTTACACCATCGGCCCCCAAAACTTGGCGATCAACCCGCGCACCGCTGCCGCCTCGCCGGCCCCGTTAACGCCAGCGCGAAACTCCGCCGCGCCCGGCAGACCCGCGCTGTACCAGCCGAGATGCTTCCGCGCGATCCGCACCCCCGCGCGCTCGCCGTAATAGGCCAGTACGCCCTCGAAATGCTCCATCACCGTTTCGAATTGCACGCGCAACGTGGGCCCGGCCGGTGCGACATCCCCGCGTAAGAATGCCGCCACCTGTGCGATGATCCACGGGCGACCATAAGCCCCGCGCCCGATCATCACGCCATCGGCCCCGGACAGCGCCAGCGCGCGCGCCGCATCGGTACTGCTGCAAATGTCGCCGTTCACCACGACGGGAATGGAAACCGCGCGCTTGACTTGGCCCACAAAGCCCCAGTCGGCCTCGCCGCCGTAGAACTGGCAGCGCGTGCGGCCGTGCACGGTGACCATGGCGATCCCGCAACCTTCCGCGATTTTCGCCAGACGTGGCGCGTTGAGACGGTCCGGGCTCCAGCCCATCCTCATCTTGAGCGTCACCGGCAGCTTCACCGCCTTCACCACCGCCTCGAAAATTTTCGCCGCGTGCGCCTCGTCGCGCATCAGCGCCGCCCCCACGAGGTCTTTGACCACCTTTTTCACCGGGCAGCCGAAATTGAGGTCGACGATGTCCGCGCCACGATCCTCGGCCAGACGGGCGGCCTCGGCCAGGATTTCAGGCTCGCGGCCCGCTAGCTGCACCGCCAGAAGGCCCTCGTCCGCCTCCCGCTCCGACATCCGCAGCGTCTTGCGGTGCTCGCGGATCGCCGCCTTGCTGGCGAGCATCTCGGTCACAACCAGTCCGGCTCCGAATTTCCGGACGATGCGGCGGAATGGCCTGTCGGTGACCCCGGACATCGGCGCAAGAATAACCGGGCTCTCAATCGTCACGCCGCCGAGCTGGATGGGCTGCAATCGCAAGCCCCCTTCCGTGAAATGCGCCGCGTTATCGAGCATGGGCCGGAACCTAGCATCAGCCTGCGGACTGCGGCAATAGGGCCGGCAGCGCTGGAGGTCTGGCTAAGCAGAGTTTCCTGGCTTGTCCAACGCATGGCTTTCACAGGCGTTAGCGGCCATCGTGCCGGTAACGGCCAGCGGGCTGAATTTTGCTGCGTAAGGCCGGCAGCTGATTTCACAGGGGAAAATTGGGTTCGTTCGGCAAAAATGCCGCTTCTATATATGTAAGTATAGTCAAGCAAAGGCTCGGCCTCCGGTATAATCGAGTACTTCATCAAACTCTCAACTACGCTAACGCTCTTTTATGCGATCCCGCGGGCATACGGTTACTATCCTCTGCAATTCAAAACTGCTTTGGGGCTGGCCATAAGATGGCAGCAGCCAAACGGGAACACAACCGGAACGTGCGGTTATCCCCAACAAGGTTCGCGCAAGCCTGCCATGTGAACAATAGGAGAACCACGAGGCGCGTGGCGGGATATCGCGGCGCAAGGTCTTGCGAGTGCGGAGGTAGGAGAGTGTTATGAAATTTGGCTATGCCTGGATGTTCGGCGAGACGCCCGCGCCACCGGAAAAACGAACCCGGCATGACCGCGCCCGCCGGCTTGCCGCCTCACCCCAACGGGCTTGTTTCCCCTTGTTGGGGGGCTTCAGAATTCGGTTCGGATAGCTTGAATGGCGGGTTCGACCCTAGCAGCTGCTGGGCGTTCGTTGGGCAAGCCAGGAAATGTTTGCCCGGCGCCACCGGGTTGCGCCGCGCCTGGAGCCGGTTTACAAGAGCGGAATCCGCAGATTTTGAGAGGGCTTAACGCCTTGTTCAACCCTATGTCCGGCGATGCCGGCGACCGCCACGATTGGACGCGATCCGAGGCGGAAGCCCTGTACCAGGCCCCGTTCAACGACCTCCTCTTTCTGGCCCAAACCATCCACCGGCGCCATTTCGATCCGAACAGGGTGCAAATGAGCAGCCTTCTCTCCGTGAAGACAGGCGGCTGCCCCGAGGATTGCGCCTATTGCGGCCAGTCCGCGCATCACAAGACCAGGCTTACCGCCTCCAAGCTCATGGAGGTCGAGCGCGTGATCGCGGAGGCGCGCAAGGCGAAAGCGGCGGGTGCGACGCGCTATTGCATGGGCGCGGCATGGCGCAACCCCAAGGGGCGCGATTTCGACGCGATTTGCGCGATGGTGGAGGGCGTGAAGGCGCTCGGGATGGAAACCTGCATGACGCTCGGCATGCTTACCCATGCCGGCGCGGAGCGGCTTAAGGGCGCTGGCCTCGATTACTACAATCACAACATCGATACGTCGGAACGCTATTATAGCGAGATCGTCTCGACGCGAAGCTTCGCCGAGCGGCTCGATACGCTCGATAACGTGCGCTCGGCCGGCCTCAAGGTCTGCTGCGGCGGCATCGTTGGCATGGGCGAGGGCGAGGCAGACCGCGTCGATATGCTGGTCACGCTCGCCAACATGGCCCAGCACCCCGAAAGCGTTCCGGTAAACCTGCTGATCCCGATTCCGGGCACGCCGTTGGAGGGTGCCGGGCCGCTCGATCCGCTTGAGTTCGTGCGGACGATTGCGCTTGCCCGCATCATGATGCCGCGCTCGATGGTGCGGCTGTCGGCCGGCCGCGCCTCGATGAGCGATGAGCTGCAAGCGCTGTGCTTTTTGGCCGGCGCCAACTCGATCTTTCTCGGCTGCACGCTTTTGACCGCCGGCAATCCAGCCGAAGACAAGGATAGAGCGCTATTCTCGAAGCTGGGCCTGGCGCCGATGCCGGCGGAAGCGCCAACGCCGGCTCAATCCTTGTGAAACGGCGATACCATGGAAAGAAGCGCTAAAGACATTCTTGAGGCCGCTTTCGCCGGCCGGGGTGCGCAGCCTGCGGCAGGGGAGCAGCCTGCAAACACGAAGCCGGTGGCGCGCGTCAAACTCTTGCGCGCGAGGCTGCGGCTCACCCAAGAGCAATTTGCAAATCGCTACGGCATTCCCTTACCGGCGCTGCGCGATTGGGAGGAGGGCCGCGCCGAACCCGATCAAGCCGTCGAATCTTTTATCGCCGCTATCGAAGCCGACTTATATCGCGACTATCGGCGACGGCCCTGATGGCCTCGCCAACGCCGGGGAAGTGGTAGCGCAAGCGCTAAGCAGAGTTCGCAAAAGTGGCCTTCCCGGTTTTGCGAAAAAACTCTGCGCAAACAAAGGAACCTAAGCAGGCATTCGTTGGGCAACCAAGGAATGTCTGCTTAGAACTGTGCTGCGTAACGGGCTACGTCTGCGCCAAGACGGGGAACGCACTTCGGGCCGCTTGAAACCCTCTGAATCCGATTTTGTTAAGAGCACCGATGTTGTAAAGCCATCTGAGCATTGTTCTTCAAGTTCGGCAATGGAGCTCTTCCGTATGAAAAAACAGCTTGTTTGGCTCGGCAAAGCTTTTCCCAATAGCCTCTTTCTCGCCATCAGCCTTCTATTATACCATTTTGTTTATGGCGCGCTCGCCGCTCAAAAGTGCGATTGCCCTTGCGCGAAGAACAACAAACCGGCAATCGCTGCTGAGGGCCCAACAGGACAGGTCACCATTTTGTGGCCCCGCGAAGACACCTTCCTGGGTACTGCGTTCCATTCCAAGATCGAAGTGCTGATTGACACGGCCGCCGTTGGTACGGTCGATTTCGATGCGCCGCTGACTGTTAGCGTTCCGAACGGCCCGCACAAACTTGTGGTGAAACAGAAGAACGGCGTTCTCGATAATTTATCAAAAACGTTCGAGTCCCAGATCACGGTTTCCGCGCAAAATCCGCTGTATTTCCAAATCATCGATAAAGGGCTTAGTATATACACGGCCGAACTTAACGCCGCCACGGCTCTGGCGTTGCTTTCGACCGGTCCGAAGATACCGAGCGGGACGGGAACAATTTATTTTTATTGGCCAAAGAGCGGGCTCAACATTGGCTTCCTCGACAATCTTAGTACGGATTCGGCTGTGTATCTGGACGGAAAACGCATTGGCGCCCTTACAGACGGCGACTATTTGATGGTAAAGGCCCCTTCCGGCGAGCATGTCCTGTCACTGGATATGAGCATGATATCCGGTCCAATGCTTAAGCAAAATCTCATTCTCGAGGGTGGCTCGACGCAATATTTTCACGTCGAAAAGCGTTTAGACTTTCATATATTTGAAGACTCGCCACAGGAATCCGCTGAATTTGCCAAGAAGGGGTTGCGGCAGCGAGAAGTGTCCGCGCAGTGACATGTCCATCCGTTTCAATGAAGCCTTATGAGGAGCTGCTGGCAGGTCTTGAGGCGCGCGGGCGGCTCCGGCAGCTCGCTCCCCCGGCGGGCCATGACTTCACTTCGAACGATTATCTGGGCCTCGCGGACTCGCCCGAGCTGAAGGCGGCGATCCAGGAGGCTCTGGACCGCGGCGTTCCGGCGGGAGCGGGCGGGTCGCGGCTGCTTCGCGGCAATCATCCCGAGCACGCAGCGCTGGAAGAAGAAGCGGCGCAATTTTTCGGCGCCGAATCCGCGCTTTACTTCAGCAGCGGGTTTGCCGCGAACTACGCACTGTTCGCGGCCCTGCCCCAGCGCGGCGATTTGGTGGTTTACGACACGCTCATCCATGCGAGCGCCCATGATGGCATGCGCGCGGGCCGGGCGGAGCTCGCCGAGGCAGCGCACAACGATGCAACGGCTTTCGAGGATAAGATCCGCGCCTGGCGGAGGGCCGGCGGCAAGGGGCGCCCCTGGATCGCGGTTGAAAGCCTCTACAGCATGGACGGCGACCGCGCGCCGCTCCCGGACCTCGCCGAAATCGCGAGCCGGCACGACGGTCTGCTTGCGGCCGATGAAGCGCACGCCACGGGCGTTTTCGGGCCGGACGGGCGGGGGTTAAGCGCCTGGCTCGAAGGGCGGCCGGATGCGGTCTCGCTCCACACTTGCGGGAAAGGGCTCGGCTCGGCGGGCGCGCTCCTCTGCGGGCCGCGTGCGTTCCGCGATTTCCTGGTCAACTATTCGCGGCCGTTCATCTACTCGACGGCGCCATCGCCGCTCACCGCGGCGGCCGTGCGCGCGGCCTTGCGCCTTTGCAAGCTCGAGCCGGAGCGCCGCGAGCGGCTCGGGGGCTTGATCGAATTTGCAAACGCCGCAATTGAAAGCCAGTGCGGGGTTCCGCCGAGCGGCTCGCAAATCCTGCCGGTGATCGTTGGCTCCGACACCCGCGCCACAGCGCTCGCCGCTGCGATGCGCGCGCACGGCTACGATATTCGCGCCATCCGGCCGCCGACCGTTCCCGAGGGCACCGCGCGGCTCAGGATCGCGCTCACGTCGAATATATCCGCTGGAATTGCCGCCGGGATGATCGAGGCGCTCCGCTTCGAGCTTGAACGGCTGGGGTAGCGAGCGTGCGCTTTGTCATCACCGGCACGGACACAGGGGTTGGCAAGACCGTCTTTAGCGCGGCGCTGGCCGCAGCACTTGGCGCAAGCTATTGGAAGCCCGTCCAATCGGGACTTGAGGCCGGAACGGATAGCGAAACCGTGCGGCGCCTTTCCGGCTTGAGCCAAGATCGTATCCTGCCCGAAGCCTACCGCTTGAAGCTGCCCGCGTCGCCTCACATCGCCGCGGCAAGGGAGGGCGTCCGGATCGAGGCAAGCCGGCTGGCGCTGCCGGCGCGGCCTGGCGTGCTCGTGATCGAGGGGGCCGGCGGATTGATGGTTCCGCTGGCGCCGGACCTTCTCCAGATCGATCTGTTCGCATCCTGGGGCCTGCCGGTGGTCCTGTGTGCGCTGACTTCGCTTGGAACCGTCAATCACACGTTGCTATCGCTCGAAGCGATGGCGCGCCGCGCGATCGAGCTGCATGGCGTTGCTTTTATTGGCGAGCGTGACGAGGAGGTGGAAAGCACGATCCTCAGCCTCGGCAAGGCGCGCCGCCTCGGCTGCCTGCCGCCGGTCGATCCCCTGAACGCGGGCACGCTCGGCCAAGCCTTCCGGGCGAACTTCCGCTTGAGCGATTTCGCGGGCCGGCGGGCGTCCTGATTGGCCAGGCAGCGTTATGCCAACCGTCAAAAAACCCGACCGTTCCGCATGGGCGCTAACATAACGGGGGAATCGCCCCTCACCCTGTCCCTCTCCCCATGGGAGAGGGAACGCCATCTCAACG